>JALWGH010000236.1 GCA_027013735.1 Melioribacteraceae bacterium
ATTTTAAACTTCTTAAAATCCTGTCCGGTATGTCGGGAATTTTAATGTTGATTTTTAGCTTGTCGCCGAGTCTTCCGAGCCATTCGGAAACCGTTCCAATCGGACAAATGTAACTGCAAAATAATTTGCCAAATAAAATCGTTCCTACAATCAAAACAATTCCGAGCGTAACCTGAACCTCGCTCATTGTGCAAGAGAGACTGCCAAGGTTTAATTTGCTCATTAAAGAAGCAATTCCGCCCAAGGGACAGTAAGCTTCGAAATCGGGATGGTAGGCAGCGTCAAAAAGGGGTCTGAAAATAGCAATTAGAATTAACGCTATTATGGTAAACTGAAAGTACTTCCTGATATTATTCTTCATTTGAGTTTTTCAAGTGATGATTAAAAAGAAAGAATTAAGAATTTAAAAGAAAGGGCGCCGTGTTTCAGACGCCCTTGAATTTATTACTTCAGAAGAATCATCTTCTTGGTTGCAGAGAATTTGCCTGCGGTCATTTTGTAAATGTAAACGCCGGTGGGCAAATTGGATGCATCGAAGTTAACCTTGTAGGAACCTGCGCTCATCTCTTTGTTAACAAGCGTCATTACTTCCTGACCCAATACGTTAAATACCTTCAACGTAACCAATTCCTTAGCAGGAACGCTAAAGCGAATTGTGGTTGTCGGGTTGAACGGGTTAGGATAGTTCTGCTCCAATTCAAAGTGTTTAACGATTTCGCCTGTTTTCTTAACATCCGAAGACAACGGATTCGGTTCCCACTGGTCGGACTTGTCTTCTTGGTTTGTCCAAACATCGGTAGGAGCTGAATAGGGTTGTACGAAGTCCCTCGGTCCGTTCATTGCAATGTATCTTACTCTGTAAGCAAAACGTCCGAAGCCTGCAGGTTCGTGAATGTAGCTGCCGTCGGAAGCGCTTACGTATCCGTATCTGTAAACAAATGAGTTGAACGAAGGACCGTTAACCGTTAACGTGCCGGTGTAAATTCCGTCACCGTCAGGGTCGGTCATTTCCAGTACTCTCATATCATCGGTGTCAGTCCAACCTTGTGTTCTTACGAAAGAAGGCTGTTCGCAAATCCAATAGAGAGTATCCGTTGCAGGATTAAACGGTACTGCTTGCAATGTAGAATCCATTGCAGGATGCATATCCACGCTGAATGTAATGCTTAGCGTTTGACCGTCCGTAATAACCTGTCCGGGTGTTACATCGGCAAAGTATGCCGGGTCTGCCACTTGATCAGGCTGAGCTTGGAACTCAATGAAGCGGTTACCACCGCCTGTCTCGGTAGGTCTTTCCCAACCGTCAGTCCAGATACCCGGATTTGCCAAATTAGCATAGAATTTGTATTCAAGCATATCACCGACAGGTTGATTTTCGAACGGAACGTTCAATGTGTAAAGGTTCGGGTTCAACGGGTTTTGCATCATGTGCGAGCGGGCTACGTCGTCACCACTCCAGCCGTTGAAACCACCGCGAATTTGAACAGAATCCGTTACGAGGTCAAAAATACCTACTTCACTCATTACACTCATATCCACAGAGAATAGGATATTACCGTTACCTGTAATATTAACAACACTGTCACGGTCAAAGAAGTAAGGACCTGCAATTGCATCGTGATCAGGAACTACGTATTCACGGTTCGGGTCACCTTCCCAAGTATCGGGATTGTTGTAGAAGAATTTAAAGTATTCGGTTTCTCCAATCGAGAGTGAATCGATTGTAGCTTCGTACAAATAATTACCGACATCCGACATCGGGGTTTCGCCCCAACCGTTAAAACTTCCTCTTACGGAAACCTGCGAGTTGTTCGGGTCGAATGTACCTTCCTGTTGTTTGATGCTCATATCAACTTGGAAGGTAATATTCGAGAATCCCATCGGAGGAACGCTGTCGCGGTTGAAGAAATCGTAATAAACGCCGCCGCCATCGGGAACTACGTATTCACGATTCGGATCGTTCTCCCAAGTGTCTGGATTGTTGTAGAAGAATTTGAAGTAAACGGTTTCGCCGGGGTTTAATCCGTCAACATCACCGGAATAAACCAAATCAGCGTCCGGATCGAATAATTCCGTTTCGCCCCAACCATTAAAACTTCCTCTTACATAAACTTGTGAAGAAGCAGGGTTAAACGAACCTTTTTGTTCTTGGACTGACATATCGCATTCAAAGGTAACCTTAACACCTTTTCCTTCTGCAGGCCATTTGCTTAACCATAAATCATAAGAGCCTTGGCTATTAACATCAAGTAAAAAGTTTGCGGGATTACTTTTGAAATATCCGAATAAATATACGTTTCCGGCATCATCATAACCCAAACCGCGAAGATAATCGTAAGAATTACCTCCCATACCAAGCGCATGCTCTTTCCCATGGTCCATAGCTACAATAAGAGCGTCTTTTTTTCCTAAGTTAACAACCGTATCTTCGCCAAAAACAAAATTACTCTGCGAGTAACCGCCTACAAGTATAAGGTCAGGGTCTCTGCCAATAAATTTAATTACGGATCCGCTTTCATCACCTTCAGGACCTCCTGCACTAAAGCCACCTTCCGCATGACCACTTTCAGCATCAAAGCCGATAACTACTAAGTCCTTACCGCCTGCAGAATATAAAGTATTATCCTCACCGACATAAAGAGTGTCTTCAAAATATCCTGCGACACCGACAACTTTCTTATCACCATTTTCCGCATAGTCAATACCATAAGCGCCGTCGGAACCGGGACCGTAAAAATTACTTGCCCATACGAAATTACCACTTCCGTCTAATTTTGCAACAAATCCTTCATAGCTATCTACAAAATTTAAGGTTGTTGTTCCAAATTCGGCAGTGGTATCCTTGTAAGAACCGCAAAGATAAATATTACCTTCGCCATCGTTAACCACTTCATTACCGTAAGTATAAGCAGGTCCACCGCCGGTTGTTCCCCAAACGAAATCACCATCGGGGGTTATTTCCATTACAAATGCATTTCTGGAACCGCCGTTAATAATTTGGTTTCCTTCGTAGGTCAAAGTATCCACTTTGCCGGAACTACCGAAATAACCGGCAACAACAATATTGCCGTTAGGTAATACGGTAAGACCTTGTCCTTTTGCTTGGGAATGAGGCGTGTGTCCTGCTTTCACCCATACCCAGTTTCCGGTAGCGCCGTCAAGCTTTGCTACGAAAACATCCCAGTTGTAAGAAGATACAAGGGAATCAGTACCAAAGTAAGCAGTTTTAAAGAAAGCGCCCGTAACGTAAACGTTTCCGTTTTCGTCAACAGTAATAGCATCGCCTTCGTCTGCCGAAGAACCGCCTGCTGCTACCGCCCACTGGGCAACGCCGTCGGTATTGTATTTGGCAACATAAATATCGTAATTTCCGCTTACCGGGGAAAGAACAACACCATTGCCAAAATCAACCGAGGAACTTTTAAACTTACCGGTAACATAAGTTTCACCGGAAGGAGTCGTAAAAGATTTGTAACCGTACTCACTTGACGTACCTCCTGCCGTTGAAACCCATGAGGCTTCCGGTTGAGCTAATAACGTAATGCTCATAAAAAGCATTACAATTAAATATGAAAGTTTTTTCATATTCAACCTCCTATTTTATTTGAGATTATTTAATTAATATCATTTTCTTCGTAAGCGTAACGTTGTTTACACTCATAGAATAATAATAAATCCCGCTGCTTAGTCCGCTTGCGTCAAAATTAATATTATAGACTCCTAAATTTAAGAATTTATTTATTAAAGTAAAGTGATTTCTGCCAAGTGCGTCATATATTTTAAGAGTTACATGTCCGGGTTTTTTTAGCCCAAATCTTATGGTTGTGCTCAGTTGACCCGATGGAACGGCTTCGCCGAAAGGATTCGGATAGTTTTGGTCAAGGAAATAAGACTTAACAACAGGAGCGGATTCTTTTTCTACAGGTACCGGTTTGTCGGAAACGTACAATTGACTACTGCCTGCAGAAATCCACATATTCCCCTTACCATCAAGGGTTGAATTGTAAACCAATTTTGTTTGGAAATCTTCGGGACTGGTTACATCGGTCCATGTTTGTCCGCCGTCTTCGGTTTTAAAGACGAACAGCGAACCGACAACGTACCATTTGTTCTCGTCAACAATAACAACCGATTTAATATTTTTCTCCTGAATCGAAATACTTACATAGTCCCAAGTTTTACCGCCATCGGTGGTTTTTAACAAAGCCTCCGCAGCTGCTAATCCGAATTGATTATTTAAGAATTTAATTTGTTGAACGTCCGCGTCGCTGTAAGCAGAAGGAAGATTGTTAACCGTTGGGTTTGTCCAAGTCTCGCCCCCGTCCGTTGTGTAAGCCAACACCATATTTCTTCCGCCTACGATTCCGTTGTTCTCGTCAAAGAAATAAACCGTTTTCAAATGGTCGGCAAATGTGCCTACTTTCTTTGTCCACGTGTTTCCTCCGTCCGTAGTTTTGTAGAAAGCGCTGGTTCCCGTGCCAAGTTTGCCAACTACAAATCCGACATTCTCGTTTACAAAGTAGGTGCCATAATTAACGGCGCTTGTCCAACTTGTGTCAGGGAAAATCTTTGTCCAAGTTTTACCGCCGTTCGTAGTTTTTGTAACCATTCTATTATTGCGCGCTGCATAACCCACTTGAGAATTAAGGAAAAACAGACCTTGAATTGTAGGACAATGTTTGTCAACGGAAGCATACGAGCTTGTCCAAGTTGCTCCGTTATCGGTGGATTTAGCCACCAATCCGTTAAAGCCGGCAGCAAAAATGGTATTCCCGGCATAATCAATTGTGTAAAACGAAGTGCTTGGCATCGGAGTAACCAATTTCCATGAATCTCCGAAATCCGTTGAATAAGCCAAGCCGCCGCCGCTTCCGCAAATCCAAACTTTGTCTCCAATAGAGAAAATAGATTTAAGCGTAAAGCCGAATGGCGGGTCAATGATATTCCAATTAACTCCACCGTCGGTAGTACGAACGGCTAAACTTCCTTCGTACGAGCCTCCGCCAACGGCAATCCCGTTGTTTTCATCTTTGAACGTTACACTCCACAAATTCACGTAAGTTCTGTTTTCCTCTGCTTGAGTTTCGTACGTCCAAGTAGCGCCTCCGTCAGTAGTCTTGGCATGAATAGAGGGTTGTAAACCTGCTGCGGCAGAGCCCCAACCGACAATGTGCCCGACCGTTTCGCTCGTCATGTAAATACCGCGTAAATCCGTGCGTGTGTAAACAGGAGGCAATCCCGAAAGAGTTCCTTTATTCCAATTGTCACCGTCGGTAGTGTAATAAATACTCAACACTCCTCCGCCACCGCCGGCGCAAATTCCTTTACCTTCCGAATAAAACGCCATATCTTCGATGTCCCCGCCGTTGTGGGTTAATACGGTTGTCCAGGAAGCTCCTCCGTTAGTTGTTTTGGCAACTATTGCTGAGCTCGACGTAGAGGAGAGGACCCAGCCTGTGTTTTCGTCCGAGAAATAAATAGCACGGACGTAACCGCCTGTTCCTTCGAATTTTAATTTTCCCCAACTTGCGCCGCCATCGAGAGTTTTTAAAATCACATCCTGACTTCCGCCTGCGAACCCAACGTTCTCGTTAATAAAATAAACGGAATAAAGGGAATTGGTAACCGGCATCTCACTTGCAGGGGTAGTCCAAGTTTCGCCGCCATCCGTGGTCTTGATTACCGTTGCTTTTGAGCCAACCGCCCAACCTAAGTTAGCATTAACAAAAAACAATTTGTTCAATGGTCCGTAGGTTGCCTCGGTAGCTTGTTTCCAACTTTGTGCGGAAACTACCATTGCAACAAAAAACAAGATTGTAAAAAATTTCTTCATATTAACCTCCTTTAGAATTCTGAAAATCTTAAATGAACAAAAGCCCCGAGCCTTTGCGTTAATTTGTTGCTTTTGTCTTTGTCTAACGAAAATAAAACTTGAGGCTCTATTTGAAATACATCCGAAATATTGTAAGCAAAACTTGCCGTCGCCAAGTGAGCACTTGCGTCTTCAAAACCGTAAACAAAATCGTGTGCAAGACGGTTAAACCGGTAACCCATTCTAACAATTGAATTTTTATTAATAAAATATTCAATCCCAACTCTCACAACATTATTAAAAGACGAGATTGAATTTGAAATATGGTCAATGTACTTATTGGAATCAGCAGCAACAAAATGAGCTTCCGCTTCGGCTGCAATCATTAGTTTTAAAGTTGGGAAATAGGAGAAACCGATTCCTGCGTGTGCATCTTTCAATACCCACTTCCAAGTAGTTAAATCTCTTTTGGAGTTTTTGCTCCACGAATTATTCCAGTCGTATCCGGCAGAAAATCCCAAGGTCAATTTCGGTGAATACGTCCACCGAGCATTTAAAAGCGTGTTACTAATTCCAAAACTGGAATAGCCGTCCTCGTCATCAATCAAGCTGTTCATCGGGAACAAGAAACGTGAGCTGTAAACAAAATATCTGCTTCGTAATCCAACGGTTAAACGTGGAAAAGGCTTAACAAATATTTGAAAGTTAAAAGATTTTCCATTGCTCTTTATCTTAAAATCCTGGCTCGAGCTTCTGAGTTCAATTCTGTATTTTTCACCCCTGTAAAGGAAAGTACGGACAGTCAACAAATTCACATCGCTCGACTCAATCCTTTCTTGAGAGTCAAATAATCTGTAATAAAAGCCAAGCACAAAATTCTCGTTTACTTCGTAAGCAAAACCGATTTTGCCGGCAACGTTTCTGTAAAGAGTTTGAGCGTAAGTGTAAACATCTTTCAAACCGTCATAAATTTGATATTCAACCGAAGCGCCGAAGTAAAGATTTTTGTAAATTTTCAAGCCGTGCAAAAACTCAAAAGTCGGTCCCTTGTATCGGAAATTACCGGCGGTAGTATCTGTGAACAAATAACTCGAACCGGAATACGGATTGTAAACCAGTGCTCTGTTGTTGCCCCGCCTTACGAAATACGAGTAGATTGCCGTACCTTTGAAAGTTCCGCTTTCACCCAAAGGTTTTATTCCCGAAAAAGAAGCGGTGTAAAAAGAATGTCCGTCCGGGTCAAAATAACGGTGGTAAGTTCCCCAATCGGAAACGACGGAAGGAGAAATTTCGAGCCGTTGATTTTTTTGACTTACCGAAATCCAAGCAGGGTTGCCTCCGAAATCGAACGGGTCCAATTGCGAATCAATATCTTTCACGGAATAACTTAGACCACCAAGCGCATTCAAACGGCTTTGCTGTGCATTAACTGACGTAAAAACAAAAACCAAAATCGCAATTAAAATTTTTATTTCTCTAATCATTTTTCCTTCCGTTTATTGATAGCCGGGTGTAGGATGAGGTATTATTTCCCAGTCAAGTGTTCCGTCATTTGTGTCAACACCGGGTTGACGGCGCTGCATTGACTTACCACTGTATTTTGGCGGGCTCTGAACCCAACCGCGGTCTATTCTGTCGTCCAATGTAAGTTTAAATCTACCGCTCGATTGATACTCCACTCCGTCAAGCACAGTGCTAATGTCAACGCCATCTTGCCAAACCGTATCAACGCCGGAGGCAATTACAATAACATCGGACACAAGGTTAACCATAAAATCCGTCGTCCTGTCCATTCTAAGATTGTAAAGATTAGGAACGTTGGGATTGTCGAAATCCGTTGTGGACAATTGATTCACGAATTCCCAGTCGGCATGACTTAAGTCAATGCTGGTAGGAACGCTTTGTCTATGGTCGTAAGCATCCTGTGCAAGGACTTTGAAAGTGTGGGGGTAAAAAGGATAATTGTGCTCTCCCGGTTTTCCCGGAAACTTGAATGCGTAAGTAACGCCGTCAATATCGCCGTCGTCCCCTTCGTCTGCGCCTGGACCCTTGCCTTCCCTGTTACTTGAAAACCTAAAGACCTGCATTCCGTCAAGATATTTAACACTGTCGCTGCTGTTGTAAAGTTCAATGAACTGATCGTAAAAAAAGTAAATATTATTAACCGGTCCGCCAACGTAAAGCTCGTTAATTGAAATACCTGAAGCCGAGACCGGTTCGCCAACAATAGTATCGGAAACCACTACCCCGCTGTTAACTTCCACATCCTTAACATTCCCGACAATCGAAATACTCGAGTCTGTCGGAAGCGGAGCGCGTACGGAAATTTGGTAAACGGAAGAAGGAATATTTTCGGCAATCATTATTCCTTGGGCATTCGTCCTCTCTATTTGAATTCCGTATTCCGAGGAAAGAATTACCTTTGCGTAAGCCAAAGGGACAAACGAATGAACCGAATCGACAGTGCTCGTATCCCACACTGCCGTAACTACCAATTTTGCATTCCCGTCAACCTGCACAGGTGCTTTTTCCTGACAAGAGACAAAAAGCAAAAGCGCAACAAAAAATATTAAAAGTATTTTCTTCATTTGATTTTTCAACTTTTAATTAAAAACCTTCTCACTATTTTAACTTCACCAATCATCTGTTCACTGTTCACTGTTCACTGTTCTCTGATTCACTTATTTGAATATTTCGTCCACAATCATACTAAACTCAATGCCGTAGAATAATTCCGGATTGCGGGAAGTTTCAACCTCCCTGCCCGAAGGCACACTGTAAAATCTCCAGATAGCCGGGTCGTCGAGAAAATTATTTACGTAAAAGGAAACCTCGGCGCCTTTGAACAAAGATTTTGAAACGTTCAGATTAAAAAGCCATTTAACAGGTTTGGAGAAAATCGCTTCCCTGTATCTTCTTACGGCAAGAGCCTCGGGAGTAAGCTTGGAGTAGTCAACCGGTTTTAAACTGAAATCCTGATACCTGTCGTAAATAAGCTGTTCGGCTCTTAAGGTAACCCACATCCCTAATTTCCGATTTGTGTATTTCACGTAATAATTAACTTGGAATCTGTCGCGCCACCTGCCGCTTGAAGGATACGTCCAGCCCATTATTGTGTC
>JALWGH010000237.1 GCA_027013735.1 Melioribacteraceae bacterium
CACAAAAATCCCCTGAGCGGTTTCGGGGCGGAGATAAACAACATTGTCTTCGTTTTCAACAGGCCCGATAAATGTTTTGAACATCAAATTAAAACTACGCGGTTCGGTAAATTCTCCTTTTGTGCCGCAATTGGGACAGCTTATTTCTTTCAGCAAATCGCCCGAGAGAGTTTTGTTTTCCAGAATTGCTTCAAATCTTTCTTCAAGCGATTCGTGTAGGTCGTAAATGTTTTTTAATAGTTCGTTTTTTGAACTATCCTGAGCAATTGCTTCTTCAAAGTGCTTTAAAATTTTACCTTTTTTCTTTTCGGCAATTGAATCGCCGAGAGTGTCAAGACGGAAACGGGCTTTGCATTGCTTGCAATCAATCATCGGGTCGGTAAAGTTTTCCACGTGTCCCGAGGCTTCCCACACACGCGGGTGCATTAGAATGGCAGCATCCAAACCTTCCACGTCTTCGCGGTAGGTCATTGCTTTCCACCATTCTTCTTTGATGTTACGCAAAAGCTCAACGCCAAGCGGACCGTAATCCCAACAGCCGTTTAATCCGCCGTAAATTTCACTCGATTGAAATACGAATCCTCTCCGCTTTGCAAGCGAAACAATTTTTTCTATTACTTCGTTTCTGTTATTCTTTCCGATGACAAACCTCACATTGTTAAAAATTAAAGTGCAAATATAATGAATAATGGGATTAGTGAACAGTTACTCAAAATTCGTTACGTGCCACTTAAGACTTTTTTAATTGAAAGTTGAAAATGGAAAGTGGAAAGTGAATTGAAACGAGGAGCTTGGATGTTTGGATAACTGGATGAATGGATGGAAAAATCACAATTCCTGAGCAATAATCAATAATACATTAATCCAATTATGCAAAAGTCTCGTTTGAGCAAGTTTGGTGTCGCTCCGCTGGAGCTCATTTTTAGATTTTCATTTCGTATTCTACAAAGATGTCGTCCCGCAGGGACTCAAATCTTGAATTAGTGAAATGGTACTGAAAAAACTTTGTATTTATTGGTACTCCAAACTTTTCTACCGCAATAAATGACGTCCCCGCCACGTTGGCGGGGACAAATGACAAATCACCTTTTAGCAAGCCCTCAATCTTAATTTTCTCTGTTCACTGTTATCTGTTCTCTGAATTTGTCTTAATTGTTTCCCCCTCTGGATTTTACGGCATAAAATCAATATTTTAGTTTTTCACATTAAAGTACATTAAAAATGGAGAGTAAAAAAATTAACTGTGTGGTTTTCGATTTGGACGGAACACTTTTTAGTTCCCACGAAACAATTTACCGTTCCACGCTAAAAACTTTCGAATTACTCGGAATAAAAGTGGACATCCCCGAAAAAGAATTTTACGATTTAATCGGTTTACACTTCACTGACATCTTCGACAAATTTGGCATTAAAGATTACGACTTCGAAATTTTCATTAAACATTACAAAAAGATTTATTTTGATTTCATTGACCTTTCGAAGGCATATCCCAAAATGGAGGAGACCCTTGACAGGCTTAAGTCCCGCGGGGTGAAGCTGGGGTTACTCACAACAAAATCCCAAGGACAAGCGGAAAAAATCCTTACGCATTTTAATTTAATTGAAAAGTTTGACGGAGTAATGGGCAGGAGGGAAGGAATTGCAAATAAGCCTTCTGCCGAACCGTTGCTGTTGGTATTAAAAGAAATGAACTGCGAAAGTCCCTCTTCGGCTTTAATGGTCGGAGATTCCGAAATTGACGTGCAGTGTGGTAAGGCTGCGGGGGCAAAAACCGCTGCGGTAACATTCGGTTACAGAAAAAGAGAGGCTCTTCTTAAAGAGAATCCCGATTATTTAATAGATGAATTACCACAAGTACTTTCCCTTCTAAACGGATTTGAAACGGAGAATACAAAATGAGTGAAGGATACGTAAAAACAAATTTAAACGAGAAAATAGCCGAAATAACTTTTTTTCACCCTAAAAGCAATTCGCTGCCCGGTTACCTGCTTGATGATTTAACAACGGCAATAAACGAAATCTCGAAGGCGGGGGAGGCAAACGTAATTATTTTACGCAGCGAAGGCAAAGGCGCGTTTTGTGCCGGAGCCTCGTTCGACGAACTTCTTTCCATTAAAGATTTTGAAACAGGCAAAAAGTTTTTCGCTGGTTTTGCCAATGTAATAAATGCAATGCGCAAAGCTAATCAGTTTGTGATTGCAAGAGTTCACGGTAAAATTGTTGGCGGCGGTGTGGGATTGACCTCCGCATCGGACTACGCAATTGCACACAAGGACGCGGCAATCAGATTGAGCGAACTAACTCTTTCAATAGGTCCTTTTGTTATTGGACCGGCGGTTGCACGTAAAATAGGAACAGCCGCTTACCAAAATCTTACGATTGATTCCGAATGGCGTAGTGCTCAGTGGGGTTTGCAGACCGGGCTTTATTCCAAGGTTGCTGAAACAATCGACGAACTTGACGAGCAAGTTTACTCTTTGGCGGAAAAGTTGGCAAAATTAAATCCCGAAACAATTACCGATATGAAGAAGTGTTTTTGGGAAGGTACTGACCACTGGGACGAGCTGTTGAACAAACGTGCCGAAATCAGCGGAAAGCTAATATTGACGGACTTTACAAAAGATTACATTCAAAATTTCATCAGGGCAAGAAATTACAATAAAAAATGAATCAACAAGAAAAAGAAAAGATTGAAAATATTTTCAGGAACAGCTCCGATGCCGATGAACTTTTCGACACTTTTGAGATAGCCCTTAAGGAGAATTTGGAAGATATTGAAAGCTACAAAATTCTTTTTGCAAACCCGACACTCGGCTTAAATGAAATTAAAATGTTTTCCCAAGCTCTTTGTGAAAAATACCCCGGCTTTTGTTTCGGGGTTTTTACTTGGGTGGGTAATATTTTTGCTAATAAAAAATACGATTCGGAATGGCGGAAGTCCGCAGTTGATTTTCTCATCAAAGCTGCGGATTACGAACCGGCCGAGCCTGAGCCGTTAATAAAGTTGCTTGAGCTTTACGACCACGAAATAGACATCCCGGACAACAAATTAATTTTGAAAGAAGTTAAAGAACGAATGAACAAAGTGGGCAAGAAAAAGGAACTTTACAAATCGATTGCGGAATTTTACAAAAAAGAAGGCAACGAAACGTTAGAGAAAAAATACAGAAGTCTTGCGGAGAAACATTCTGCTGATTAACTATTTTAGGGAAAGTCCAAAATCGGCGGTAAAATAAGAAAGAAGAAACGAGAAATAAGAAATCCATTTACGCGAGACGCAAGAAGCGAGACGTTAGACGTTCGCCTACGTCTGCGCTACGCTTGCTTGTCCCGTATTTGCGGGAGAAGGCGGATCATCCAAAAGCACTCGCAGTTCACGCCCAAACGGGACTCTTGGATAATTGGAGGAGTGCATTATTGGATGAGTTCCACAGGCAATTTTTAATTAACCCTGAGTTTCACCCCGTTGAATTGCTTAATGGGGGATTGTTCTTCCGGTAGGATTAAACCCGAAATATTTTTATTTTTAACTAAGAATCTTTTTGGTTATTTAAATTGTAAAAGCAGAGTCTTAAAATTAGAGGAAAGAATAATGCCGTTACTTAGAGCGCCAAAGCACACCGAACTGAAACCCGAAGAGCTAAAACTTGAATGCAATGTTTCTAACTTTGATTTTGAATCTACTTCCACACTAAAGCCCATTGAAGGAATAGTGGGGCAGGAGCGGGCAATTAAAGCCTTAAAAATAGGCGTGGAAATGAAAAGTCCGGGGTACAATATTTTTGTTACGGGACTTTCCGGGACGGGTAAATTTACTACGATTAGAAAAGTTTTGGAAACAATGAGACCCGACGGAGCCAAGCTGAAAGACTACGCCTACGTTAATAATTTCGAAGACCCGGACAGACCGAAACTGCTCATCTTCCCGGCGGGCGAGGCAAAGAAATTTAAAAAAGACTTAATCAGCGCAATAAAATTTTTGCGTGAGAAAATTCCTAACGCACTGGAAAACGAACCGTTTCTTACTTACAAGAAAAAGCTGGTTGAAAAGTTTACGGACAATCAACGCAAGCTAATGTCCTCCTTCGAAGAGGAATTAAAAAAAGAAGATTTTACACTCGGGCAGGTTAAGTCCGGCGATATGGTGCGCCCGGAAATTTTTGCTCTCGTTGACAAGAAACCGGTGTTGATTCCACAGTTGGAAGAGTTCGTTCAGAAGAAAAAAATCAGCCGTAAAAAAGCCGAAGAGATTGTAAAAAAATACGCAGCGTTTCAGGAAGAGTTGCAGCTTGTTTTCAAAAAGAGCTTTCAGCTAAGCCAGGATTACAAGAAAGAAATTAACGAGCTTGAACAAAAAGCCGTTAGGGACATTATTCACGCAGCCCTTGAAAGTCTTAAAGAAAAGTACCCTTACGAAAAAGTAAAAGAGCATTTGGAAAAGCTTGGCGAGGACATTCTGTTAAATCTTGACACATTTAAAGGATTGCCTTCCGCTGAGGACAAGCCAGAAGATTTTACGGGCAAAGATTTTCCCGTCGAGTACGACGTTAATGTAATTTTGGACAACTCGAGCACAAAGGAACGCCCCGTTATTATTGAAACTTCGCCCACGTTTGCAAATCTTTTCGGAGTGATTGAAAAATCGTTTGACCCCTCGGGCGGCTGGTACTCCGATTTCACGCAAATCAAAGCAGGCTCGCTACTTCGGGCAAACGGCGGTTATTTGATTTTAAACGCACTCGACGCCTTTTCGGAGCCCGGCGTGTGGAAAACTCTTAAAAGAGTAATGCTTTACGGAAAGCTGGAAATACAGGACTTTGCAACCCTCTACCAGTTTTCGCCCAGTATTCTCAAGCCCGAACCGATTGAGATTAACACAAAAATTATTTTCATTGGAAACAATGAACTCTACTCACTCCTTTCCGAATTCGAACATGACTTTAACAAAATATTTAAAATTAAAGCCGACTTCGATTACGAAATGAAACGGACACCGCAAGCGCTTAACGAATATGCGGGCGTCGTTAAAAAATTAATTGAAACGGAAGGGCTATTGGAGTTCGACAAATCCGCTATTGCAAAAATTATTGAATTCGGTTCCCGTTACGCAGGCAGGAAAGACAAACTAACAACACGTTTTGCTTACGTGGCGGACTTGGCGCGGGAGGCAAGTTTTTGGGCAAAGGATGACGGCGAAAAAATAGTTTCCGCTTACCACGTTCAACAAGCCTACGATGCGAACAAGGAAAGGAACTCCCTCGGCGAAACAAAAATACAGGAGGCGATTCTTGAAAATGTTTTGTTGATTGATACCGAAGGCAAGCGCGTTGGACAAATTAACGGATTGGCTGTTTACTCCAACGGGAAATATTCGTTCGGCAAACCTACGAGAATTACGGCTTCCGTTTCCCTTGGCAACGGCAGCATTATTAACGTCGAGCGGGAAGCAGGATTAAGCGGCAGCGCTCACAACAAAGGAGTCTTAATTATCAGCGGGTACTTCCGTGAAAAGTTCGGCAGAAAAATTCCGCTTTCTTTTACCGCCAGTTTGGTCTTCGAGCAAGGTTACGGAATGATTGACGGGGACAGCGCTTCGATTACCGAAATTTGCGCTCTGCTTTCCACAATTTCCGGCATCCCGATTAAGCAATCTTTGGCAATCACCGGGTCGGTTAATCAGAAAGGGGACATTCAGCCAATCGGCGGAGTGAATGAAAAAATCGAAGGGTTCTTCGACGTTTGCAAAGCGCGCGGGTTAAACAAAAAACAAGGCGTAATTATTCCCGCCCGGAACGTAAAGGACTTAATGCTAAAGGACGAAATAATCGAAGCGGTAAAAAACAAGGAGTTTCACATTTACTCCATTTCCACTGTTGAGGAAGCAATTGAACTTTTGACGGGAGTGCGCGCTGGTAAGCTGTTAAAAAGCGGACATTATCAGGCAAATACCGTTTTCGGCGAAGTGGAAAAGAAACTTCGTGAAATGAGAAAACTCGTTAAGCCTGCTCCTCCCAAAACGGAAAACAAAAGTAAAAGCACAAAAAAGAAGACGGCTAAAAAATGACTGACGCAAAAACAAAAATTTTAGTTACAATCGGTCCCGCATCGGACAGCGTTGAGAAAATGACGGAATTAATTAACGCAGGTGCCGATGCCTTCAGGCTGAATTTTTCGCACGGAAATTTTGAGTATTTCGAAAAAGTTTTTGAAAACATTCGCACGGTGAGAAAACAAACGGGTGTCCCTTTTTCGGTGCTTGCGGATTTGCAAGGACCCAAAATTCGTGTCGGGGATATGCAAGACGGCGGAGCGTTTCTTAAAGAAGGGAAAACGGTTGAGATTACTATGGACGACGTTGTAGGAACGCCGGACTTGATTTCAACTTCTTACAAGCTCCTGCCGAATGACGCAAAGTTGGACGATGTCATTTTGCTTGACGATGGTTTGCTCAAACTTCGGGTAATTGGGAAAAAGGAAAATTCAATCATCTGTCTTGTTGAAGAAGGCGGATTGCTTAAATCTCACAAAGGGATGAACCTTCCCGGGATGGCAATCAGCGAACCTGCCCTTACCGAAAAGGACAAAGAAGATCTTGAATTTGCTTTGCGGCACGGTGTTGATTTTGTTGCGCTTTCTTTTGTTCGCAAGCCGGAAGATATTTTACAGCTCAAAGATAAAATGAAAGAGCTTGGTTACAACGTTCCCGTAATTGCAAAGATTGAAAAGCCCGAGGCGGTTAAAGTGTTCGACAAAATTTTGAAGGAAACGGACGGCGTAATGGTTGCCCGCGGAGACCTTGGCGTTGAGATGCAGGCTCAGAGCGTTCCTATTATTCAAAAGGAAATTATTCACAAATGTAACGCCGTCGGCAAGCTTGTAATTACCGCAACTCAAATGCTGGAATCAATGATTGAGAACCCTGTCCCTACAAGGGCAGAGGCTTCGGACGTTGCCAATGCGGTGTTCGACGGTACACACGTTGTAATGCTGAGCGGGGAAACCTCCGTTGGCAAACATCCCGTTGAGGCGGTTGGGATGATGAACAACATTTTAATTGCGGCTGAAAGTAAACCCGATTTTATTTCGAAGGTAGAATACGAAATTCCCGAAAACATTGTGGACAATCTGTTTGATTCTTCCGGACTCGGAATTGCGGACATCGCCAAGAATGTTAAGGCTAAAGCAATTGCGGTCTTTACACACTACGGCAGAAAAGCAAGAATGCTGAGCAAGTTCCGACCGGACATCCCGATTTTTGCTTTTTCCGACAACATTGAAACGGTTTACAATTTAAATCTTTACAGAGGCATTTTGCCTTTCTACCTCGAAGATTTTTCCGACGAGGAGCTTGCGGCTAACGAGGCAAAGGAAGTAATTAAAAAAATAATCAATTTGAAGAAGAACGACGTAATTCTCTTTACTGCCGGCGCGCCTATTACGGACAAAGGACGAAAAACTTGGATTCGTTTCGAAGTTTGTAAGGGTGAATAAATGGAAAGGTACAAATTAGCGAAGTGGTGGCAAACACAACCGAACGGGAAAATCCTCTGCACTCTTTGTCCCCGCTATTGCACAATAGGCGAGGGGCAAAAGGGGTTTTGTTTCATCCGTGAAAATATCGGAGGCAAGCTTTACTCAACGGGTTACGCACGCCCCACGGGCTTTGGGCTTGATCCGATTGAAAAGAAACCGTTAAATCATTTTCTCCCCGGGACTGACGTTCTGAGTTTTGGTACGGCGGGCTGTAACCTCGGGTGTAAATTTTGTCAGAACTGGCACATGAGCAAAGCACGTTTGGACGAAGTAAATTCCGTTTACGCAACGCCGGAAGACGTTGTGGCTTTGGCGCTTAAATACGGCGCTCCTTCAATTGCTTATACTTACAACGACCCGACAATATTCGGCGAATACGTGATTGACATTTCTCGCCTTGCGCGTGAAAGGGGAATCCGCTCCGTGATGGTTACGGCAGGTTACATTTCCAAGGAAGCACGGGAAGAAGTTTACCAATTCATTGATGCTGCAAATGTTGACCTTAAAGCATTCACGGAAGAATTCTACCGCAAGCTAACGCTCTCGCACATTCAGCCCGTGCTCGATTTTTTGCTGTGGCTAAGGAATGAAACTAACGTCTGGATTGAAATTACCACTCTTTTAATTCCGGGAGAAAACGACTCGGACGAGGAAATCGGTAAGTTGAGTGAGTGGGTTGTTAAAAATCTTGGTAAAGACACGCCCCTTCATTTCACGGCTTTTCACCCTGCTTTCAAGCTGTTGGACAGACCGCGCACGCCTGCATCAACGCTTGACAGGGCAAGAAAAATCGGGATGCAGGAAGGATTAAATTACGTGTACGTAGGCAACGTTCACAACAGAGAGGGACAAACAACCTTCTGCCCGAATTGCGGCGAACCTTTAATTCAAAGGGACTGGCACTCGGTAGTTTTCAACCGCATTACTAACGGCAAATGCCCTAAGTGCGGAACGCGGATTGAGGGGGTGTGGGAGTAAGTTTTCGTTAATTATTGAATTAATCGTTTTAACTTTTAAATCCTTTGAATGTAAATTTATTTAAATTTCATTTTCAATTTTCAGCGAGTTGAAATATTAACGAATGGGAACAAGCCACAAAATAATCTTCGCCAATTGTATGAGCATGGAAGAGCTTGCAGATGAAAGCGTACATCTGATAGTTACTTCTCCGCCATATTTTAATGCGCCTTTCGACTACAAAGATTTGTTTGAAAATTACGACCAATATTTGGGAGTGTTAAAAAAATTTTCGAAGGAAGCATTTAGGGTTCTAAGGGACGGCAGAATTTTTGTGTTGAACATTGATGATATGTTGGTTGACGGTGTTAAATATCCTATTGTTGCCGATGCTATTAAAATATTTCAAAAAGCCGGCTT
>JALWGH010000238.1 GCA_027013735.1 Melioribacteraceae bacterium
GCGAGCCGAACAAAGATTTGCTTGAAGAAAATCTTGCGTATGTTGAGAAAGGGGAAACGGCTGTTTCCTTTGCAACGGGGATGGGTGCAATCTCAGGACTGCTCGGTGTTTTAACGAAAAGCGGAGACGAAATAGTTACGCACAAAACACTTTACGGATGTACTCTCTCGCTTTTGACTAACTGGTACCCACGCTACAATATTAAAGTTAATTTTGTTGATTTGACTAACACTGCAAATCTTGAAGAAGCAATTAACGAGAGAACAAGAGTAGTTTATTTCGAAACGCCTGCCAATCCAAACCTTGATATTATTGACGTTCACAAGATTCGTAAGGTTGTAAATGCTGCAAACAAAGGGAGAAAAAAGGAGGAGAAAATTCAAATAGTTGTGGACAATACATTTGCCACTCCTTATTGCCAAAGACCGATTGAGCTTGGTGCTGACTTTACGGTCCATTCCTTGACGAAAGGCATTGGCGGTTTCGGTACGGACTTGGGCGGAATAGTAATAGGGCGGAGAGAATTCAAGAATGCCTTGCTACTTTACAGAAAAGATTTCGGAGCCGTGCTGAGCACACGGGCGGCTTGGTCTATTCTTACTTACGGCTTGCCTTCTTTGCCGGTTCGCTTGAAAAGACAAATTAAAACAGCGCAGAGAATTGCCGAGTATCTGAATTACCATCCCAAAATTGAAAGTGTAAATTATCCGGGCTTACGAACATTTAAATATCACGAGCTTGCCAAAAAACAAATGGTGGACTTTAACGGCACTTTTGCGCCGGGCAGTTTGATTTACTTTATTATTAAAGGTAAATCCGCTGAGGAAAGCAAGGAGAAAGGGCGAAAGTTTATGAACTTCATTGCAAAGAATGCGTACACAATGACGCTTGCCGTCAGCCTCGGACACACAAGAACATTAATTGAGCATCCTGCTTCGATGACGCACTCTGTAATTCCTCCCGATGAATTAAAAGCCCACGGAATTGATGCCGGCGGTATTCGTCTTGCAATTGGGTTAGAAGATGAGAATGATATTCTGCTGGATTTGGACGCTGCGTTGAATTTCATTTAATCGTTGGTTCAGTAGTTGCTTCCGGTTTCCGGCTTTTAGTTATTCTCTCGGTTTTTTTAATGTAAGGTAAAAGCTCGTCAAGTGTGACGGGCTTTTTTGCGTCGTCAATATTTAACACGATGAGAAATCCTTCGAGCTTTTTTGTCGAAAAGAAAGCGTTAATCAATTTTGCCTGATCGCTTTTTATTACTTTTCCTTTTTCGTCCCAAATTTCAGTTGCCGAAAGGCATCCCCTTGTTGGCGTAAGAGGGTGGTACTTTTCGTTTTTGTAAAAGTTAAGGTCGTCGGTAGAGCCGTGCATTACGAGTAACCGCCTGCCCAATTTACCTGCGTAAAAAGCTTCGTAAAACGGAGCGTAATTTTTGAAAGCGGAAGGCACAAGCGCTTTGTAATCTGCAATGTTCCAACGTCTGAATTTGTTCTGCCCGTGGAAAAATATTTTGGGCGGCTTGCCAAAAGGAATTCGCGTTAAAACAATGGGCGTCGGACCGATTGATTTTTTTTGAGTAATGTAAAAGCCTACTATTGAAAAAATTCCTTGCGGTGTGTTGCCGTCCTTCAAATAGGCAGGCAGGTTTGCAGCCGACAAAGCTAATTGCGGGATTGAAAAAATTTCTCCGTTTTCTTCTCTGACAAAATTACCGTCCGGCTTACGGATTATTGTAAGTCCGGGAAAACTTCTGTCGTAACGCTGGAAAGAAAAAATTATTGTTTTCCCTTTTTGGAAGGGAGCTGAGAGGATTTCGGCTAATTTGGTTTTTACTGATTTTTGTCTTGAATTAATTTCCTGCTTAAAGAGGTTAATTCTTAAATCTTTACTTCCGGAAAATTTTTCATTCAGTACAGAGTCAACAAAGCTTAGTTCACGGCGTTCCGGGTAATGCATTAACGTGCAAGCCCCGTAAATAAAGGTCGAAGGTACTTTCATTTCTGTAATAATATTTTTAACCAGGGCGTTTGCCGAATCGGGGAAAAGGGCTTTTAAAGCTTCGAGTAAATGGTTGTTGAATTTCACGGAATTCATTCGGAAATCGGAAAGCGAGTTGTAAATGTATTTGTAAGTTCCTTTGGGACGGTAGAACATCAAAGCCATTTCGTCAAGAATAGCAATCTTTGATTTCTCATTTTGAATTTTTCCTGCGAACAACAACTGAGCTTTTTTGCTTAGGGTCTGTCGGTAATTAATGCGGGCAGCTTTTGTTGCGTAGGCAGAAAAAAGTTTGTGTGTCTCAACTTTTTTCTGAGCGCTAAGAATTAAGGTAAAAAGCAAAAGTATTAGAGTAATTAGCCTTGTCATTTGCATTATTTTTTTAATGTGATTGGTAATAATATTAAATTTGCAATTAAATATTCGAAAAACTATTTCTTCCTTTATTGATTGGACTGCGAGAAAGCGAACAAATGTTAAATAAAAAAATCAAATTTTTTCTTCTCTTCTTTTTGTTTTTGCAAATTACCCAGCGGGCACAGGACGGGAAAATCGAGCTCTACTACGATGACGGAAAAATCAAAGCAGAACTGAATTACATTCAAGGCGTGCTTAACGGTTTTTCGGTTTGGTATTTTCACAACGGCAACAAAGAAAAAGAAGTTTATTACAACGACGGAAAAATTGACGGAACGGTCAGGTATTTTTACGAGAACGGTTTGATTAAGACTGAAATAAATGTTACCAACGGCGTCCGCGACGGGCTTACAAAATTTTATTACCCGAACGGCGGATTGAAAGAGGTTAAAAGTTACGAGAAAGGTGTTTTAATTAAAATCGTTGAGGTCGGGTACGATTCCACCTACGCCCCGCCTATTGAAAAATATCTCGGCGCAGTTAATCAGATTGAAAAAAGGAAAAAGAAAAAAAACTTTTTGTGCGGCGCAGAACAATGCCCGGAACCGATAGGTGGAATGGAAGCTGTTCAAAGTAAATTGGTTTATCCTCCGAAAGCCTTGCTCTACGGATTGGAAGGTAAAGTTATTTTAATTGCAACCGTTAACGAAAAAGGAGATGTCGTAAAGGTTAAAGTTGTACAGGGTTTAGGGCTTGGTTGCACGCAGGCTGCCATTGACGCTGTTAAACGAACGAAATTTTTACCTGCCGTTGACAAAGGGAAAGTAGTTGAAAGCTGGGTTTCGTTAACGGTTAACTTTAAGATCCCGAAGAAAAACGGAAAAGTTGCGGTTAATCCTCCGAATGAATTTCAAATTCCGGAATACGACGAATTGGTATTTGAGAAGAAATTAAAAACAAAAGTTAAGAAACCGGTTTTGCAAACCAAATCAACTTCTTACCCTGAAAAGACGGAAGTGGCTAAGGCGGAAATTAAAAGTCAAACTAAAGAGTCTCCTCCAGTCAAAAAAGTGAATGTGAGTAAACAAAGTAGTGAAAGGAAAAAACAAGTAAGCGGTTCCCAAGTAGCCCTGCATGTAAAAATTCTTTCCTGTGACGCTGACGTTTGCCCGCAGCCCATTGGAGGAATTGAGGCAATTGAAAAAAATCTTGAAGTCCCGCGTAAAGTTTACGAATTGAAATTGGAAGGCAATGTAATTGTTTTGACGACCGTTGACAAATACGGTAATGTACGGGACACCCACGTAATAAAAAGAATGGGACACGGATTGGACGAAGCCGCGGAAGTTGCAATTCTTGACACAAGATTCAAACCCGGGAAAAAGAACGGAAAAAGAGTTCGTTCCAATATTAAAATATTAATTCCTTACTCGTACAAAAAATGAATAGTCTAAAATTAAAATAATACAAATATTGAATTAATGATAAGAGGCTTTAAAATGAAAAATATTTCTTACTTAATTATTTTGTTTCTCAGTATCTCAATTTTCGGGCAGCAAAAGGAACAAGGGAATTTTATTTTCTTTGCTGTGCCGGAAGCGGATACTACAATAACTTATTCGTCGCATTACCGTTTGTCGGGGAGTGTCCCGCCAAATGCAAAGCTGCTTATTAACGACAGCCTTGCCTATGTTTATCCTACGGGAGTGTTTGCGGGATTGTTGCGGTTAAAAGAAGGTGAGAATATTTTTACTTTTACTTCCTTGGTTAAGGACAAAAAACCGGTAGTAAAAACACTTGTGCTTATTCGGAAAGTCTCACACATTGAGGTGACGCCGAAAGACACCTTGCTGATTGAAAACTCTTTAAGGTTGCCGGATAAAAATTTAATGCTAAACACCGGCGATGTTTTGAAGTTCAGAATTAAGGGCACCCCCGGTTGTAAAGCAAGTTTTTTGGACAAATTTCCAATGACCGAGTTGGTCAAAATCAAAAAGGGCGCTATTCCCGGAGTTTACGTTGGAAAGTACAAAGTAAAGGACACGGACAGTATCGTTTGTTCAAAAATATTTTTTACGCTTACGGATTCTTCGGATAGAAAAGTTAAAAAGTATTTCAATAATTCATTGGAGATTGTTCCCGAACAATTTCCTCTTACTGCAATTACAACAGGCGAAAGACCTTATCTGAATTATGGTTTGGGCTCAAACAGACTTGGCGGTGCAAAATTAGAATTTATCAGACCGGGAATTAAATTAAGATTAATCGGAAAAGAAGGTAGTCAGTACAAAGTTTACCTTTGCAGAGACAAAGTCGCATGGATTCCCGAGAGCTTGGTCAAAATAGATTCGTCCTATTCGAAAGCTGTTTCGCTAACGGGGCTAATGAATGTAGCCGGTGACGATAGTCTTGACTACGTTACTCTTAATCTTTCCGAGAAATTGCCTTACAGTTCCTACGTGGGATTGAACCCGACGCGCTTAATCGTTGATGTTTACGGAGCAACGTCCAATACTAATTGGCTCGTATTTAAAAACACGGCAAAAGAAATTACTTCCGTAAATTACCATCAGGTGGCGGACGAGGATTTTCGGATTATTATTAACATTAAGCACAATTTCCTTTGGGGCTATTCAATAGATTACCAAGGTAATAAACTTGTAATTTCCGTCAAGCACAAACCGGAAAGTCTTGACCTTGAAGATCTCGTAATTGCCGTTGACCCCGGACACGGGGGAAGGAACCGCGGGGCGCTTGGCTCTACCGGTGTGCTCGAGAAGAACGTTACTTTTTCAATTGCACAACACTTGAAGGCTTTACTTGAAGACGAAGGAGCAAAAGTTATTTTAACAAGAACCAAGGACACATTAATCTACAATTCACAAAGGCTCAAAAGAATTCTTAGCTCCAACGCCGATATCTTAATAAGCATTCACGCTAATTCCATTGGCTTAACTACTGACCCGCGTAAAACAAAAGGAACATCAACGTTTTACAAATACATTCAATACGCTCCCTTGGCAAAACATATTTTCAAACGGATGCTCGAAACGGGATTGGCGCCGTACGGATACGTCGGTAAATTTAACTTCACGTTGAACTCGCCAACCGAATTGCCGAATGCTCTTGTGGAGACGGCTTTTCTTTCCAATCCCGAAGATGAAATGAAATTACTCGACGACAATTTCAGAGAAGAAATTGCCGAAAAAATTCTTGAAGGACTTGAAGATTTTCTTGACTGGGCTGAAGATAATTAAAAAGTATTGTTAAAAGGTAAGGTGAATCCGCTCCCATTGAAGACGGGAGCGGATTTTTTTATTAATTGTTTTGTTCGATTTGGAAAACGGGCTTGATGTCAACGGGTAAGTCCGTTAATGTTTTAATAATGTTTTTCATTGATTCGGATTCGTGAGCGTAGTTAGCAATTAACTCTTTAGCGGCTTTGTAGTTCCCCTTTGCCTGAATTACAAGAATTTTGTTTGCCAGCGATTTTAACACCTCGTAAGCTTTGTCGAAATTAACATTAACTTTGTTAGTTGTGGGGTCGTATTCGTAGCCGCCGTTTTCGAGCATGTAGTTGTATATTATTGCATTGCCGCCGCCGTGAGCTTCGTGAATCCCGAATCTTACCGAACGGAAAATGCCCGCAAGAAATGTGGTGTAAATTTCTTTTTCAAAAGATTTTGGGAAGAGTCCTTTGTTAATCATAAAAACGTTGTTTAACATTCCGAGCACGTCCGCTTTGCACTCTTCGAGCGTTGAGTAAGTTTCTTTCAATTCTTTTTTTACTTCCGTCTTGCGACCGTTCTTGTAAATTATTCCGGGTCCCAAGCCGTGCGAAATTTCGTGCATTAAAGTGTGATTGAAAAATGCTTCGAATGTTACGTAATTCAAATTGTCTTCCGTCAAAGCGCGCTCGGCAATGGGGAAAAGCAGCTTCTTAAACTTTGCCTCGTGAATGTTTTTCAACAAGACTTTTTTGGAACCCTTTGCTTTTCGAACGCGTTCATCGTTAGGAAGATTGAAGGCGAGGGTTTGCACTCCGGCTTTGGCGTCGCCGGCGCAATAGACTTCCTGCACGACTTTAATAGGCGATTCGCTCCCGCGGTTGAAATTTTTGTATTTGTCGGGAATGGGAAGATTCGCTTCCATTTCTTGCAAATATTTGGCAAATATTTTCAACTTGGCGGATTCTTTCGGATCGACCAAAGTAACAAAAGATTCGAACGACGCTTTGTAATTAAACAGCCTGTCCTCGTAAACTTCGTAAGGACCGATTACAACTTCAATCGTGTTGTTTTTCAGGTCCATCCAGTCCATATCGCTTTGGAAATAATCGTTGCTCAGGAACGCTTTAGCGCGGGACTTTAAATATTTTCTCAGGGAAGGATTGTCGGCGTATTTTGCCGCATCAGCAAGTAAATTTGCCACTTTCTCGATTCGGCTTTTGTAAAATTCGGGGTAGGGAATTGCAACTAAATTTTTACCTTTCCGCCTAATTACCGTTCTTTCCGAAGTAAACGCTTCTTCGTCCTTCGGATGATTTTTAATCCAACTCTCGAATTCTGTTTTAGTCATGTCTTCGGGGTAGAAATTTGCCCCCAAAGGTTTTTTCTCTTTTCCCCAGAATGGTTTGTCGTTGTCCAGTCTGTCGAAAGGTCCGAACATAATGTTGAAATACTCAAGGGTTAATTTGTCTTCGGGGGAGTTGCTTGCTTCAAGATTTTTCTTGATTTCTTCGTTCTTTGAATAAACTTGGTCTAAAAATATGCTGTCTATTAACTGGGAAGCTTGTACCAATTTTTGTACAACAATCTTTTGTCTTTTGTCGAGCAAATTTTCGTTGTACTTTATTACGGTCGGTGCAAATTGTGCAATTTTTTTCTTGAGCATCTTTACTTTCTCCGAGTTGTTTTGATTCGAACAGCCCGCCAGGAATAGCACTGTTACGGTTAGCAGATAAAAGATTGTGGCTCTTTTCATTGAAAATCCCCGATTTAATTTGAAATTACTCTTCTTTAAAGTTAGCAAATTTTGAGCTAAAAAGCTGTGATGTTTAACATAAAGCAGTGTCGTAACCGTGAGTTTTTCCGTTCGCTCACATTTCTCTGATGCTATTAGCAGCCATTACTGTTTATTTAAATGTACATCTTGCCGGTCAATAGTAATAAATTGCTCTGTAAAAGGGGGATTTTTAAACGGCACGGAAATTGTGCCTTCAAAGTAGAATTAAACTTTGGAGGTCGTCATGAAAAAGATATTAGTCGCATTGTTCATAGTTGTATTCTCCTTCGGCTCACAGATCGAAGGCAGAAGTTTTTACCGCTACGGGGGCGGGGTAACATTTAATTATTTCTATTATTCCCTGGCTCCTTACGGCGAGTGGATTCAAATAGACAATAACTTAATTGTCTGGAAACCGGAAATGGTCGGAATGCGTTGGTCGCCCTACTCGGTTGGCAGGTGGGTTTGGACTGACTACGGCTGGTATTGGGATTCCTACGAGCCTTTCGGGTGGGCGACTTACCACTACGGGCGCTGGATTTACGACGATTATTACGGCTGGGTTTGGGTCCCCGGTTACCGCTGGGCGCCTGCTTGGGTGGAATGGCGTTACGATGATTATTACATCGGCTGGGCTCCTTTGCCTCCTTACGCTTCGTTCGACATTCACATTGGAATTCATTTTTCATTCGGCTGGCGTGCGTCGTTTAATTATTGGCATTTTGTTCCTTACAATAATTTCTACAATGTAAATGTTGTAAACTATTTCATTAGCTACGACAGAGTACGGTCGATATTTCCCCGTACAAGGTACAGAACCAATTACATTTACCGCGACGGAAGAATTGTTAATTACGGAGTTGACAGAAATTACGTTCAGAGAAGAAGCGGCGTAAGAATCAGGAAAGCGAGATTAAGAATTACTTCCGCAAACAGTGCCGTTAGAAATGGCGGCAGGAGCAGAGGAAATGTTGTAACGGTTTTCCGACCTGACAAAGAAGAACTTAACAGAACCCGTAACATACGTTCGTTCAAATTCAAGAAAGCGGAAAGGACTTCAATTGTTAGAAATAAAGTCGTAGTAGGAAGAAAATCCGAGAAGAGAGTTCTTTCTTCCGT
Organism: Melioribacteraceae bacterium; assembly: GCA_027013735.1. Lineage (GTDB taxonomy): Bacteria > Bacteroidota > Ignavibacteria > Ignavibacteriales > Melioribacteraceae > WFQV01. The sequence goes on from JALWGH010000238.1 coordinate 8,482, forward strand.
TACGACAAAAAGAAGAATTGAAAATAACAGCAGGGAATTAAATAGGCACAGGGTTGTAAAGCCTAACGGAAACCTGCGAATTTACAGAGGCGAAAGCAGAACGGTAACGCCCAAGAGGAACGAAAAGGTGTACAGGAGCAACAGGTCTGTAATTCACAAACGGAATTCGAAAGCATTCGAAAACAATCGCCGAATAGCAAAACCGAGAGTGCGTACGGAAAGTAAAAGCAGAACGTTAAATCGCAGCAGCAGAGCGGAGCGCAAGACTTATTCACGAAGCAGAACAAAAAGCTCCGGTAAGGTTTACGGAAAAAGTTCTTCCAAAAGACGCGGAACATCCTCTCGCCGGTAAAGAACCGGCAAGTA
>JALWGH010000239.1 GCA_027013735.1 Melioribacteraceae bacterium
GTCTGTTGTCGGGCTTAATTGTTTGAGCGTTATTTTCAAACGTCATAAGAAAAATAAAAATTAAAAGGGTGAATTTTTTTATTATTTTTAATATAATCATTTTAAAATTTGGCAATTTTTCTCGTTCTTAATAAAATTTTTAATAATTTGCGTTTAAATTAAGGAGAACAGATGAAAGCTCCAAAAAAGGCTCGAAATAAAAACATTTCACTGCCATTATTAAAACCCGAGAAAAAATCTCTTTTCGAGCTGCCGGAGCATTCGTTTTTCCTTAATGCGCTTAACAGAATATCTTCTCCTGTTTTAATCATCAACGATTCCGAAAAAATCATTTTTACCAACAAAGCTGTAAAAAAGTTTTTTGGCTCCTCGATTAAATTATGTAACAAAAAGTATTCCACTTTATTAAAAGATAAAAACAGCCGGAAAGAGTACAAAACAGCCGTTAATGATTTGTTGCAAAAAGGGAAACGTTCAAAAAGGATACAGTTAAAGTACACATCTGACTACACCGACTTTGTTGAAACGCATTTTGTTAAGATTAAATCTCCCGACAAAGAAAAATATTTTCTGCTTGTGGAACTCGATTCTTCGACCGTATTGGATTTAAAAACCAATTTAAATAATTACCGATGGGAATACGAAAAACTTTCCGCAGAATTGAACCGGAAAGAAGACGAAAACGATTTCCGGTCCTTAATTGAAAATTCCCGCGATGTAATTATGCGTTTCGACAAAGACTTTCGTCACCTGTTTGTGAACTACGAAATAAAGAGGCAGTTGGGCATTTCTCCCGAAACGATGATTGGAAAAACGCACAAGGAACTTGGCTTTCCGGAAGAATTGATTGAAATATGGGAACCCGCTCTACAAAAAGTTTTTGAGACCGGCAAGGAAAACAGGATTGAATTCCAGCTTCCAAACGGAATTTGGATTGATTGGTTAATTATTCCCGAGTTCGACTCTAAAGGAAATGTAACAACCGTTATTACATTTGCGCGGGATATTACTAAAATAAAAGAGTACGAAGATGAAATTGAAGCACTTAATAAATCTCTAAAGCAAAAAGTTCAAGCTCAGACTCGGGAATTAATCGAACAGAACAAGCTCCTAAAAAAGGAAATAACCCGTAGAAAAAAGGAACAGGAAAAATTAGAAAAGAGCGAGAGAAAATTCCGGGATTTGTTTGAACTCTCCGCAAGCGGGATTCTTGTAATTGACACGGAGGGAAAAATCCTTGAGGTAAATCAGCGCTTCTCTAAAATAATCGGCTACTCAAAGGAAGAGCTGCTGAAAATGAGTGTGTTTGATTTTTCTTATTCTGGCAGCGATTATGAAGCAAGAAAAAATCTAAAGTTATTACGGGAAGGCAAATTGCTGCACCACACGGTAAGGAACATTACCAAGAACAACGAACTTATTTACCTTGAGCTTTACGAAAAAATGATTGAGGACGAGGAAGGGAACGAGAAAATATTCATTACCGTTAACGATATTACCGAAAGAATAAAAGGGGAAATTAAAATAGCCCAAAAAGATTTAATGTACCGTAGCCTGTTTAATTATTCTCCCACGGGGATTATCCTTGAAGATTCAAAAGGCTACATTATCGAAGTAAACGATGCCTTGTGCAAATCTCTCGGCTACACCAAGGAAGAACTAATCGGCAAGCACGTTAGCTTTCTTGCACCCGCAAACAAAGAGGAATTCGTGGCAAACAACATCAATTCAATTATGAGCGGTAAGGTTTTACAGCACAGGGTAGAATCCTTAAGAAAAGATGGTAAAATAAGAATTTTTGAATTGAACGAAATCAAAATCCCACTTGGCGAGGGCGAAGAGGGAATACTTGCAATCTCCAAAGATGTTTCCGAACTTGTGGAGAGGGAACAAAATCTAATAAAGGCAAGAGAGGCAGCGGAAAAAGCAATGCGTTTCAAAACGGAGTTTTTTGCTCAAATGTCTCACGAAATCCGCTCGCCAATAAATTTAATACTCGGCTACATTAGTCTGCTGAGAGAAGACCTTGAGGGAGAGGAATTAAACGAAATCAGACAAGCTTCTTTCAAAGGAATAGAAAGCGCGGGGCAAAGAATATTAAAAACCATCGAATCCATTTTAAATATTTCGGAAATGGAAGCAGGCTTGTTCGAACCGAAATTCAAACAAATTAATATGTCCGCTATTCTTGACGACTTAAGCAAAGAGTACGGGCATTACGCTGAAATTCACGGGCTCGATTTTGTTTTTGAAAACAAAGCTGAAAATGCAATTGTGCGGGCGGACGAGTATTCCGCAACTCAAATAATTTCCAATCTTTTGGACAACGCAATTAAGTACACTAAAAAAGGAACGGTTACTCTACGGGCGCTAAACGAAAAGAATTTGTTAAAAATTCAAGTGGAAGACACGGGAATAGGAATTTCGGAAGAATTCCTCCCCAAGCTTTTTGACGCTTTTGAAAGAGAGAGCTCGGAAGGGGAGAACAGAAAAAAAGGGACGGGGCTCGGCTTGGCTTTGGTTAAGAAATATTGCGAAGTTAACAATGCCCAAATCGAAGTGGAAAGTAAAAAGGGCGTAGGGAGCAAGTTTACGGTTTCGTTCAAAGTAGCCTGATTACTCATTCTTGTCGCCGTTTTCCTCGGGCGACAAATCCCCCAACAAATTTCTGTAACGTTCGATTTTTTGTTTTAGCTGTTTTTCCATTTCAACAAGCTCGGAAAGTTTGGCGGAGTAATCCTCCTTCTCAATTTCGATGTTTGCGGTTTCTTTGCGGATGTTCTCCAGTTCTTGCCTGCGCCTGTCA
>JALWGH010000240.1 GCA_027013735.1 Melioribacteraceae bacterium
AAATTCTTATAAGTCGTTACAAATATTCCTGCATCTATTATATCATCTTGAACAGGAACATTCTTATATGTTTGTATGAATGTGCTGTCATTCCAAACCTTTAATGAGTCAATCATGTTAACACTTTTTGGCACTTGAACATCAAAGAAACCGTTCGTGGTTGTAAAACTAACCTCATTTCCATTATAGTACAACATTCCAATAACATCTATTGGCTCAAAACTCTCGTTGTCATATACCTTTCCAGCTAAAGTCTTTCCTTCTCTTTCAAAATCAACATTAATAGAAGTCTGAGATGGATCAATATGCGCATCGTAATCAATGTATCCTGGCTTTTCTACATGCAATACTATGTATGAATCTCCTGTTGTTTTTGGCATAGAAAAACTATGGTTTGAATTAGAGACAGAGAAATTCAAATTTCCGCCATTTCCATTATTCAGATTAACAAATTTTTTGACATAACTTTCATTTCCACTGCTTACTCTAATGAAATAAACGCCATTCGGCAACTGGCCCACATTCCCAATCTTAAGAGAATGGCTTCCTGGCATAACATCGCTTTCGCCAGATAAAATTTCCTGGCCTATTGCATTATAAACCTTAAACTTTAAACTATTATTTCCAACATTAAAATCAACATTCACATCATTTTTAGCGGGATTTGGATAAGCATTTGAGACAGAAAATGAAGTTGGAACAACAGGCTCATCATCAACACCAACAAGTGGATTGGAAAAAACAACATTTCCATTTTCATTAGTGTATTTAGTGCTGTCTCCAAAAGTCACAGCGGCAGAATCAACATTTCCTACAATATCATTTACATGAATTGTGTAAATGTTTTGTGCATTAACGGAAGAAATGAAGACAATTGAAGTTAAAAGGAATGAAAGAATGTAAAAGCGTTTCATTACTAACCCCTAATTTTTAATGAAGAATTAAAATCCTGCCTAATGTGCCTGTCACTTGACTTTCGGCAAGCAGGTACAAAATTAAGAATTATGAATGAGAAATGAAAGTTGGATTTTGTGAATATGAGTCACTGTCATTGCGAGGAAGGATTCCGACAATAGTCGGAAGACTGACGAAGCAATCTGTTGTTCATCCCGTCATTGTGACCCCGCAGGATGTGTGGGAAGCAAAATATTGTTTCATTAACAAACGGCTTTGGCTAAAATTGCTGTTGGTTTTGGCGAAGTTATCCCTGAGGAATAGGCACATTGCCGTCGGATTTATCCGACGGCGGGGAGAAAACAAATAAACTTAATGGGCTTTAGCCCCATTATTTGTACCTTGAAGAAAAATAGAATGTGGCTAAAGCCGATAATTATTTTGTCTTTCTACGCCGTCAGCTGCCCCAAAGGGGTGACTTTGTCAAAGCTGACGGCAATGTGAATGAATAATGTTTTTTGGGGTGGGGAAACCGTTAAAACGGTTTTGGGTTGTACAGGGTTTGTTGTTCGGATCCCCACGGCTGTCCCAACGGGATGGCTTTGCCAAAGCCGTGGGTTAATAAAAAACGTCATTGCGAATCCCGACTTGTCGGGATGAAGCAATCTGTTGTTTATTCAACATTGGCTTTTTAGGAAGGCAGATTACTTCCCCCGCATTCTGCGGTGTCGTAATGACAGTTCAAAGTGCTTTTTGAATAGCCCCAAATAACAAACCACATTGCAACTCTGTTCACTGTTATCCGTTCTCTGAATAGGGCGTCTCGCGTCTTACTTCTCACTTCTTACGAAAATCCTTTTTTTTGTTCCCTAATTTTTTCTAAGATTTTTCGCCCTCAGTATTTCTTCTTTTTTTAAGATTTGTTTTGAATGATAGATTGTTAAAATGTAAATTAAATCGATTCCCAACCGATAGATTATTCGGTATTCACCTTCTATTAATTCTCTTATTTCAAATCTGTTTATTTCAGGAACTTTTCTCCCAAGGGCTGGAAATCTCTCGAGTTTTTCAACACTCCGCTGTATTTTTTTAGCCCATTTTAATGCGGCTTTTGGATTGTCTTTAGCAATAAAATCTACAAAATATTCTAATTTTTCAACCGCTTGTACTGTCCATCTTATTTTCATTTCTTAGAAAATTTTTCTTGAATCCTGCTTTTTACTTCTTCGTGTGTAAAATACTGTCCTTCCTCAATTTGTTTTTCCCCAATCTGAATTTCTTTTAACAATTCAATTTGTTCAAGAAGTGATTGATATGCAGAGACATCTAAAAGAACTGCCGTACTTTTACCGTGCTGAGTTAAAATTAAGGGACGCTTTGTCTCTTTAATTTGCTTAACGTATTTAGCTGTATTTGCTCTGAATTCGGAGAGGGGTTGAATATCATTTTGAAAATTTATTGTTCTCATTTTTGTACCTTAATTTGTATTAAATATCGTATTTTGTAATTTACAACAAATAAATATTTTTTCCAACTGAGTTTACCTCATTAAATAACAAAAACGAACGTCATTGCGTAGCGCGACGTCAGGAGTAGTAAAGCAATCTGTTGTTCATTCAGTTTTTGATTTTTAGACAGACAGATTACTTCCCCCGCATTCTGCGGTGTCGTAATGACGGGTCTTGTGCTTTTTGAACAGCCCCTAACAAAAATTGTATCCTAATTAATCCCGCTGAGATTTAGTCCCGTAGGGACGACACCTTAGTAGCAAAACGACAAAACAGTTAATCCGAGTTCCGTAGGAACGGCACAGTGGAGCACATTTTACCAAGACCTCCGCAGATTGTTCCGAAGGAACTCCTTACGGAGCAAGCAATCTGCGCTACGGGTTAATCTCGCTTTTGCAACTCTAATCTATTCTACCACAATGAATGACGTCCCGCAAGCGGCGGGACAAATGACAAATCACCTTGTTACAATCTCTCGCTCTTGATTTTTCTCTGTTCACTGTTATCTGTTCATTGCTCACTGATTTTCAATTTTCCACTTTCCATTTTCAACTTTCCACTAAATAAGTTTTGTATCCAATAATGCATTCCTCCAATTATGCAGAAGTCTCGTTTTGGCAATTGCCATGGGTGCTTTTGGATGATTGGACAATTGGATGAATGGATGAAACAATCACAATTATTGAGAGACAATCATTTTCTCTGTTCACTGTTATCTGTTAACTGTTCTCTGAATAAGGCGTCTTGCTTGTCGCGCCGTAGTCCCGCGAAAGCGGGACGAAGGCGGACTTGTCACGGCGTAGTCCCGCGAAAGCGGGACGAAGGCGGACTTGTCACGGCGTAGTCCCGCGAAAGCGGGACGAAGACGGACTTGTCGCGCCGTAGTCAAGCAAAGCGCAGACGAAGGCGGACGTCTTACGTCTCACTTCTCGCGTCTAGCGTAGAGCCCATTTCTTATTTCTCGTTTCTTCTTTCTTATTTTGCCCTCTATTTTAAAGCTGTGCCCGGGTAATGTTTTTGTTATGATTTCGGAAATCAAAACAACAACTGTTTGCATTAAAAACACTAAAATATTTTCATAGTAAAATAAAAAATCTAAATATTATGAAAGATTTAATTTTCATATTAAACGGTTTTTTAAGCTTTTCAATACTTAAGACTCTCCCCTATTTTTTTAAATATTTTTTACACACTAAAAAAACGACTTTGACTTTGGATACCAGCCGTACTTCAAAAATTACGGAATATTTATCAGAATCAGATTTTTGCTTTGTTCTTTCTTTACGCTATTAAAGTTTTGATGAAGAAAAAACTATTTGGAGGTTAATAATGAAAAAAACATTTACCTTTCTTTTTGTTTTAGCACTCCTGAGCTTTTTCTCTTTACAAACGTTTGCGCAAGAAAAAAACGTAAAAGAAATTAAACGGATTATTCAAAAATATAAAAGCGGAGTAAAATTAACTCAAAAAGAACAAGATATTTTCGATAATCTTGACCCTTCCATTTACACTACTTCGACTCCACGAAAATCGAACAAACATTCCTTGCGTAATAATCATTCAAAAGAACCAAATGAAATTCAAAGCGCGCTTTACGAAAGCTTTGAAGACTGGGACAACTTAGATTGGTCGCTTGATCCGTCAGACCCAGATGAAGAGGACGGCGCTTGGGTTCAAAACGACGGTTCAACGCATGGACCTGGCAGCGCTCACGCCGGCAGCTATGCCGCTATGTTTAACAATTACGACTATGACAGAGGCGTTCAAGGGTCAATGACCACACCCGATTTTGACGTCTCCGAATACAATAATCCGCAAATTTCATTTTATTGGTGGAACAATGATGACGACAGTGATAATCCCGCTTTGTTAATAATATCAACTTCAACGAACGGTAACACATTTACTTCGATAGACACAATTCAAACTTACGGATGCGGTTCGGATTGGGTACATTATACTCACTCAATCAATACATCGGTGGCGTACGTAAAAATCACGGCAGTTAGCGATTACGGCTATAAAAATACTTTCATTGATGAATTTGAAATTAAAGAAGCACCGACAACTCCGGTATTTTCGGTTTCTCCAAGCAGTAAAGACTTTGGAACTGTATTTTTAGGGGAAACTTCTTCCTCTCAGACCTTTACAATTTCTAACGAAGGGACAGGGACATTAAATATAACCTCATTAACTCTTACAGGTGATAATACCGCAGATTTTAATTTAACGGATAATAACAGTTATCCTGTCTCTTTAGAACATGGCTCTTCCATGACGGTTAGCGTTACTTTTTCACCGAAGGCAGAAGGTACAAGGACAGCTAAATTACATATCGTCGAATCACAAGGCGAGCACGACGTTATTTTAAACGGGAGAGGACACAACGCAACAATAACTCCGCCGTTTAGTCAAGATTTTTCATCATATTTACCAGTAGATTGGCGGGAAGGAGAAGGCTTGCTTGGCAATCCTTCAACAATAACCGGAACATCTTCTTCCTGGACGGATGGAAATTTCAGGAACGACTCAAGCGACCCCAACGGTAAAGCGGCGAAAATTAATATTTACGGCGCTTACAGAAAAGAGTGGTTATTTACGCCGCCAATAGACTTAGGCGACGGTTCAACTCATTACCAATTGGAATTTGATTTGGCATTAACGGACAACGGAAATTCAGGCGATCCCGATCCTGCGCCCGGCGCCGATGATAAATTTGCAGTAATAATCTCAACCGATCAGGGCGCTACTTGGAGCTCTTCCAACGCATTGCAAATATGGAGCAACACGACTTCGCCTTCATTTTCGGATATTCCGAGTTCCGGGCAACATATTACAATTAGTTTAGAGGCTTACACGGGGACTGTAAAAATCGGTTTTTACGGGGAATCCACAGCATTTAACGGCGATAACGATTTATTTGTAGATAATGTGCAAGTTAGGGAAATTCCCACTTCGCCTGTTTTTAGCGTTATCCCTACAAGTAAAAATTTCGGAACAGTCAATACGGGGGAATCTTCTTCGGACCAAATTTTCAAGGTTGCAAATTACGGAACAGGAACTCTCCAAATAACTGCTACCACAATAACAGGAACAAATGCAAGCGATTTCATATTAACCGATAATAATTCTTATCCCGTTAATTTAAGCAACGGACAAACAATGACGGTAAAAGTTCATTTTACTCCTTCCGCCGGAGGTTCAAGAAATGCAACGTTGCGTTTTACTGCCAATGGGACAAATCACGATGTAGCACTGACCGGAACAGGAAATAATACGACAGTTACAGACTTTCCGTATAACGAACCGTTCACAAGTTTTACGGTAGCAAACGATGCCACAGGATATACGGACAATTGGTCAACCTCACCTTCCAATACTTTTATTTCTTTCCGTTGGAACACAAATAAAGGGAATACGCCGTCTTTTGATACAGGTCCCGCGGTGGATCATACTTCCAGCGATACTAATGGCATTTATTTATTTACCGAAGCCACTTGGGGAGATAAAAACGACTCTGCATTTGTTTATCCTCCCCCATTTGATTTAAGTTCATTAACTAATCCTGCCGTTAAATTTTATTATCATATGTACGGCGAGGATATGGGAACTTTACAATTACAAATTTCGGATAATAACGGCTCCACTTGGACAACATTAGTTACAATTTCCGGTCAACAACAGACAAGTAGTAACGACCCTTGGCAGCCCTCTTACACTGAACTTTCCGCCTATGCAGGCAAAACAGTTAGATTCAGATTTAAAGCGATACGTGGGAACGGAAGTTCCGGCGATATGGCTATAGATGATTTTTACATAGGAGAAAGAATTAATAAATCGTTGAACTCGATTACCGTTGAACAAGCTTCGTCGGCAAATGCTTTGATTGGTTCTTCTAATAATAAAATATTGAAAATAACCTTCAACGTAAAAGCCGGGTCCGGCACTTTGCCCCTTAACTCAATAACCGTAACCAGCGGGAATGACAACGATGCGGACATTACTAATAACGGCGTAAAATTGTTTAGAACAATAGCACCTACATTTTCAGCCAATAATTTGGTAGCACGAGGTTCTTTCTCAGGAGGCGCAATAACATTTAACGGGTTAAATTACGATTTGCCCGGCGGATACACCTACTTCTGGGTAGCTTATGATATTTCTCCAACGGCAACGTTGGGAAATAAAGTTGATGCAAAAATTCTTGCAAACGGAATTAACGTAAACGGAACAACATACAACAACGCGGACGACGATCCTACCGGGAAAAGGACATTGTACGGGATTACATTTAATTCCGTAACTGTTACGCAAGCTTCTACTGCCAACGTTGAACCGGGAACTAACAATGCCGAAATTTTGAAAATAGCGTTTGACGTAACGGAATCAACGGAAAGCGGCGCGCCTAAAGTGGATTTTACATCGTTAACCGTAACCGGAGCAAATGATAATAACAATGACGTTTCGGCTGTGAAAATTTACAAGACAAACGGAACGACATTTTGCACGGATAGTTTGGTCGCAACCGGAACGTTAGAAAATGGCGGAATTACATTCAATTTATCCGAGGACATAACATCGGATATGTATTATTGGGTAACTTACGATATTTCATCCACGGCAAGAGACTGCAATACGGTGGATGCGTTAATTCCGGCAAACGGGATGACAATTGATGGAAATACTTACCATTCGACGCAAGATAACCCGGAAGGCAGCAGAACAATACGGGACTTTAATCACGGCGGTAACGGCTCCGATTACGGCGGATACTTTTTTGCAAACTCCACACCAAACGGCGGAGCAAACCGTCCGACTTTCTCTTGGATTAATCCGGTAAACGAAGGACATACGGAAATAACCGAATGGACGGATGGAAACGACGACGACGGTTATTATCGCGCATCCATTGGTTTCAGCTTCCCGTTCTTTTATAATTCCTACGATGAATGTTTTATCGGCTCAAACGGAGTAATAACTTTCGGGTCAGGCTATTCCTATTCGGGAGCAAACGCCTCTATTCCTTCAAATTATCAGCCAAACAATATGATTGCCGTTGCATTAATGGATCTCGATGATATGAACGACGGCAAGATATTTTACGGCACAACCGGCGGAAATTTCGTAGTAACTTGGTATCATTATCACGATTACGGAAGCGACAATGAATGGATAACATGTCAAGTAATACTTAAGCCGAACGGAAATATTAAATTACAATACAACTATAGCGAGAGTCAATTGGGAGCCGGAATTACCGGCGACGCATTAGTAGGCATCGAAGACATCAATGGTAGTCTGGGGCATCAATACCGTAATAACGGCTCCGGTGGCCCAATCTTCGACAATTCCGCCGGAACGTTCCGAAGCCAACACCGTAAAAATCGCATCGGCGGTACAATCTTAGATAACTCCGGTATAGTTGGTAATTTAGCCGTTGAATATTCTAAAACAGAAGGCGCTACGCCGGTTGAGCTTTCGTCGTTTACTGTAATGCCGACTAAAGAAGGGATAGTTGAAATTAAGTGGACAACGCAAACGGAAGTAAACACCGCATTCTTTGAAATCGAAAAATATGAAGTTCCCACCGACGATGATAAGAAAGCACAATGGCAAAAAATCGGCTCGGTGCAAGCCTCAGGGAATTCCAACTCGCCGAAATATTACTCCTTTAAGGATGAGCTTAAACATTCCGGCAATTACAAATACAGATTAAAAATAATCGACATTGACGGCTCGTACGAATACAGCAATGAGGTAGAGATTACAGCTAACATAGCACTGAAATACGAATTGTCGCAAAACTATCCCAATCCGTTTAATCCGGCGACTACAATAAAATTCAGCATAAAGAAAGACGGAAATGTAAGATTGGAAGTATTTAACATATTGGGGCAAAAAGTTGCTGAATTGTTGAATAAAAGAATGAAAGCTGGAAAGTACAAAGTGAAATTTAACGCAAGCAATTTAGCAAGCGGCATCTATTTCTACAGAATAGAGAGCGGAAGTTTCAAAGCGGCAAAGAAAATGATATTGCTGAAATAGAAAACTAACAAGCTAAATAAGCTAAGAACGGTTGAATTATTTGGATTGTGTTCAGGTAAAAGATTATTCGGTAATAAACTCGGAGGTTACAATGAAACAAATATCCACGATGTTTTTCGTCTTGTTTTTTACTCTTTCGTTAGCTTTGTTAACTTATGCTCAAGATAAAACAGAAACTGAAAAATTTGAAGAAAAATACAAGAGCGGCAAGACAGCTAACGGGACTATTTGGAATTCCACACCCGACCCGCTCCAAAGTTTGGAACAAATAGGACACGGAACAAACACGGATAAACATTTACCGATTGAGCC
>JALWGH010000241.1 GCA_027013735.1 Melioribacteraceae bacterium
AATTTGAACAGGGCTCTTTTCTTAAATCCTAATTTTGCAATGGCTAATTTTTTGAAGGCAAATCTTCTTTTTAAAATGAATAAAAACGATTTTGCAAAAAAAGAATTGAGAAATACCCTAAACATTTTGGCAGCCAAAGACGATAATATTGTTTTAGAAGAAACCGACGGACTAACGGTGGGAAGTTTGAAAAAAATAATTACGAGTATGCTCGAAACTTAAGAAATTTATTAGATCCCGATTTGTTTTGATTTGTGTTTTGCATAAGCACAATACGGAATTGAGGCGGGATCAGAATAAGAAAAAAATTAAAGTGATTTTTATTAAAATAAAAAGTTAATTTTAGGAGTCTTAAATGAAATGGGTGAATAATATTCCGATGAGAACAAAGATGTGGATTACTTTTATTTTACTTTTGATTATCATTTTCCTTTTTATCGGTTTTATTACGGAATCGCAAAACAATCTTGAACAGAAAAATCAAAAAATCTTAAAAGATTTGGATAGAAATGAACTGTTAACATTTCAGGCAGTCAGCAAATTAACCGATTTCGATCTTGAACTCTTAAAGCAATTGACTAATCCCGGAAAAACGTCCTACAAATTTTTGGAAAATAAATTAAATAATCTTAAAAGTGAGTATGACAAACTATTTTTACAGGTTGAGACGAAGGAGAAAATCGAACCCAGGATTTACAACTTTATGAAAAACATTCACAACAGTTTCGAGGAATATTTTAAACAAAGGATGCTATACATCAAATTGTTGGAAAGGGGCAACAAAAGGGAATTAGCCGATTTACTATCTTCGAAAGATATTGCTTCGATTCTCAATTCTGTAAGAATGCTTAGCACGGCTTTAAGTCAAGAATTAGTCACTATTTCCAATAAAAATTTACAATGGGCTAATAGTGAAAGGGTTAAGATTTCGGTTTTGTTCGGAATAATGATTGTTCTTGCTCTGCTGTTCTTTTTCTCGGTTCAATATTCGATTATTAAACCTATTTACAGATTAAATGACGTAGCGGATAGCATTGGTAAAGGTGACCTTGCAGTAGAAATAAAGGACAAAGGCAGAAAGGATGAAATAGGTGTGCTGAGTAGTAAAATAGACAAAATGACAAAGAATTTAAAAAGCTTTGTGAAGTCATTAAAAAAGGCGGTAACGGATTTGGTCGATTCCACTACGGAATTAAGCGCTTCCATCTCGGAAATTTCAGCCAGTGTTTCGGAATCTTCCAGTTCTATTAGCGAAACAACCGCAAGCATAGAAGAAGTAAAAAGAACAAGTGATACTGCTCTGTTAGTTGCAAAGGAATCCGTTAACACAGTGGAGAAAGGGGAAAAAATATCCCGTGAGGTGAGTGAATCGATTAATACGACAAGGGAAGGCTTCGAGATTGTCAAGAAGCAAGTTTCGATATTAAGTCAAAATATTTTACATCTTGCCGAAGGAGGCAAAATGGTTGGAGAGATTATTGAGCTTGTTAATGATATTGCCGATCAAACAAATTTACTTGCTGTTAATGCTTCTATTGAGGCTACAAGAGCCGGCGAGCAGGGTAAAAGTTTTGTTATTGTCGCTCAGGAGATGAAATCCCTCGCTAATCAATCAAGACAAGCAACGGAAAAGATTAAGAACATATTAAGCGATACTCAGAATTCGGTTAATTCTTCCGTGATGGCAGCGGAAAAAGCCGAGAAAACAATTTACGAACAAACCGAAAAAGCTGAAAATCAAATTCTGATTTTGAAAGATATTTCTCAAGTAATGAAGGAAATGCAGGACGTGATTAAACAAGTGGAATTAACAATGAATGAACAGAATATCGGAATGAATGAGATTACGGACGCAATGAAAAACATTAAAATTGCAAGCCAGCAAAATTCGGAAGTAGCAGGGAAGGTAAAAGGTGCTACCGAAAAGTTAAAAGAAATGCAAAGGAATTTTTCAAATATAATCGAACAATATGTGACAATTGAAGAATGAAAATGAATCAAGCTATAAATGTATTTTATGCTTTATCTTAGAGGAAACAAGATTTTACAATTAAGTGCAAACTTAAGTGGGATTGGTGTAAAAGTTTTGGATAAAAGAGACAATAATCTTATTTTAGAAAAACGATTAGACGGAGAGTGGGTATTTAAAAAGAGATTTGGAGATTTTAGTGGCTAATAATATAATGGGGAAAGCAAAATCACATATTGACTCTGCCCAAAAAACGGTTAAACAAAAACGCGTTTCGAGAAATCTGAATGTGCTTAAATCGTTTTTTAATAGTTTGTCCACTGAGGAGAAGGAAAAATTAAAAAAAATTACATTGAAGTTTGCACACAAAGAAGAAACGCAAACGACGGAAAAAGTTGAAATTATTGAATTTAAGTTGGACAGTGAGACTTACGGAATTGAATCTTCCAAAACAGTTGAAACAATCAGCCTTAAGAATTTTACGCCTTTGCCGAAAACTCCTGATTTTTTGTTCGGGCTGGTTAATATTAGAGGCAGGATTATCGGTGTGATTAATTTAAAATCTTTGTTCGGGCTTGCTCTCAAATCGATGACAGATATGAACAGAGTAATTGTTTTGCGTAACAAAGATTTTCAATTTGGTGTTCTTGCAGACGAAATAATCGGAATTAAATCGGTTGATTTTAACTTGTTGTCCGATAAACTTGCAACGCTTGACGGGCAGGGTAAAAAATATTTAAAAGGAATAATGCCGGACGGACTTGTTATCCTCGATGCGGGCAAAATTGCCAATGACCCCGCACTGGTTATTGAAACGGAAATTTAATTAAAGGAGACCGTTATGAAATGGTTTAATAATATTTCGATAAGAACAAAGATGTGGATAACTTTTTTTGTCTTACTGATCATTGTCTTGCTCTACGTTATTATTATTACGAAATCCCAAGGTAACCTGGAGCAAAGGAAACAAGCGGTTTTAACGGGTTTGAAAAAAAATGAACAGCTTACATTTCAGGTAATCGGAAAATTGGACGAGTTTGATTTTGAACTTTTACAACAATTGATTATTCCCAACAAACCATCATGTGACTTTCTGGAATATCAATTAAATAGATTAAAGAAAGAGTATAAAAGGGTTATTGCCGAGGTTGAAGCAGAGAATACAAAGGAAAAAAAACTCGTTTTCTTATTAAAAAATATTAATAACAATTTTGAGGAATATTTCAATAACAGGGCGCTTTTTATTCAAAAATTAAAAAAAGGCGACAAAAGAGAATTGGTGAATTTTCTTTCGTCAAGAAACGTTGCCTCAATTCTTGGGTCGGTCAGAATGTTGAGCTCCGCTTTGAGCCAGGAGTTGTTGGAAATTTCTCAAAAAAATCTTGAAATTGTAAACACTCAAAAGGTAAGGGTCTCGGTTTTATTCGGAATAATGATAGTTCTTTCTATATTATTTTTCTTGTTGGTGCAGGAAATGATTCTTAAACCTATTTACAAATTAAAAGATATTGCTGATAACATAAGTAAAGGTAATCTGTCGATTGATTTCGACGATACTAATAGAAAAGATGAAATAGGAATTCTCGGTGCTAAAATGTCTTTGATGTTACATCGCTTGAGGGAGGTTGTGGAAATAACCGAAGCAATTGTTAACGGGGAAATCGACCGCAAACTTGAACCCAAATCGGAGAACGATTCTTTTGCACGGGCTGTAAATAAAATGATTGACAGTTTGAATGAATTTGTAAGAGCATTGAAAAAGGTAATCACCAATTTAATAGATTCTTCGTCCGACCTTACTGCATCAATTGCCGAAATTTCTGCCAGTGTTTCCGAATCAACAAGCTCAATCAGTGAAACTACTGCGAGTGTTGAAGAAGTAAAGAAAACAAGCGATATCTCTCTGCAGATGACGAAAGAGTCTGTTAAAACTGTTGAGAAAGGCGAAAAAATTTCTCAAGAGGTTCAGGAATCAATAAATACTACAAGGAACGGATTCGAAATAATTAAAAAGCAGGTCTCTATTTTAAATCAAAATATTTTACAGCTTGCCGAAGGCAGCAAAACGGTCGGGGAAATTATTGAGCTTGTTAACGATATTTCCGACCAGACTAACCTGCTTGCGGTAAATGCTTCTATAGAAGCTGCACGTGCAGGAGAACAGGGTAAGAGTTTTGTAGTTGTCGCACAAGAAATGAAATCCCTTGCAAATCAGTCAAGACAAGCAACGGAAAAGATTAAAAGTATTTTGGAGCAAACTCAGAACTCGGTTAATACTTCTGTAATGGCGGCCGAAAAAGCGGAAAAAACAATTTTCGAGCAGAGGGAAAAGGCAGAGGACCAGATTGTAATCTTAAACGATATTGTTCAAGTAATGCGGGAAATGAAAGATGTAATTAAGCAGGTTGAGTTAACGATGAACGAACAAAATATTGGTATGGGGGAAATATCCGACGCAATGAATAATATTAAAATGGCTAGTCAACAAAGTTCCGAAGTGGCATTAAAATTGAGAGGAGCCACGGATAAATTAAAAGTGATTGAAAGATACTTCACAAGTTTCATTGAAAAGTACAAAACTGCCGAAGGATGAACGAAGAATTAAAAAAACGGTTGTTACAAACCTTCAAGTTGGAAGCAGAAGAACATTTGCAAAACATTAGAAACGGACTTTTGCAACTTGAAGAATTAAAGGAGAGGGAAGAAAAACTTTCCTTACTGGAGGAAATTTACCGCGATGCACACAGCTTGAAAGGAGCGGCTCGCGCCGTGAACTTGACGGATATTGTGGACCTTTGCCAAAATGTTGAAAACATTTTTTCGGCGTTAAAAAAAGAAGAAATAAAAGAAAGCGAAGAACTTTTTGATCTTGCTCAAAATGCATTGGGTGTAATTGAAAACTTCATTGAAGAAGAGGACGAAAATGCACGAATTTTAATGTATGACGATATCCAACAATATCAAGTAATGATTGAGGATTTTTTGGAAAAAGCCGAAAAACCGGGGGAAGCAAAAAATGCGGAAGATAAAACTTCACAAACGGAAATTGTGGAGAAGGCGAAACCGGAAGAGGCTGAAAAAAAAGAGTCTCCTGTTGCAAGCAAGCCGTTAAAGCCAAAATCCGTTAAGCCAAAAAGGAAAGCGGTAAAGGAAATAAAAAAAATAGATACTGTCCGCGTTGCAATTAGTAAACTTGAAAATATTCTGATTGCCACGGAGGAAATGATCCCTTTGAAAATTGCATTTTCTAAAGTTGCCCGGGAACTTGCCTCGATGCTGTTTATGATTGATACTTGGAAAAGCGAATGGACAAGGAGCAAGCTCGATTTTGTTTTATTAAGGGGAAATATTGAAAAATATGCCTCTGACATCGGGAACGTTGAGGAAATTAAAAAGATGATTGACTTCGTTGAATTCAACGAGGAATTTGCAAATGATTTTTACGGTTTCCTCTCCGACGTTCAACGTTTGCAGGCAAGTTCGGCAAGACAGCTTAATAATATCCTTTTTAATCTGGATTCAGGAATAAAAGAAGTTTTAATGCTTCCTTTTAGCATTTTAACGGATCAGTTCCCTACAATGTTGAGGGATATTGCTCACGAGCTTGGCAAAAAAATTGAATTTAATGTTTCGGGCGTGACTGTCGAAATAGACAAAAGAATTCTTGAGGAATTGAAAGACCCTCTTGTCCATTTGTTGAGGAATGCAATTGACCACGGGATTGAATATCCTGAGGAAAGATTGAAATTAGGCAAAAATGAAAAAGGAAAAATCTCGATTGAATTTTTACAAACCGGCGAGGGTAGGGTTGAAATAATTATTTCCGATGACGGCAGGGGAATGGACGCTGAAGAAGTGAAAGCAACAGCAGTGGAAAAAGGACTGATTTCTCCGGACGAAGCAGAGAAATTAAGCGAAAGCGAAAAACTTGCTCTGATTTTCAAATCAGATTATTCAACTGCCAAGGTTGTTACGGAGCTTTCAGGGCGCGGCTTGGGAATGGCAATTGTTAAAGAAAAAATTGACAAGCTCGGTGGTAAAATTAGAATTGAAACCGAAAAAGGGAAAGGTTCCAAATTTATTTTGTCAATTCCTCTTGTGCTCGCAACAATCAGGGGACTTATTATTGAAAGCGGCGGACAACCTTTTGCGCTTAATATTGCAAAAATTCACTCCGTAATCAACAGACGTGTAAATGATATTAAAACTGTGGAGAATAAAGAGACGGTTGAATTTGCAGGTAAAAGGCTTGCGATTGTGAGTTTGGCAGAGTTATTGGGACTGCCGTTCAAGATTCCCGAAGAAGGAAATTTAACCATTGTCGTTATTAAGTTTGCAGATGAAATTCTCGGAGTTGTAATTGATGAAATTATTGACGAACAGGAAATTTTAATCAAACCGCTTTCGGCACAGTTTAAGAAAACAGTTTTTATTGAAGGAGCTACAATTTCTCCCGAAGGTGAAATTATTCCTTTAATTAATGTGAATGATATTTTCAATGCCGCCAAAGGTTCTAAAGGATTTGGTAAATTGGCAAGTAAGGAGGAAAAAGCGGAAAAGAAAAAAATTCTTGTTGTTGACGATTCGGTTACTTCAAGAGTTTTGCTGAGCGATATTTTGAGTTCCGTCGGTTACGATGTTACGGCTAAGAACGATGGCAAGGAGGCTTGGGCGGAACTTAATTCAAATAATTACGACCTTGTGGTAACGGATGTGGAAATGCCGCGAATGGACGGCTTTGAATTAACAAGGAACATTAGGAATTCTTCAAAATTTTCCGAACTGCCTGTTGTGTTGGTTACCGGTCTTTCCAAGCGGGAGCACAAAGAAAAAGGAATTGAAGTTGGTGCTAACGCTTACATTGTCAAAAGCGATTTTGAACAGGAGACGCTTTTGGACGTGATTAAAAAAATGATTTGACTGAGAACGGATACTAGTGAACAGTCAGCGGAAAATAGGGAGCGCAGATTTTTTTTAATAGTTTAAGAGAAAGGATATGGGATGGTCAAAGTTTTAATAGTTGAAGATTCTCCTTTAATTAGAGAAATAATTAAATCTATTCTTGCCGAGGACGAAGATTTTCAAGTTATCGGGGAAGTTGAATCCGGCGAAGATGCCGTGGAATTTGTAAGAAAAGAAACGCCCGATATTATTACAATGGACGTTAATCTTAAAGGCAAGGACGGGTTTTACGCCACACGGGAAATAATGGCGGAAAATCCCGTGCCGATTGTAATAATGAGCACGCTTTTTAATCCTAAAAACGAGGAACAAGTCTTTGAAGCTCTTGAGGAAGGTGCTCTTGCCGTTTGTGAAAAGCCTAAAGCGTTAGGCAGTCCTGAATTTGAAGATTATTCCCAACGTCTTCGTCACGAATTAAAATTACTTTCCAAGGTTAAGAGAGTTAGAAGAAAAAGGAAGAAAGAAGGAAAGCTTAGGAAATTTTTTAAAAACCACACCGAGGATATTAAAAAATTAAAATCTGTAAAATTGGTAGTAATGGGGGCTTCTACGGGAGGTCCTCAAATTTTAAAGGAAATTTTTACCGGTCTGAGAGAGGACTTTAACCTGCCGATAGTAGTTGTTCAACATATGGTTGCGGGATTTTTAAACAGTTTGGTTGGATGGTTGAATGTTGAAGCAAAATTAAATGTAAAAATAACCGATAACGGCGAGTTGCTGCAAGGCGGAACAATCTATTTTGCACCGGACAATTTCCATCTTATTGTTAAACCGGGTTTGAAGGCTGAACTTGTAGATATTCCGCCTGTTCACAGTTGCAAGCCTTCCATCTCCGTTTTGTTTGATTCGGTTGCAAAAAGTTTTAAAAACGAAGTTGTGGCAATTCTCCTTACCGGAATGGGAAAAGACGGTGCGGAAGAGTTACTGAAAATAAAAATAAGGGGCGGGTTTACTATTGCTCAAGACGAAGAGAGCTCCGTGGTTTACGGGATGCCAAGGGTAGCAAAAGAATTAAATGCAGCGCGGTTGGTCGCTTCACCTAAAGAAATTGTTGATTTTTTAAATAACTTAGCAGGGGAAAAATGAAAGCGAAAATTTTTATTGTAGAGGATAGCCCTACTCAATTGGAGCAATTAAAAATTATTTTGGAAGAGGCGGGTTTCGATTACGACTTTGCCGTTAACGGTAAGGAAGCATTGGAAAAAATTATGGTAACCAAACCGGATTT
Organism: Melioribacteraceae bacterium; assembly: GCA_027013735.1. GTDB lineage: Bacteria > Bacteroidota > Ignavibacteria > Ignavibacteriales > Melioribacteraceae > WFQV01. Next base: position 8,160 of record JALWGH010000241.1, read on the forward strand.
GGTTATTACGGATATTGTGATGCCGGAGATGAACGGTTACGACCTTTGCAAAACAATAAAGTCGAATCCGGAAACAAAAAATATTCCGGTAATGCTACTTACCACGCTTTCCGACCCGGCGGACGTTATTAAAGGACTTGAAGCCGGTGCGGATAATTTTATGACCAAACCTTACAACCCGGACACTTTGATTTCAAGGATAAATTTTATACTTGTGAATCTTCAGCTAAGAAGACAAACAATACATTCCGATGTGGGAATTGAAATAAATTTTGGCGGGAGAACTTATTTTATTAACTCCGATAAAATGCAAATTCTGGATTTGCTTCTTTCTACTTACGAAAATGCAATTCAGAAAAATCAAGAGTTAATTGATACGAATAAGAAATTGACCGAAATGCACAAAGAGCTTGCAAGAAAGCATATGATGCTCCATAGACTTAATGAGGATAAAGATAAGTTACTATCCCTTATGGCAGCTTCGTATACAGATCT
>JALWGH010000242.1 GCA_027013735.1 Melioribacteraceae bacterium
TAAGCTGTTCGGCTCTTAAGGTAACCCACATCCCTAATTTCCGATTTGTGTATTTCACGTAATAATTAACTTGGAATCTGTCGCGCCACCTGCCGCTTGAAGGATACGTCCAGCCCATTATTGTGTCCACGCTGACGCCCGGAACGTGGTAATTCGGTTTTTCTCCGAGACTCGTATCAGGATAAAGACTGTAAACATAGCCGATGCTGGGAGATTTACTGTACCTGTACGAACCCGTAATCTTAAAACTCATATTGAGCGGTTTTATTTTAGCAGTTCTAACGGAAAACTCAAGCCCTTTACTAAAATGCCTGCCCAAGTTCCGCGTAAGGTAATAAGTATCAACGTAATAGACTTCTTTCTTTCCGTGATTATTGATTTCCGTAAACAACGGATGCGGAACACTTGAGGGTTGATTTTTTCGCTCCCTGTAATAAGCCGTTAACGTAACGCCTATTTTATTAAACAATTTTTGGTCGAAAGAAATTTCCGCCTGTGTAGCTTGATAGCCCTTTAACTCCGGTACTTGCCTGTTAATCCTGAAATAATTAACCGTACTGTCAACGGGATTTCTCCACGATAAAATTTGCTCCGGCGGGTAAATGGTGCTCATCGGTGGAGACTTTGAAGATTTTCCCAAATTAATTCGAAGTTGATTCGACTTTGAAAGGTAAAGCTGTAAACTAATTCTCGGATTAAAAAACGTTCCCTGATGCGCTTTAACCAAATTGCCGTCGCCCCAAAGCCCCGAAAAATTAAATGCGTATGGACGGTACATTTCGTAACGGAAGCCAAGCATTAACGCAAAGTCCACACCGAAATGCCCTGTAATTCTATCTTCTGCATAAAGGCTCCACAGCAATTGCCCGGGAATAGAATCAAAGCTGTAGGGACGTTTTTTCGAATCAACTCCGTAATAATTGTACAACGTATCGAACACAACACCTTCGCCAGTGTTCGCATCGTATTGCCACTCCGAACCGGCTAAAAATTTGTGAATGTAATCTCCCGTAAAGAAAATATTCTGCCATTCCATTCTGCCGCCTGCCGTCCACTGAACGCCCTTTGTTTGAACCGCGCCAATGTAAGAGGCAAGCGTGTCCCCTTCGGGAGTAATCAAATAATCGGAAACAAGATGGCTTTTACGGGAATTAAGTCTTTCCATATTAACGTAAGCATTGTAGGAAAAACTTGAAATATCGTTAAAAGGTTTTACCTTGCCCCAAGTATTAAATCCAATCGTAAAGCCACGGTTGTAATTATTTTCCCGCATTAAACTGTTGCGTGGTTCTTCCTCGTCGTAAACAGCTTGCCCGCTTAATTTGTAATTTGCCTGCCATTTTTTGTCGAACAAGAGATTCGAATAAACAAGCTGTCCCGTGTAGCGCGTGTACTCATCTCCCGAAACTCTCAAGTCCCGCTCGCTGCGCGCAACGTTAAGATTGTAACTCAATGAGTTTTTACCCAAAGCAATGCCGCCTCCAAAATTCGCTTCCGAAGTATTCGGATTGCTTTTAACCTTTAATCTGTTGGGTCTTGCGCCGCGTTTTGTTCTAAGCTCAATAATGCCGTTGGTAAAATCACCGTATCTAACCGAGGGCATTCCCGTAATAACGGAAACCGACTGGAGGTTGTCTGCCGGAATTGTTCTCAAATCCACACTACCGCCCATACTGCTGTAGCCGAATTTAGAGCCGGTTAAAGATTCGAATTGCAAATTTGCATTGTTGGAAACAGGCTCGCCGTCAATAATGATTTTTGTACCGAAAGCCGAAAGCCTGTCGGTTTCATCGCCCCTAATTGCAATTTGGCTTGTTTTGTTAAGTCCCGGATTGGCGGATTTCTGCACGCCCGGCACAAGGTCAAGAACATCCTTCAAACTTGTAGCCTGAAAGTGTTCAATTTCGCCCGAATTAATTTCCGTTTTGGATTCAACATCGGTAGGCAATAAATCTTCTTTTGCGGTAACTACAATTCCCCCGATTTTAAATGACTCGGGGTAAAGCTTGAAATTCACCAGACTGGTTTTTCCCGCAATTACTTTTATCTTTTTAACCGAACTTTTGTAACCGACAAAAGAAACTTTAATTTTGTACGTCCCAGCCGGTAAATTCTTTATTTTGTATTTCCCTTCAAAATTTGTGGAAGTCCCTATTGAAGTACCAACCACAATAATATTAGCGGCTAAAAGGGGTTGACCTTTTTCGTCAACGACTTTTCCTTTAACATTTCCTTTTAACTTTGTTTGAGCAAAAAGGTTTGCCTGAGGTTGAAAACTTAGAGAGCCAATATTAAACAGTACGGCTGTTACAAGAATTAGAAATATTCTCACTTTCCCCACTAAATTTATTTTTTAATAATTAACTGCTACTGCCCAAGCTTATGTCATTAAATCTAAAAATAAAGAGAATACTTCTTTTCCTAAAATCATCAAATCAAGTGTTTAACATAAATTTTATTTTTTTAAAAAGCAATAAACGAAGAATCAAAGGTTTAAATGAGAAAGAAGAAACGAGAAATCCTTCTCCGCCCTCACTTTGCTCGGGCTACGCCGTGACAGGTGTTTTTCGCTAGACGCTAGACGCTAGACGCGAGAGGCGAGACGTCCGTCTTCGCCCTCGCTATGCTCGGGCTACGCCGTGACAAGCAAGACGCAAGACGTGCTAATTAAAAATTAAGAATTAAAAATTAAAAATTTTTTGATTTGAGCCCCAGAGGGGCGGTACCTTTGTAGAACGCAAGTCAAAGCCACACGGGTGA
>JALWGH010000243.1 GCA_027013735.1 Melioribacteraceae bacterium
TGAGAACGCTTCGAAGAAAAAAAAGAAAAGGGTTAAAAGTCGTCCTACCCCTCAAAGCCAAGAGAAAAGATTGAAAAAGAAAAAAGAAAAGAGCGAGACGAAAAAGTTACGTCAAAAAATTAAGCTCTGAATTTAACAGTTCCAAATCAGACCGTTGGAAATTTTAGAGCTTTCTTCGAGTGAAGAAATAATAAATCCGTTTACAACAAAATATTTTGTGACCCCGTTTTTCTTTAACAAGAAATTTGCCGGTTCGTCAACTTTTAAAAAAGTATTTTTGTGACTCTTGGAATTTTCCGCCACCACATTTACAGGTAAATCAATAAAGGGCAAACCGCTTACGTTTTTTGTTTTAATAAACAGAGCTTCGTTTTCAAGTGCGCTGAGGGCGTCGTCCTTAGTAATTTGTTCAGGTGAATAAAATATCTTTTCGTAAATTTCTCCCGGAAAAATTTCCAATCCATTTTCGTCAATTTCGATTGTACCCCAGCGGTTGCGTAAATCCCCGATGTCCTTTACTATTCCTTTGTAATAAAACAAATCCCCGTCAACCGTGAATTCTTCCCTGTCAATTGCAATGTCGAAAACTGCGTTGTGGTTTGGGTGACTGACGTTTCTAATAATCAAATCGAAATATTCTTTGCCGTTAAACGGAATGGTTCCATAATCCCGGATTTTTTCTTTTAAATATTCGCCTGTTGCAATTGAGTAAAAAGCATCAAGCAAAGCGAGGAAGTTCAATTGGCGGGAAAAACTTTTGTCGTTTAGCCAAGGATTCCTCCCCGATTCAATTAAAATTGTAGCCGTCCCTTTTCCTTGGATTGAATCCCCGAACGACCGGGGCTCGTGGTCATCCGAGTAGCGTGCAATTCTGCCGGGCGCAAAATCACCAAGCAATTTAAATAGTTCGGCAGTAAGCAGCATTGCGTTTTTACGGCTTCCTTCTTTGTCCTTTGCGTAGTTGTAAGGTGGCGCCAAAAGCGAAATAACCGCAGGCTCTTTTGTTTCCCCGACGGAAAAGCGAATGTCCTGATCGTGAAGGTTAAAAGCAAATTCGGGTTTCAACGATTCCACGAGAGACATTAAAATTCTTGACTCCGGGCTGGCGAGAGCTTTTGCATCGCGGTTTAAATCAATTCCCAAAGCATTACGCCTTGTACCCATTTCCGCACCGTCGGGATTAAGCAAGGGAAGGAAATAAAGCGAAAGTTCCTCATCAATTTTTTTGCGCAAGGGGTCGAATTCGTCCGAGGCTGAAAGGAAATTTAACAAATCGAAAATCGCCATTGTTGCCGTGGGTTCGTCCCCGTGCATTTGAGACCACAACAGAATGTTCTTCTTCCCCCTCCCGAATTTAATCAAAAATATTTCCTTGCCACGGAAAGATTTACCAGCCAATTCAAGTTGAAATTTGTTTGAGGCTGAAATTTTGGTAATCAGATTTTTAATTTCCAAGTGTTTGAATTTTGAGGAAGTAAAAGATTTTTCCCTGTGGTTTTCGTAACTTTCAAAAATATTTTTTGACGGAAAATTCATTCATTTTCCTCTTTGCCGTGGTGGTGTTCAAAATCCCTGTGAAGATTTTCCGTTACGCTAAAATACTTTCCCCATTTTCTTAACAAGTCGTAATGGTAAATTCCGTCGGAGTTTCCGTCCTTCCAAAAAATGTTAATCGCGTAGTTACCGACAACTTCAATTTTTTCAATTTCGTATTTGCCCGGTCTGTCAGGCGTTTTGTTCAACGGTTCGTATTTTTGCCAAAGTATTGTTTCGCCTTTGTTGCCGGCGTCGGGGGATTCATCCCTCAAATATTTAAGAGGATATTTGTAAACCTCTCCGTCTTCCCATTCTATTTGGAGCGTCTGCTTGTCCAGCAACTTTATTTTTGTTGGTTTGTGCATTTTCTTTCCTTTAAATTCTTCTTCTGAAACCTTCGCCGAGTACCTCGTGCACGTTGTTAATTACCACAAAAGCATCGGGGTCAATTTCCTTAATAACTTCCGTTAGTTTGCCCACCTCCTTTAACGTAACCACTGTAACAATTACTTCACGTTCAATGTTTTTGTAAAGCCCCCGCGATTTAAGCGCCGTAGCGCCACGGCTGAAATCTTTTACTATTACTCTCGCAATTTCGTCCGCTTTGTCGGAAATTATTGTAGCCATTCTTGCGTAGTCGAAGCCGTCGATGAGCATGTCAATAATTCTTGTAGAAATAAAAAGTAGAAAGAAGGCGTAAAAGGTCAGCACCAGTGCAGGCTTGCCCGGGGAGAGATTTTCAAAATGGATAACCAGACCGGCAAAAGTAATCACGAGAAAGTCCGTAATCATTATTGCCTGTCCGGGTTTAATTCCGTGGTGCTTTTGCATTATTGCAGCCACAATGTCCGAGCCTGCGGTTGTTCCTTTGAACTTAAAAATAATTCCTACACCCACGCCGATTAAAAATCCGCTAATGATTATTGCGAAGAGGAAATCGTGCTCCAACAAATTTCTAACAGCGAGCGAGTCTTGAAGCCGTAGGTTAGAAAATCCCGGAATGTCTCCGCGGAAAAAGTCGATGAAAAAAGAGCTGACGGTAAATCCGTAAAACGTTCTCAGTCCGAATCTTTTACCGAGTTCCTTAATTCCCCAAATGTAGAGCGGAACGTTAATCAGCCAAATCATTAAGCCCACGGGAATTTTATTGCCCGAAAGGTAATGAATTGCCATTGCCAAACCGCTTGCTCCGCCGGGCACAACTTTTGCA
>JALWGH010000244.1 GCA_027013735.1 Melioribacteraceae bacterium
TTTCAAAAAGGCAAGCAAACATTTTTTTGCCGCCTTGAATTCTGCGGAAAAATCAGGAAATACCATTTTACTGGAAAGAGCTCTCAACAATCTTGCTATTTTAAATATGAAATCGGAGCGGTTTGAAAAGGGCATCGAATATTTTAGGAAACTTTTGGAAATCGCCCGTAAAGAAAATGACAAAAACGACGAAGCTGAATATCTGTTAAATTTATCGTTGGCTTTAACACAGAATAAACAATACAAAGAAGCGGAAAAGAATCTGTTGGAATTATTTTCCAAAACGCAAAATGTTTTTTACAAAGCAGTTGCGGCAAATTCTTTAAGTTATATTTACATCAACTCCGGCAAGTATGCCAAAGCGTTGTTTTATAGTAAAACCGCCATTAAGCTTGCCGACAAAGTTAACCGAGTAATGCTCAAACTTGAGGCATTAACCAACTACGCTAACGCTTTAAGAGGACTAAAGAGATACAATGAAGCGAAAAAAATAATGGATGAAATCCTTTTAATAAGCAAAAAACGGAATCTTCGTTTTCAATACGTAAATACTCTCGGCGATATTTCAAAACTTTACGAAGAAAAAAAGGATTGCCCCAACGCACTTAAATATTTCAAAATGTTTTCAACACAGAAAGATTCATTGGCAGGGCAAGATTTAAAGAAACAAATTCAGGAACTTGAAATTAAATATGAAACGGCGAAAAAAGACAAAGAAATTGCGTTAAAAAACGCTACAATCAGAAGAAAAAATTTAATCCTCACTTACACTTTTTCCTTATCAATATTGCTAATCATTTTTTCAACAATAGTGTTCTTCCTCTATCAAAAGAAAAAACAAGCATACGAAAAACTTGTACGCCAACAGATGGAAATCATTGAAACGGACAACAAATTGCTAAAAGCAAGTATTGAACTGGAAAAAGCATCGCCGGGAAAATCCGGAAAATTAAATTTTAATAATGAACGCGTTGAAGATATTTACGACGTGCTGGAAAATAAAATTAAAATCGAAAAACTTTTTCTTCAGAAGGATTTAACATTAGGCAAACTTGCGAGCGAGCTTGGAATAAGCTCAAAATACCTTTCGCAGATAATTCACAGTAAATATGGAGAAAATTTTCCTGATTTTATTAACCGATTAAGAGTAAAAGAAGCTGCCCGGCTCCTTGCCGACCCGGCTTTTGATAATTTCTCTTTGGAAGGAATTGCCGAATTAGCCGGGTTTAATTCGCGCTCTGTTTTTAATATTGCTTTTAAGAAATTCATGGGGGTTACGCCTTCCTTTTACCATAAATCGGCAAGAAAATTCGTCTAATTTCCGAAAAATTTTTCCTCGCAGATTGTTCCGAAGGAACTCTCCAACGGAGTCTCCAAAGGAGTCATTCTGACCTTTGGACCTTACAGAGCAATTAATCTCGTCATTGCGAAGGAGCGTAGCGACTGAAGCAATCTGTAGTTCATCCCGTCATTGTGACCCCGCAGGATGTGTGGGAAGCAAAATATTGTTTCATTAACAAATGGCTTTGGCTAAAATTACCGTTGGTTTTGGTGAAGTTATCCATGAAGAATAGTCACATTGCCGTCGGATTTATCCGACGGCGGGGAGAGAACAAATAAACTTAATGGGCTTTAGCCCCATTATTTGTACTTTGAAGAAAAACAGAATGTGGCTAAAGCCGATAATTATTTTGTCTTTCTACGCCGTCAGCTGAAGCTGACGGCAATGTAAATTAATAATGTTTCTCGGAGTTAAGGAAACTGGTGAATCGGTTTGGGTTGTACAGGGTTTGTTGTTCGGATCCCCACGGCTGTCCCAACGGGATGGCTTTGCCAAAGCCGTGGGTTAATAAAAAACGTCATTGCGAATCCCGACTTGTCGGGATGAAGCAATCTGTTAAACATTCGGCATTGGCTTTTTAGGATGACAGATTGCTTCGTTTCGTTTCACTCCGCTCGCAATGACGGCAATTTTTAATTCTTCATTCTTAATTCTTAATTCTTCATTAAATTCAGTGCTTTCCCAATACATCTTTCACTTCTACGCCTGTTGGATAATAGAATCTTTGTATTACTACTCCGTTGGGCATTGTATATTCTTGGATTGGGGTAATAGTTGGGTTGTCTAAGTCATGAAGTATATTTTCTTCTATTTTTAATAACTTAATATCTATGCCTGTCATATAGGCGGTTGGATTAACTTCACTGAAAATACTTTGACCTCCAATATCTTGATTTTGACTGCCTGTCCTGCTTGAAATTATACTTGCTACTTCTTGAGCTGTCGCTCCGTCATTGTTAGTGGGGTCGCCGATGGAAACAAATGATGCATCCAACAGATAGTCATCTCCATAATTTTGATCAGAATAACCATAGCCATTTCCCCCCCCCCGTTTATGGGTAACAAAAATCGTGCCATAAGCTGGTTTAAGAGGAAGACCATTTTCGTATAAAGGTAATTCATCTCCTGATTTTGCAAAATAAAATTTAGGCATATGCGTGCTGTCTTGCATATGGCTATAGAACCTCTCTGTAATAACATCCGCAATATGCTGTTGTTCCTCATTGCTTAAAGTATCCCAATTTGTTGTTCCAAAATTATTATATGCATAGTCTTTGTCAATCCAATATGTGTAATCCCTTGATGCGTTCTGGAAATCTATTGAGACAATATGATGAACACCATCAGGAACTTGGTCCCTAGCAACTTCCATAACAAAATCATAAAACAATTCCGGG
>JALWGH010000245.1 GCA_027013735.1 Melioribacteraceae bacterium
TTCTGTTTAAGAATTCTTTGCTTTTGGTCAAGCGGGTCGTTCAGCTCGCTGAATGCATTGCAAATTTCACGTCCGAGCACAAAACCTTCAAAGCGTTCAACAAGTCCTTCCTTGCTTCTGTGTTTTTTAGCAAGCGGAGATATTTCAAGCGGGTAATCCATTACAAAAGTCGGCTCGATTAGCGTAGGCTCAACAGCTTCTGAAAAGAGTTCGTCAATCAATTTGCCCTTGCTCATTTTTTCGTCCGTTTCAATTCCCCTTGATTTCAATTCTTTTCTCAAATCATCTTCCGTTGCGGTTAGAACATCAATGCCGGTGATTTTCTGCAATTCATCCGTCATCGAAATTCTTTTCCACGGCGGTTTGAAATCAATTTCCTTGCCGTCAATTTCAAATACTGTTTTACCGAAAACCGACTGGGCAATTTCATTGACCATGTTTTCCACAAATCCCATCATCCAGATGTAATCTTTGTAAGCGACGTACAGCTCAAGCATTGTAAATTCCGGGTTGTGAGTTCTGTCCATCCCTTCGTTTCTGAAATCTTTGGAAATTTCGTACACACCGTCAAACCCACCGACAATCAACCTCTTCAAATAAAGCTCGTCAGCTATGCGGAGGTAAAGAGGCATATCCAGAGTGTTGTGATGCGTAACGAAAGGACGCGCCGCAGCGCCTCCGTAAATAGGCTGAAGAACCGGAGTCTCAACTTCCAGAAGCCCTTTGTTATCAAGATAATTTCTTATTGCCGTAATTATTTTTGAACGCTTAATGAACACATCCTTTACGTGTGGATTGACTATTAAGTCCACGTAGCGTTGACGGTAGCGTAGTTCTTTGTCGGAAAATTGGTCGTAAATAATTTTGTTGCCGTTTTCGTCAATTACTTCTTTCGGAATGGGAATGGGGCGAATCGACTTTGCCAAAAGTTTCAAGTCTTCAACGTGCACGGATATTTCGCCTGTACGAGTTTTGAAGACAAAGCCCTCAACGCCAATAATATCACCGATGTCAAGCAATTTAAAAGCCTTGTACTGTTCGCCGATATCGTCACGGCGTAAGTAAATTTGAATTTTGCCGTCGGCATCCTGCACGTGTGCAAAAGATGCCTTCCCCATTTTCCGGATTGCCATTAAGCGCCCGGCAATTCTTACCGTTTTATTTTCAAAATCATCGTAATTTTCTTTTATTTCAGTTGAGTGTGCCGTCACATCGTAAGCATAGGCGTAAGGCGTAATGCCCATATTTTTCAATTCTTCAAGCTCTTCCAAACGCCTTTTCATCAAAGCATTCAAATCCATTTCAGGAACATTAGATTGTGCCAATTTTCTCTCCGGTAAATTATTAACAAATTTTTCAAATCAAGTTTTGAAATATAATTAATTGATTCGGCAAGGCAAATTCTCCACGCTATTCAGAGAACAGTTAACAGAGAACAGTGAGCAGTTAGCAGAATTGCAATAGAGTGATTTGTCATTTGGGGATGTTCAAAAAGCACTTTGAACTGTCATTACGACCCCGCAGAATGCGGGGGAAGTAATCTGTTTGTCTAAAAATCAAAAGCTGAATAAACAACAGATTGCTTCGTCGGTCTTCCGACTACCGTCAGAATCCTTCCTCGCAATGACGTAAGGGTAATAAAAAACCGTAGCGTAGATTGCTTTGCAATCTGCGCACCCCCACAGTTTGCCCGACCCGCAAAATGCGAGTCTCAGCAAACTGTGCTACACTTTTCTACTAACCCACGGATTTATCCGTGGGAAAAGGCACAACAAATATCGTACAACCCAAAACCGTTTCAACGGTTCCCCCACCTCGAAAAATAATTAACATTGCCGTCAGTTTTGGCTAAGCCATCCCCTCGGGATAACTGACGGAGAGCAAAGAACAAAAATAAAAAATGGCTTTAGCCACATTCTGATTTGATTCGGAGTTCAAACAATGGGACTAAAGCCCGTTAAGTTTATTTGTGCTTTTCCTGCCTGCCGTCGGTTGAAACCGACAGCAATTTTAGCTAAAGCCGTTTGTTAATGAAAAAATATTCTACTTCGATACCTTTGGCATCGTTGCTCTGTTACAAATCAATTATTTGTAAAGACGTTCGACCCCGTTGAGGTCGTAGAGGCGTTATTCCACCATAGAGCGGATTGCTTGCTCCGTAAGGTTCAAAGGACTCCGTTGGAGAGTTACTTCGGAACAAATATTAACTACAAATTTCAACTTTTGGTTTTGTCAAACAAAATTTACGTTATTCTTCCTTCTGCTTTTATTAAATTTGTGAAATTAAAATTAAGGTTATTCAATGAAAAAATATTTAATTGTACTTTTATTGTTCAGCGCTTTCGGACTTAAAGCTCAGAATTACAAATTTGCATTGTTATCGGGCTTGGAAGCAGGTAATCCAAAGGCCGAAGTCTATTTGGATTCCGTGATTACATCAATAAATTCCGACAAGGAAATAAAATTTGTAATAATTGACGGTAACCTTACCTCAAGAGGAAGAGATTCGGAATTTGAAAAAGCAAAAGCCATTTTAAGTAAGCTTAAAATTCCTTACTATCTGATTCCTGGCGAAAAGGATTTGGCGTGGAATCAATCCGGCGGGCTTTCCATTACCGATAATTTTGATGATGACAAATTTGCCTTTGACTACGGTAATGAAAAGTTTATCGGTTTAAACAGTTCACTTCTGTGGCAGCGCGGCAAAGGGCATTTCCGTCCCGAAGATTTGAAGTGGCTTGACAAGCAAATTTCTCAAACTTCGAAAGACAAGCGAATAATATTCCATGTTTTCAATCCTTTCGGCAATATTGACAATTGGTTTAAGGCAACTAACATTTTGCGTAAAGGGAATATTAAACTTGCCGTTGTCGGGAAATCAAATGATTACGGAATATTTGACTCAAACGGCTTGCGAACATTAAGCATCCCTTCGGTTTTTCAAGACACGGTCTCAAAGTTTTGGAAATACACAGTGGCGGAGGTTAATGACGACTCACTAAACATTTTCGAACGCACGAAATCCGATTCCTTAAATTTTATTTATTCATTAAGTTTGAGCGACACTTTGCAAATTCCCGAGGTTGATTCCGCCGAGTTCGAAAACTACGCAACTAAAGTATTGTGGAGAAAAAGCCTTAACACTACTTTCGTAGCTGCCCCCATTGTTGCAGAGGGAAAAATACTCACGGTCGATTACGACGGACTTTTAACCTGTTTTGATTCGGAAGGTAAAAAGCTGTGGGACTTTGACACTTTCGGAAACGTTGCATCCTCCCCTGCCGTAAAAGACGGCTACGTGGTTGTGGCAACATTGCAAGGAGATCTGTTTACATTGAATTTTAAAACCGGCGAGGAAATTCAATCCATTGGTTTCGACGATGCGATTACCTCAGGGCTTTTATTGATTGATTACAACGGTTCAAAAGAACTAATGGTGCCCAAACAAACAAATTCAAAAGCAGCGGTTGTTTTCGGAACTTCCTCCGGCAAAGTTTATTGCTACGATGTTGAAACTCTTCAAGAATATTGGAAAAATACTGCTCCTAAAGATTTAATCAAAACAACACCAATTGCAGTAAAAGACAAAATTATTTTCCCTTCTTTGGATACCTACCTTTATTGCCTTGACGCCCGAGAAGGCTGGATGATTTGGAAATGGAGAATGACTAACGACTACCGTAAATCACCTGTCTTTTCGAGTCCGGTAACAGACGGGAAATTTATTTATTTGGCTTCTCCTGACGAAAACATTTACAAAATCGATTTAATGCTCGGTAAGACCATTTGGGCTGTTTCAAAATACAATGCGTTTGAATCAATCGGGCTTTCTAATGATTTCAGTAAAGTGTTTGTTAAAAGCAGAAAGGACAAATTTTTTGTTGTCCCTGTTAAAACAGGTAAATGGGGAATTGAATACAAATTAAATTATGGCGAGGACACTACCCCAACTACACCGTTAGAGTACAATAATACCATTTTTATTTCCACTCAAAGCGGGAACATTTACAGAATTAAAAACAAGAAATACAAGAAGATTTTATTTAACGGCACTGCATCGCCCTTTACTTTGCTACACGTAAAAGGCAGCTCTTTTTGCTCCATTAATTGCGACGGTAGTATTGTCCTCTTTAATTATGAAGAAAACAATTAAATATTTTAGTTCGTGATTTGTAATACACGGAAATTGTACTTTTCAATTTAAGGAATATCCAAAAAATGAAATTTGAAGGATTTATTTTTGACATAGACGGCACTTTAACTTCAACTAACCGCTTAATTTTCGACACTTTCAATTACGTTGCGGAAAAATATCTCGGGAGGAAATACACGGATGAAGAAATAATCGAATTTTTCGGACCAACGGAAGATGTGATTTTAAAAGAGTTAATGAAAGAAAATTACGAATCGGCAAGAAAAGATTATTACGATTATTACCGGAGTAATCACAAAAGACTTGCCGACATTTACCCGGGGATAAAAGATATTTTAGTACAAATCAAAAATGCAGGCAAACCGTTAGGGATTTTCACAGGCAAAGGGAGGGAAAGTTCAATCATCTCATTAAAAGCAATCGGCGTTTACAACTTGTTTGATTTAATTGTAACAGGCGACGACGTTAAAGAGCACAAACCCTCGGCAGAAGGAATATTGAAATTTGTTAATTATTTTAATCTTAAACCGAAAGAAGTTCTAATGATTGGCGACGCACCGTCAGACATCAAAGCTGCACGCAAAGCCGGCGTTAAAGTTGCTTCGGTTTTGTGGGACAGCTACGCAAAGGAGCAAGTATTGCAGATGGAAAGTGATTTTAAAATTCACACAGTCAGCGAATTAAAAGAGTTGGTTGAAAAATCTTTAAAATAAAAAACCGCTCCTGCTATTTCTAACAAGAGCGGTTCTCTTCCTCAATAATATCAAAGATTTATCGGATATGCGAGGGATATTCTCGGTTCAATTTTCTTTTGAGGTTCGTATCCGGCAATGTTGTCATCCGCATCGCGCACAGGGGTAAAAGTCCAATTGTAAACCATCGAAACGATTAAATACGGCAGGGGTTTGTAACCCAACTCAGCAAACAAATAGGAGCGGTCGTCGAGTGTAAACAAATCTTTCTCGTCCTTAATGTTGATTTTGTCGTAGCCAGCTCTTGCAATGAACGAAACATTTTTGGGAGAAATGTTTGTGCTCATGTGCAGGATTCCGCTCTCGGGAGCACTATCAAGTCTTTGGTAACTGCCGACTATGTCGAATGTTCCGAGCACTTTAACAAGCAAGCCGCCGTACCAGCCGTTGCCCAGCGATGTCTGTGCGTTTGCAAGTTGTTGCACTTTGCTTTGAACGTAACCGGTTGCCGTATCCATTTGGAAACGTTCAATCTCGTACATTGAATTAAAGTAGGATGGGATGTAATGGTCGCCGTTGTTTCTGCGCTCCAGTTTTGCTGTAACGTCAACAAGTCCGAGTCCGTGAAATTTCAAAATTGCGCCGTACGCTTGTCCGCTGCCGTAGTTCAATATTTTGGCAAAGTCGTAGTAAAGGTCAAAATCAATAATTGAATTTCTTAAAACCGGCAATCCCACATCTACGCCAATTGCCGTAACCGAGCCGGTATTGTCCGGCACGTAACTATGCGTGGTTGGATCGTATTTGCTTTGTGTTACGGCGGCATCAGGATTAAAGTCGCTTACTGCGGTTGCACCTACTTCAAGATTACCGATTACAGGAACTGACCCAAGTGGTGTAAATTTAACGGGGCGAACATAAGCTCTGCCTCCGATTACGCCTTTCTGCAAGAAATTTCCGTAAACAGCTTCAAAGCCGAATTGGTTCATATCCAAATCGAGCTCCATCCCGATTTTACGGGCATCGTAAGAGGGACTGTTGTTGTAAGCGTACATTATTGAACCGTGTCCGAGCGTTGCGTAATCAAGCGCTCCGATTCTGAAATAAACCGGGTCGCCCTTGTGTCCGTAACGGAAGTAACGAATAATGCTTAAGTAATCGGTGATTTCGTTAAAGTTTTCCGTACGGAGTTTTCCGTCGGAGCCGAATTCCAAATTCAAATCAAGACCGATGCCCATATTTGCAAAGGCTACTTCGGGATTTACGTGCACGGTGTAAAAAGCTTGTCCGTTAATCCAAGTTAATCCGAATCCACCGCCGAGCATACCTTCGTTGGGATTAAGTGCAGTTTGGAATTGTCCGAAAGTCAGACCGGAAAGAAGGAATAAAGTTAATACGAGTTTTTTCATTTTCCCCTCGAAATTATTTTACAAATACCATTTTATGAATAATTATCTTATTACCAACTTTCAAAGATAAAAAATAAATTCTTGATGTGGGGAAAAAACAATCAGAATATGTTATTATCTTAATCTAACAAGTTTTCCAATAGACTTTAATTCCTCTTTCCCCGCAGATACCAGAACCTGATAAATATACACACCATTTGAAATTTGGTCACCGTCGTTATCAGTTCCATCCCAATAAATTTTATTAAAGTCATAATTTAAATCAAAGGGAGAAAGTTTTATTTCTTTTATTAATCTTCCGGCAATAGTATAAATTTTAATTCTCAGTTTATCTGGAAGTTGAGTAAGTCTAAATGTAAAGTAAGTTTCGTTTTTAAACGGATTTGGATAATTAAAAACATCTATTAACTTGAGCTTTGTAGAAACCTTAAAATGTTTTTCGATCCCATTCTCTAATGCAGGATTCCTGTTAGCATCGTAGCCGTTTACGTAAAGTGTATAATCTCCTGTTTGTAATTCTGGCGTGTAAGTTACAACATATTTCGGATTCTCAGCAGATATTGCATCTTCCCTATGCGGGTCATTGTAATAAATTCGTTTGTCGTTTAATTTAATGACAACACTTGAAGTATCCGTAATTGCAAGGGGTGAACTATCCGAAAGTTCAATTTTTATTGTAGGTTTGTTTGAAATATATTCCCCGTCCAAGATATCTTTTCCGTCGATTGTAACTTCAAGCTCGGGCGCAGATGTATCGGCAATAACGTAAAACGGTTGAAGATAATAATTGTTGTCTTCAAAAAATTCAGGAATTTTATTTTCAGGGTCAATAGATATTTTAAACTGTCCCACTCCTTTGTAAAAGGAACTATTGTACGAAACGGTAAAATCTTTTTTATTTTTAGGCAAAAGAGTGTTAACTACCTGCTCAAATAATTTTTGTGTCGAATTGTCCGGTCGTACCAAATCAACACGGACTTTGAAACTATCTGCTTTCGCCTCGCCAACATTGTAAACAGAAAAATTCAAGTTAAATGTCTCACCTTGATTAAGTGTATCTTTCTCAAGAGAAACAACTTGATAATTAGTTCCGAGTTCCGCATAACTGTCGTAATCCACGCCAATCGATTTAAGAACCGGCGAAATTTTATCCGGCGATGAGACAAAATCCGCTTGAATTTTAATGTAAGTATAATCAGAATCGTTAAGAAATGATAAATCGGCAACGCCGTTATTCAAACTCAAATAACCAAGCGTATCGTAATCATTTTCCGCGCGTTCGCCTAAAATCCGATACGAAATCGATCCGCCATCAGGAATAGAATCGGAAACGCCAATTTCCTTCCAATTTGTCGCCGGACCGATGGTGGTTGTGGTGAGAGTGCCGAAATCCGAAAGAAACGCAATCGTCGTGTCGATTTCAACATAGCCGGCGCCTTCATGCGAAAAAGCTTCCGGCATTGAACCAGGTTGCGCGCCGCGTTTCCCCATAAACGCCCAAGACGCCCTAAAATTAACGGAATCTATTAACACGCTTCCAAATTCTTTAATTTTGTTTCGCAAATCATTCGTTAAATGAATTGCGCCTTCATCCTTTATTGCAAAACAAACCAAATACTTCGACGACAAAGTATCAAGAAAATTATAATATTGTTGCGCCACTTCGTTTCCCCCGCCAAGCAAATCGAAAACATGCGAAGAAACGAAATCATAAGTTGAATCCTTAAATAAAGTAACATAATGACCGCGTAAAGTAGCATCATAAACATAGTTAGTAGAGTTTTTCATAATTAAAACAGTATTTCCGTCAGTGAATCCGGCGGACAAAATTCTAAATTTAATTTTCGTTGTATCGATAATTAAATTATTATTTTTTATAAATATATTTTCCGTCGTTATTTTCGAGAATGACAAACTATCATTAATCAAATATTTAAAATTATTCTTATAAAATGAAAAAATATTAGAGAAATTCGAAGCCTCTGTTAATTTTACTCTTCCCCAAACTCTACCTTGATAAGGAATATTATCTATTGAATAAGAAGAAAAAACTTTTGTTAATAAAACATTCCTCGTAATACTTGAATTAAAAGAACTGTTATCAGCCAGTTCTATGAGAAAGTCGCTAGTATTTGTTTTCTCCGTCGGATTAATAAAATACAAAGAATCTTTAACTCCGTTTAATAATTGATAATTCAGCATTGGTCGGATAGACGCGCTAGCTACATAG
>JALWGH010000246.1:0-2056 GCA_027013735.1 Melioribacteraceae bacterium
TGCTTTAACGGTCAGAAAGGAAAATAGAAACCCAAACGCCAAGAAAATATTTCTCATTTTAGACTCCTAAATTATTTAGTTTCCAAAAAAGAAATTAATTGAATTATTAAATTTTTCAAACAGTTTGTGATTAGTAACACAGGGAATTATCAATTAAAAGTTTGGAACACATTGACATATTAAAAAAAGAGGCTGCAAAAGCAGCCCCTTACAAAGATGTTAATTAAATTGCATCAATAATTGCATTTAAGGTAGGACTCGGACGCATTGCTTTTTCAAGCAATTCCTCGTCCGGCAAATAGTAACCGCCGATATCAACCGGTTTGCCTTGAGCCTCAAGAAGCTCGGCAGTTATCTTTTCTTCATTCTCTTTCAATTCGGAAGCAACTTTAGTAAAGCGTTCTTTAAGTTCTTTGTCTTCGTCCTGCTCCGCAAGAGCTTCCGCCCAATAAGTTGCCAAATAGTAAGTACTGCCGCGGTTATCCAGTTCGTTAACTTTACGCGAAGGCATTTTACCGTTTTCGAGATATTTACCGACTGCTTTGTCGAGAGCTTTGGCAAGCACATCGGCTTTTTTATTGTTGTATTTTTCGGCAATCATTTCGAATGAAGGAACGAGAGCACAATATTCACCGAGCGAATCCCAGCGCAAATGTCCTTCTTCGAGGAATTGTTTCACGTGTTTCGGTGCCGAACCGCCTGCACCTGTTTCGAACAAACCGCCGCCAGCAAGCAAAGGAACAATCGAAAGCATTCTTGCGCTTGTGCCCAATTCAAGAATCGGGAAGAGGTCTGTTAAGTAATCACGGAAAACGTTTCCTGTTACGGAGATTGTGTCCTCCCCTTTGCGAACTCTCTCAAGCGAGAATTTCATTGCCTCGACCGGAGGCATTATTCTGATGTCCAAACCTTCCGTGTCGTATTCAGGCAAATATTTTTTGACTTTCTTAATCACTTCCCTGTCGTGAGCGCGGTTTTCGTCGAGCCAAAAGATTGCCGGACTGCCGGTTGCTCGGGCACGTCTTACTGCAAGTCCCACCCAATCTTTAATGGGAATGTCCTTTGCCTGACAGCTACGGAAGATGTCACCCTTTTCAACCGGGCGTTCAAGAATTACATTTCCGTCAAAGTCAACAATTTTAATTTTACCTTTTGCCGTAGCTTCAAAAGTTTTGTCGTGTGAGCCGTACTCTTCTGCTTTCTGAGCCATTAAACCGACGTTAGAAACGTTGCCCATAGTAGCAGGGTCGAACTGCCCGTTTTTCTGTGCGTCTTCAATTACGGTTTGGTAAGCCGTGGCGTAAGTTCTGTCGGGAATCATTGCAATGGTGTCCTGCAACTCATCGTTCTTGTTCCACATTTTACCGCCGTCACGAATAACTACAGGCATTGAAGCGTCAATAATAATATCGTTTGGTACGTGAAGATTTGTTCTGCCCGTGCGGGTGTCAACCATTGCCAAGTCGGGACGCGATTCGTAAACCTTCTGAATATCCGATTCGATTTCAGCTTTTTTCTCAGGCGGGAGTTTTTCAAGTTTTTTCAGAACATCCATTAAACCGTTGTTAACGTTTGCGCCGATTTCCTTAAGGGTCTCGGCATGCTTGTCAAGAGCATCTTTAAAGTAAACGGAAACAGCGTGTCCGAACATAATCGGGTCGGAGACTTTCATCATCGTAGCTTTAAGATGCAAAGACAAAAGCACGTCTTCTTTCTTTGCTTCCTGAATTGTTTCTTCGTAAAATTCACGCAAAGCCGCAACGTTCATTACGGTTGCATCAAGAATTTCACCTTCAAGCAGGTGGAGTTTTTCTTTCAGAACAGTTTCGTTACCCTGCTCGTCTTCAAAAACAAATTTTACGTCGCATTCTTTTTCGATTGTCGTAGAAACTTCGTTGCCGTAAAAATCATTTGCCTTCATGTGAGCCACGTGGGTTTTAGAGCCGGATTCGGGCCAAGGCTTCATCATCTTGTGAGGATTCTTTTTAGCAAATTTTTTCACTGCTGCTGCAGGGCGCCTGTCCGAGTTTCCCTGACGAAGAACAGGGTTAACGGC
>JALWGH010000246.1:2066-2723 GCA_027013735.1 Melioribacteraceae bacterium
AGCCAAGATTTTTCGCAAATCTCTTTTGTAATTCTTTTTCTTCTTCCGTCTCAGGTTCTTCGGGATAATCGGGAATGTCGTAGCCCTTGGATTGTAACTCTTTAATTGCTGCACTAAGTTGCGGAATGGAAGCGCTGATGTTCGGCAGTTTAATTACATTTGCGTCAGGAGTTTTAACAATTTCGCCTAACTCGGCAAGGTAATCGGGCATGCGTTGTTCTTCGCTTAATCTTTCAGGAAAGTTAGCAATTACTCTACCTGCAAGTGAAATGTCCTTTGTCTCAAATTCAATTCCCGTACCTTTTACAAAAGCCTTTAAAATCGGAAGCAGAAAATACGAAGCCAATAGCGGCGCTTCGTCAGTTCTCGTCCAAATAATCTTACTCTTTTCCATTTTCATTACCTCGGTTTATTTTTTACACATTAAAAAAGCGTTAACTTTTTTATTTAATAGGATTTTAAACTTATTAACATTTTAAATAAATCGAAAGAAGAAACGGTAAATGTTTTTTTACAAAGTACCGGGAACACGGTACAAGTTTAAATTTGGTGGCAAAAAATACACGCTTCAATTATTTTAAAAATTGTTCTTCTTTTCCTTTCAGAACTCTCCCCCTTTTCAAACCAAGTTGAAAATTTCGGGAAAGCAGAGTCCCC
>JALWGH010000247.1 GCA_027013735.1 Melioribacteraceae bacterium
AACTTTTGCAAAAACGGAATTGCCTAAGGAATTAAACTCCGAGGAGTTTGTAATTCACAAGAAGAAATTCAACTTCATGAAAACAGGCTTGAAGTTTGCCGATAAAATTACGACCGTAAGTGAAACTTACGCCAAAGATATTTGCACGAAAGAATACGGCGAAGGACTTGAGGACGTTATTTGCGAAAGGGAAAAAGACCTTGTCGGCATTTTGAACGGAATAGATTCGAGAGTTTGGAATCCCGAAAAGGACAAATTCATTCCGAAGAAATTTTCCATTAAAAACTTAGCCGGAAAGTTTGAAAACAAAAAAGCGCTTGCCGAAAAATTCGGTTTCGAAGCGGACGAAGAAACTCCGATAATCGGAATTATTTCCCGCCTCGATGCAGGCAAAGGCTTTGACCTGATTAAAAAAGCTTTCCCGAAAATGATGGCACTCGACGCCAAGTTTATTCTTTTGGGAACCGGCGAGCAGAAATACATTGAGTTTTTCGAAAAGGCAATTGCTAAGTACAAAAAGAATTTCGGTTGTTACCTCGGCTTCGATGAACAGCTTGCTCATTTAATCGAAGCAGGGGCGGACATGTTTTTAATGCCTTCCAAATACGAACCTTGCGGATTGAATCAAATGTACAGCCTTGCTTACGGAACCATTCCGATTGTTCGCCGCACAGGCGGATTGCAAGACACGGTTAAAGATTATTCAACCGGCAAGGGCAACGGTTTTGTCTTTGAAAAATACGACGTTAACGCCATGCTGGATGCAATCAAAAGAGCGATTGAGCTTTTTAAAACCGACAAGAAAGCATGGAAAAAGTTAATGACCACAGGAATGAAAGCCGATTACACTTGGTTAAACTCAGCTAAAAAATACATTGCTCTTTATTCCAAAATTAGTTAATTAAGCGTTATGCCTGTCCGCGCTGTTTTCCTCGACCGAGACGACACAATAAATTACGACCCGGGCTACCTTGGCGATGCGGAAAAGGTACGGTTGTACCCGGGAGTTGGTGAAGGACTTGCAAAACTTAAAAATGAACTGGATTTCAAGATTATTGTTATTTCAAATCAGTCCGGGGTTACGCGGGGTATTATTACCGAAGAGCAAGTTCGTGCGGTAAACGAGAAAATTAATGAACTGCTTAAAGTATTTAACGTTGAGATTGACGATTTTTTCTACTGTCCCTATCACCCGGATTACGACCCGCCGGAATTGACGGAGTGCAGAAAGCCTTCACCGAAAATGGTTTTTGACGCAGCCGAAAAGCACGGAATCGATTTGAAAAGTTCTTATTTCATCGGCGACCAGTTGACAGATGTGGAATGCGGTAACAAAGCCGGGGTCAAAACAATTTTGGTTACCAATAAAATATCGGAAAAAGAAATAAATAATTTGCAAAGTCCGAATAAAAGACCCAATTTTGTTGCTGTCGATTTTTTAAATGCTTGCAGATTTATTGAAGAAGATTTAACGGAGAAAAAATTTGATTAAGAAACTTTTGGCATCGGTGGTTTTAACGGCACTTGTTTTGAGCGGATGTGTGGAAAGTCCCACGGATATTGGCTCTTCTCTACTTCCGCCTTCCGACAAGTTCGAAGTTAAAGTTGTTAGCACCGATACTTTGAACATAAACGAAACGAGCGCTTATTTTAAGAAGAAAATAGACCTTGGGTCTGCGCCGAGAATTTTGCTTGGGAAATACAACGGACTTACGTCAACTGCTTTGCTCCGCTTTTTTGTGCTTTTGCCCGATTCGGTAAAAGATGCACTTAACGGGGACTCGTTGACGGTTAAATCCGCTTGGGTTGAAATTCAACCGAACTACACCTTGGGGGACAAGAGCTTACCTTTCGGTTTTTCCGTTTACAAAATAAACAACTTTTGGCTTCCGGCGGATTACGACGCAGACAGCTTGGCGGCGCTTGATTACGATGCCAATCCAGTCGCTACGGTTACCAATCCCGATGACAGCTTATTTAAGTTCGACATTCCTCAAGATTTGGCAATGGAATGGATTAAGCAATCGACGGACACAGAACATCCCGAAAATAACGGGGTAATGCTAAAGCCGGACGACGCAACGCAAAGAATAATAGGCTTTCAGGGAATTACGAATTTTAAACACAGCGACGAACCGGTTTTAAAAATTATTGTTGAAAGAACCGGCAGTTTTATTGACACACTTACGGAAAGCATCACAAGCGATGTGCACGTAATAACCGGCGAGCCTGCGATTACAAACCCGGCGAATATTAATTTGCTTTCGGACTACTCGTTACGGGGATATTTTTACTTTGACGTTTCTTTTATGCCCAAAGACGCAATTATTAATAAAGCGGTTTTTACGTTACGAATCGATTCGACCGCAACATTCGAAGGCTCGGCAATGACCGACACTCTCGAAGTTAAAATGGCTGCGGATTCCACTGCCAAGGACTCTGTAGAAAATGCCGAAAGGATTTATTTGTACAGAAGAGGCTGGAAATTTGAAGGCGACATTTCACACTTTGTTCAGAAATGGATTGACGGGAAAATAAACAACCAAGGATTGCGTTTAAGATTGACCGACGAAAACCGCACTCTTAATATGATTTCCTTGTTCTCGGAAAAAGCTGTTGAAAGAGAAAAACGTCCCTTAGTTAGAATTTACTACACGGATAAGAAATAATGAAAAAAATCATAATAATATTATCGTTAATTTTTATTGTTCAAACGAGCTTTGCTTCGGGCGGTTCGGTTTACACAAGATTCGGGCTTGGAGATATTATTTACAACTCCACCGCTCGCCGTTTAGGCTTGGGGAATTTGGGTATTGCTATTATTGACAAGGATTACATCAGCAATGTTAATCCGGCAAGCTGGAGTGGAATAAACTTAACAAGAATGGAAGCCTCGGTTGCTTTTGTTGGCAATAATATTTCGGATGCAAATAATTCCGTTTTGAGAAGAAGCACTTATTTCAACGGCATCTCATTTGCGTTGCCTATTCAAAGGGATTACGGCATTGCGGTTGCTTTTGGGGTTCTTCCTTATTCCAAGGTGGATTACGAATTAAGGCAGTCGTTCCAAAGTAATTTGGTTGACGATTACGAAGAAGAATTAAAAGGGAACGGCGGAGTTTCCAAATTTTTCATTGGAACGAGTTACGTTCTGCCTTACGGATTTTCAGCCGGCGCTACAATGGAATATTATTTCGGAAAGATTGAGTATCACTCGAATTTAATTTTCCCTGACACTTCCACTTTTAGGAACGTCGGCTACATTGAAAAGAATAATTATTACGGCTTTGGTTTTACTTTCGGATTGATTTCCCCCGATGTGAGCAAAATTTTCAGCACGAAAAAAATAGAAGACTTTAGAATCGGTTTTTTGTTTTCCCCGAAAGAAAAAATAAATACGGACACAACAATTTCAACAAATAATCTGATTGGCGGAAGCCAAATTGCAAACGGTTTGACGACAAGCGAAATCCCGATGAAATTGGGTCTTGGTTTGTCTTTCGTAGCGATGAATAATTTTAAAGTTGCATTTGATTATTTGGGACAGGATTGGACAAATAGTAAAATTTCCGGTAGGACGGGGCAGAATTTAACCTCTTCATATCTTCTTAGTCTCGGTGTGGAATATTTTAAAAAGACCACTCAGTTTTCCGGTTTTTGGGAACAGGTTCGGTACAGATTCGGTTTAAGCTATCAAAAGACGCCGTTAAAAGTTTTAGGTGAGGATATTTTCCAATACGCGGTTTCGGCTGGAATCTCCTTCCCGCTCGGCGCTTTTAACAGCATCGACCTTGGTGTTACAACCGGAATGAGAGGCAAGAAGGAAGGGAAACTTTTGGAAGAAAAGTTTGTCGAAGGCAGAATTTCACTCAGCTTCGGCGAACGCTGGTTTATTAGGAGAAATAGGTAATATTAAAAATAATTTAAAGGTGAGCAAAGTGAAAACTTTAAAAGCTTTTTTGGTCTTAGCTTTACTCTTTTCGGGAGTAACTTTCGGCGGTTCGGTAAATGCCGTGTTTGCACAAGCCGACAGCGTAAACATTATGGTGGAGGCAAGCTTGTTCTTTGAGGCTTACAAGAACAAACAATACGACGATTTTACATTCGAGCACGGTTGGAAGATGCTTAACGCCAAACCTGATGCTTTCATTCAATACAAGCCTTACAACAAACTTGAAAAAGTAATTTGGCATATGTACAACGACACAACCGGTCAGGTTAGCGCAGAGACCAAAAAGATGTTAGCCGACACGGTGATCCATTTGTACGATATGGCGGTTAAGAACGATACCGCAGACGCTTGTTATTTCCTTGTTAAAAAAGCTTACGTAATGGAGGTGTGGAGACACGACCCGGTTGATTCCGTAATTAAAACTTACGAGGAAGCATTTAATTGCGGCAAGCCGATTGAAAACGCAAATTATTACAAGGACAGATTGGGCGCTCTCTACATTAAAAACGCAACCGATTCAAATGGTTACAAAATGAAAGCCCTCGAACTTTATTCCAAGCTGTCCGAAGAAGAGCCGGACAATGCTATCTGGAATGCAAGATTGGAATCTCTTGCCGAGAACGAAGATCAATTATTGGGTATTTATTACAAGGCATGGCAATTGAGCAAGGACAATCTTGAGAAAGCTTGGAAGTACGCTTCGTTTTGTATCCGCACGCAAAATTTTGAGAAAGCAATTGAGCCTCTCGAATTCTTAGTCGAAAAATCTCCAGATGTGGTAAACTATTGGAGAGAGCTTGCAAGAGCTTATGACAAAATCGGCAAGACGGACAAGGCAATTAGCGCTTACAAAAAGCTAATTTCCCTTGAACCGGACAACCGCGACAATTACGTTAACCTTGCTATTATTTACAAAAAGCTCAATCAGCTTTCCGTTGCAAGGTCTTATTTAATGAAAGCAATGAAAGTAAGTCCTGATTGGGATTATCCCCATTACATTTTGGGAACCATTTACGAACAAGCGGCGCGCGATTGCGGATTCGAATTTATGGACAAGTGCGTTTACTTGCTTGCGGTTAACGAGTACAAAAAGGCAGCCTCGTTGCACGGCTCTTTTTCCGAAATTGCCGCAGAGAGAGTGAAAGCGCTTAAAGATTCCGTACCCAGCACGGAGGATTATTTCTTCCGTCAGTTGAAATCCGGTGACAAAATTAAAATCGAAGGAAAATGTTATGACTGGATTAAACGCAGTGTTGTAGTACCTTAATTTATTACGAGGTAATTATGTACGAAAGTTTGAAAAAAGACGCTGAAATTTACGATGTTCTTCAAAAAGAAATTCACAGGCAAACGGATTACCTTGAACTGATTGCCTCGGAAAATTTTGTGAGTCCGGCGGTTTTGGCAGCTGCCGGCTCGGTGCTTACTAACAAGTATGCCGAAGGTTATCCGGGTAAACGTTATTACGGCGGATGCCAGTACGTTGACATGGCGGAGGACTTAGCACGCGAAAGGTTAAAAAAACTGTTTAACGCCGAGTGGGTTAACGTCCAGCCGCACAGCGGCTCGCAGGCAAACATGGCTGTTTACATGTCGTTGCTAAAACCAGGCGACACAATTTTAGGTTTAAGCCTCGATCACGGCGGACATCTTACTCACGGTTCTTTCGTTAATTTCTCCGGTAAGTTGTACCGTGCGGTTGGTTACACGCTTAGTCCCGAAACCAAATTGTTGGATTACAACCTGATTGAAGACCTTGCCAAAAAGGAAAAGCCGAAATTAATTGTTGCCGGCGCAAGTGCTTATTCCCGCGATTGGGATTACAAAATTTTCCGTGAGATTGCGGACAAAGTCGGCGCTTTGCTAATGACCGATATGGCTCATCCCGCAGGCTTAATTGCCAAAGGTTTATTGAACGACCCGCTGCCTTATTGCGACGTTGTTACTTCAACAACTCACAAAACTTTACGCGGACCGCGCGGCGGAATTATTTTAATCGGCAAGGACAAGGAAAACCCAATGGGAATTAAAACTCCCAAGGGCGACAGAGTGAAAATGCTTTCCGAAGTTTTGGACAGCACGGTAATGCCCGGAATCCAAGGCGGACCTTTAATGCACGTGATTATGGCTAAAGCCGTTGCGTTTGGGGAAGCGCTTGAAGACTCTTTTGGTGATTACGCTAAGCAGGTGATTAAGAACGCCAAACGCCTTGCTTCCAAATTGTTGGAATTGGGTTACGACGTAATTTCCGGTGGTACGGACAACCACTTGATGCTGGTTGATTTGACCAACAAAGGCATTAGCGGTAAGAAGGCGGAGAAAGCTCTTGAAATTGCCGGCATCACCGTAAACAAAAATATGATCCCATTCGACACGAAAAGTCCTTTTGTAACAAGTGGGATCAGAATCGGAACTCCCGCGGCAACAACACGCGGAATGAAAGAAGCGGAAATGGACATTATTGCCGGACTCATTGACAAGGCAATCCAAAATTACGAGAACGAAGATGCCCTTGAAACAATCCGCACGGAAGTAAGAGAACTGTGTGCAAAGTTTCCTCTTTACGAAGGACTGAGCTAATTTACGAAAATGTGTTATGAGCAAAAAGCGCAACGACGAAGCGGAAATGGGATTCCTCGAACATCTCGAGGAACTACGCTGGCGGATTATTTACAGTTTGATTGGCGTTGTTGTAGGGACAATAGTTGCGTGGATTTTTATTGATTTTTTAATCAACGAAATTCTCCTTTTACCTGCCCGGAATGCTAATATTCATTTGCAGAATCTTAAGCCTTTCGGGCAGTTGTTTTTGTACCTTGAGGTAGCAATCATAGTTGGCTTTGTTCTCAGTTTGCCGAATTTTTTCTACCAATTGTGGAAATTCATTGCACCCGCATTAAAAGAAAACGAAAAACATTACATTACCGGAATTGTCGCTTTTACTACGGTTTGTTTTGTAATCGGGATTATTTTCGGCTATTACGTAATGGTGCCGATTACGTTCAAGTTTGCGGCAAAATTCGGAACGACGGCAATTGAGAATAACTTTGCAATCAATGAATATTTCTCCATTGTAATAAGCATTCTGCTCGGCGCAGGGGTTGTGTTCGAACTGCCGATGCTTTCTTTTTTTCTTTCCAAGCTCGGAATTCTTACTCCGCGCCTGATGTCGAAATACAGGAGGCATTCGATTGTTGTAATAATGATTTTAGCTGCCGTGTTGACTCCGGGCACGGATCCCGTTGCTCAGGTACTACTGGCAATTCCGTTGGTTTTATTGTACGAAATAAGTATATTAGTCTCAAAATTTTCGCAGAAGAAGGTTGAAAAAGACGAAGAAAATTAGTTTAACGGAAATAAGCAAACCATTGCAAGCGGAGCTTACGGCTTTTAATCTTCATTTCAAAGAAGCCCTGAAATCCAAGGTTCCGCTGGTTGACTTGGTAACCAAATATTTGCTGAGGCAAAAGGGAAAAAAGATTCGTCCCCTGCTTGTAATGCTCTCGGCGCAAATTTGCGGCGGAATAAACGAAAGGAGTTTTCGCGGCGCTACCCTTGTGGAAATGTTGCACACTGCAACTTTAATTCACGACGACGTGGTTGACGAAGCAAAAGAACGCCGCGGCTTACCCTCGATTAACGCCGTTTGGAAGAACAAAGTTGCCGTTTTAATGGGAGATTATTTACTCTCCCGCGGTTTAATGTTAGCAGTGGAAAGTGAAGATTTCGACTTCCTGCGGGTAATTACCGCTTCGGTAAAAAGAATGTCCGAAGGGGAATTGCGACAAATTCACAAAACAAGAAAATTAGACATTGACGAAAAATCTTACTTCCAAATTATTTCCGACAAAACCGCTTCTTTGATTTCCACCTGCTGCGAAATAGGAGCAAGGAGCGCTACGGACGACGAGAATAAAATTAAAGCCCTTGTTGATTACGGGGAAAATCTTGGAATTGCTTTTCAAATAAAGGACGACATTTTGGATTACAAAGGTAAAAGCAAAATTACAGGCAAACCGTTAGGCGGAGACATTAAAGAAAAGAAAATCACATTGCCTTTAATTCACGCTCTTTCGCTTGCCGACGAAAAGGAACGGCAGTCTATTATTAAAAAAATAAAAAAGAGCACGAGAGGTAACAATCTCCAAGATATTTTGAACTTCGTTGACAAGTACGAAGGGATTGAATTTTCCTACAAGGTTGCCGAAGAATACGCGGGGAAAGCTAAAGAAGCGTTAAGTATTTTTGAACCCGAGACCCGGACAAGTCTTGAATTACTTACTGATTTTGTTTTACTCAGAAACAAATAATTAAAATCTAATCTACGGAATTTTAATTTGCGAGACTTTTTGAATTTTATTTTTATTTTTCTGTTAATAGGTTTAAGCGGCGCAGTTGTTGAAATTCTTGCGCGGAAAAATTTTCTTTCGATGAAAACTTCCCGCACTGTTTTTTTCTTTTTACTCTCCTCCTTTCTTGCCTTAACGTTTTTGACTTTTAGCGAGTTGGCTGTCCGCCTGCTTTTAGC
>JALWGH010000248.1 GCA_027013735.1 Melioribacteraceae bacterium
TGCGGTCAACACCCTTCAAAGGAGCTTTGTACACTGCAATATTTTTCGGGCTGTACCATTTTAATCCTTACGGTTTAATTCCTCTGATATTGTTGGGGCTTTATTTCGGCTATGCGGTTTACGTTACGGACTCAATTGCAACGTCCATTACGTTGCATTTTACAAATAACTTTGTTTCGATTCTTCTTTATTTTATTTACGGAAACTCCGAACTATTGGAGTCGTCTGTTCCGCCGCCAAAAGAGATTGGTGGTTTGTTGATTCAGTTTGTACTGTTAATATTGGTCTTTGTGGCCTTTATTATTTTTGTAAATAAAATGATAAACAAGCGTGAGGAAAAGGATGATTTGTCCGGAGTGTAAAAAAGAATATCCCGAGGGAATTAGTGTTTGCCCTGATTGTAACGTTCCGCTTGTGGAATCAATTACCTCTGCCGGGGAAAATGAAATTGAAGACTGGGTAATTGTTTACACAACCGATGCCGAGTACGAAGCGGAAATGCTGAAAGCAAATATTGAAAGCGCGGGAATTGAAGCAAGAATTTTAGGTCAGAAAGACCAAAGTTTTCCGGCGGTTGGTGATTTGTCCGTGATTAAAATCCTTGTGCAGGAAAAAGACGCCGAAGATGCAAAGGCGATTATTAATGATATTAACAATAGAGAAGTAGAAGAAAATGAGTAATACCGCGGTTAGAATTATTGTGGCAATCGTTGCCATCCCCTTGATTTTATTGCTTTGTTATTGGGGCAGGATTCCGTTCCTTGTTTTGATTTCGGGAATCGGTGTTCTTGCTTTTCTTGAGTTCACAAAGTTTTCCGGTAATAAAGGAGTTGTTCCGAAATATTTTTTCGGCGGGATTTCTGTTGAGCTGTTGATTTTGAACGCTTACTTTGACTTTACTAAAACGGAGATTCTTATTGCGGCAATTGTTGTTTTTGCCGTTATTATTAAATTGTTTGAGGAGCAAGGCTCGGCACTAAACGACCTCGGCAATTTGTTGCTCGGAATTCTTTACACTGGACTTTTTTCTTCTTTCCTTATTAATATTCGCGAGCTTTATCCGCAGGAATTTTTTACTTACGAAAGGGGCGGGTTCATTATTATTTCGGTTTTGGCAACAATCTGGATTTGCGACTCCGCCGCGTTTTTCATCGGTACGGCTATCGGCAAGCACAGGCTTTACGAAAGGATTAGCCCGAAAAAAAGCTGGGAAGGCGCAATTGCCGGATTTGTCTTTGCAATCGTTACAATGATTGTGGCAAAATATATTGTATTGGATTTTCTAAGCTGGTTTCAAATTATCGGTTTGGGAGTAATTGTAGGGTTATTTGGGCAAACGGGCGACTTGATTGAAAGTATGTTCAAAAGGGATGCCGGCGTGAAAGATTCTTCTTCCGTTATTCCCGGGCACGGCGGAATTTTTGACCGCTTCGACTCGCTTTTGTTTTCCGCGCCGGTAATTTACATTTTTCTGATTTATTCAATGTAAATAAGGGGAAGATGAAAACTCACAAGGTAGAAGTGATAACTCTCGGCTGTTCAAAAAATACCGTTGACTCCGAACGACTGATGAGGCAGTTAAAGTCCAATAATATTAAGCTTGTAGAGACATCTGAGCAGGCAGACTCAATAATAATAAATACTTGCGGCTTCATTGAACCGGCAAAAGAAGAATCGATTAATACCATTCTCAATGCAATTGAATTAAAGAAGGAAGGAAAGATTAACAAGGTAGTTGTCGCAGGTTGCCTTTCGGAAAGATATAAAGAAGAACTCCGCAAAGAGATTCCCGAAGTCGATTCGTATTTCGGGACGGAAGCGTTCAGGGAAATAATTGAAGAGTTCGGCGGGAGATTTAAAAAAGAACTTTTGGGCGAAAGGGAATTAACGACTCCAAAGCATTACGCTTACCTTAAAATTTCCGAGGGGTGCGACAACCCTTGCAGCTTTTGTGCAATCCCTTTGATTCGCGGCAGGCACCGTTCAAAACCGGTTGAAGAACTTGTAAGGGAAACAGAGTTTCTTGCATCCCGGGGTGTGAAAGAGCTAATAATAATAGCGCAAGACACCACCGACTACGGTAAAGACCTTTACGGACAAAGGAATTTGGCGTTGTTGCTTCGCAGGTTAAGCGAGGTAGAAGGGATTAAATGGATTCGACTTTTATACGCTTACCCTTCGCATTTTTCCGACGATTTGATTAAGGAGATTAATGAGAACCCTAAAATTCTAAAGTACGTCGATTTACCCTTACAGCACATCTCCGACAAAATTTTAAAATCAATGCAAAGGGGAATTTCCAAAAGGAGAACAATTGAATTGGTCAATAAACTCCGTTCGGAAATAGATGGCTTAACTTTGCGGACAACTTTTATTGTCGGTTACCCTGATGAGATGGAAGAAGACTTCCGTGAGCTTTACGACTTTGTTAAGCAAAGCAGATTCGACAGGCTCGGTGTGTTTACTTATTCGCAGGAAGACAACACAACCGCCTATCCGCTTGGCGACACAGTCAGCGAAGAACTCAAAGAAGAAAGGCAGGCGGAAATAATGGAACTTCAGAAAGAAATTTCCTTGGAAAAAAACAAAGCGTTGATTGACAAAAAAACGGAAGTTGTGATTGATTCGGTAGAAGGGGATTATTACGTCGCCCGCAGTCGCAGGGACGCGCCGGAGGTTGACGGCGAGGTTTTTATTCCCGTTGTAAGCAACGATGCGGTTCCCGGGAACTTTTACGAAGTTGAAATTTATGATTGTAATGAGTATGATTTGTATGCAAATATCTTGGGAAAGAGTAAGTAATGAAAAAACTTTTTCTAATATTGATTTTATTCACCGGTGTGTTGTTTGCTCAGGTCGAAAATTCTGCGGGTAAATATCCTTCCGGTTCAAACCCTATGTTTTATTTCGACATTGCAGATTACCGCGGAAGTGCCGACTCTCTGACAAGAGTTGACATTTTTCTTCAGGTGCCTTACTCCAAAATTCAATTTCTTAAAGAAGGCAACGCTTACAAAGCAAAGTACGAAGTGGATTTGAGATTCAAAGACCCGGATACCGACACTTTGGTTTTGCACCGCAGTTGGACGGAAAACGTAAAAGCTGCAAATTTTCAAGCTACGCAATCATCAGCGAATTTCAATCTCTCTTACCGTTCTTTTAACTTGAGACCGGGACTTTACAAGTTGAGAATTTCTGTTCAGGACGACAACTCACAAATTAAAGGAACGGCGGAAAATTCGGTAACGGTTTTGCCGATTAACAAGCCGCTCGACATTAGCGACATCGTGCTGGTTTCCAAAATTGTCAGCGAGGGTAAAAAGGAAAAGGTAATTCCGAATGTTAAGAAAGACATTACCACAAAGGAGAAATCCCTTTCCTTCTTTTACGTGTTGTATTCCGACACCGCAAGGGACGTTACGATTTATTACCAAATTCATAATTTAAGGCGTGACAAATTTTACAAACAAACCGTAAAGCGAAAGTTGAAAGCAGGGAAAAACCTTATTTACCAAACGCTTGGTAACAACGAATTGACTCTCGGTGAATACAGCCTTATTGTTAAAGCTGTTGACGACAAGAGTGGTCTGAAAGTTGGCATCGGGAAAAAGTTTTATTCACACATTAGTAATTTCCCAACTTCCATTGTCGATTTGGATTTGGCAATCGACCAAATGATGTACATCGCTTCACCTTCGGAAATTGATTACATTAAAGAAGCAAAGACTTACGACGAAAAGTTGAAACGGTATCTTGCGTTTTGGAAAAAGAAAGACCCGACGCCGAACACTCCTGAAAACGAAGTGCTTAACGAGTACTACCGCCGTGTGGACTACGCTAACGCAAATTTCAAAAGCTACTACGAAGGCTGGCGCACAGACATGGGAATGATTTACATTACGCTTGGTCCTCCCGATCAAGTTGAACGACATCCGTTTGAATACGACAGCAAGCCTTACGAAATTTGGTATTATTACAATCTTAACCGGCGTTTTATTTTTGTGGACGAAACCGGTTTTGGAGATTACCGCTTGCTTAATCCCGACTTTACCGACTGGAGGTACAGATATTAAATGATTCTTACCGTAACCTTGAACCCGCTTTTGGAAAGACGTTTGTTTTACCCGCTGTTCAAAAGGGGAGCGGTTAACCGTTCCGCGCGACAAATTTTTTACGCGGGCGGAAAAGGAATAAATGTTAGTCGCCAGTTAAACTTACTGGGAGTAAAGAATAGCGCATTGACCTTCATCGGAGGCAATAACGGCAAGGTGTTCCGCAGGGTGCTTGAATCGGAAGGCACGCAAGCGGTGTACGTAAATATGAAATCCGAAATGCGGCATGCTACTTTGGCTATTGAGGAAAAAGCGGACAAGGTTACTTCTTTTTTCGGACCGAATGCCGAAATAACTGAGCGGGAGGCGTCAGAGTTTGCAGCGCGTTTGGAAAGAATGATTCCCAATTGTTCGATTGTGATTTTTGCGGGCAGTTCGCCGCATCCGAATGCGGACGACTTAATTGCCTACGGAGTTAAGATTGCTAACGAGCACGACAAGATTTCCATTGTGGACACTTACGGACAAGCGCTAATTAATGCTCTGAAAGAAAGTCCGATGATTGTCCACAATAATTTGCAGGAAATTGAAACCACTCTTGGTATTAGGCTTAAAACGTCCAAGGACAAAAGGGAATTCTTGAATAAGCTTTACGCAAAGGGCGTTAAAATGGCTTTTATTACCGACGGTGCAAAAACCGGGTACGCCTCGAAGTTCGATTTTCACTATCGCTTGAAACCCCCGAAAATAAAGGAGATTGACGCAACGGGCAGCGGGGACGCCTTTGTGGCGGGCATTGCGGCAGGATTGGAAAACGGAATAACGTTCAATGAGTTTACCAAGAAAGCTTTAGCCCTTGGCGCTGCAAATGCCGCATCGTTTGAAACTTGTAAAGTTACAAAGAAGGAGTACAGTCCTTTGTTGGAACAAACTGCGGTTGTTGAAGTTGGAAAGAAAATGAAAATCATCGATGACTCGCCTACAATTTAAATCGGTTGCAATTCTTTTCTTTTTTTCCTCGTTGCTCTATTCACAAAAAATTTCGTTTGATATTTCAGGGAACACTGTATTTCCAAAATCACAGTACAAACTTTGGCTTAATAATATCAAGGCGAAAAGCAATGAGGCTTTGAAAGACTCAATATTGTCAAGGCTTTCGGCAAACCTTTCCGACGAAGGTTACCTGAATTTTAAAATCGACACATTGCAAGTTTTGCGGAGAGATTCTTTGAATACGCTTGTGAAGATTAAAATTTCCGAAGGAAAACCAACAGTAATTAACAATATTATTCTTTCGGGATTAACAAGGGAAGACTCTTTGCAAATTATTCCATACTTCCGGTTCTTAAAAGGCAGAGTGTTTTCGAAATCCGAAATTGAAATCCCGATTAACAAGGTGTTAACAAATTTGGAAAACAACGGCTATCCTTTTGCTGAAATAAAAATCCGCTCGGTGGTGCTTAGTCAAGATTCCGCAAACCCGTGCGCAGATGTTTATTTAAAAATTGAAAAAGGTGAACTTGCACGTGTTGACAAAATTGAGGTCGAAGGAAATAAGTCCACAAAGGATGATGTAATAATTCGTGAGTTCAAATTTGACAAAGGTGAAAAATATTCCGAAAAAAAAATTAACCTCGGGTTAAAAGCATTGCAAAAGCTCGATTACTTTTCGTCCGTTTCCAAACCGCTTTTTTATTTAACGGCTGACGGAAAAGGCGTGCTGAAGGTTCGTGTTAAAGAGAAATCGACAAACAGTTTTGACGGAATAATCGGTTACGTACCTGCAACGAATAACAAAGAGGCTGGTTATTTAACAGGTTATTTGAATGTCTCGCTGAGAAATTTGTTCGGCACGGGCAGGGCGTTTGCTTTCCGCTGGCTTCAGGAGAACAAAAATTCGCAAGAGCTTGAACTAAAATATCTTGAACCGTGGGTGTTCGATTTCCCCGTCAATGTTAATCTTTCTTTGTTGCAAAGGAAACAGGACACTACGTACGTCAAACGAAATTTAAATCTCGGCGTTACTTATTTGGCAACGGAAAGACTTTCCGCTTCTTTAATTGTCGGGAGCTCGGCTACGGTGCCATTGCTTTCTGCCAAGCAAAACTATTCGGTGTTTAACTCCTCTTCCGTTACAAGCGGCGCCGCCTTCCAATACGATTCGAGGGACAACTTGTTTGCTCCAACCGCAGGAGTAGTGTTCAAGAGTATTTACAAGTTTACATTAAAGAAAATTTACGGACCTAAACAACTTTTGACTTCTACAATCAAAACAAAATCCAATTTGCAAAAATTGGAATTGGGATTCTCCTATTATTATTCTTTGTTCGGGCGTAATATTATTGCGCTTAATCTTTCGGGCGTCGAGCTGCGCGGAAGTCAAACGGATTTGAGCGACCTCTATTTAATCGGCGGAGCCAACACAATCCGCGGTTACAGGGAAAAACAATTTGCCTGCACAACTGCCGCTTGGAGTAATCTCGAGTACCGTTACTTACTGGGAGAAAATTCCTTCGGGTTTTTATTTTTAGACGCAGGTTATTATTTGAAATCGGGAGACGTGGTAAACAGTCCCGTAAAGCAAAGCGGTTTACTGCGTAGTTACGGTTTGGGCTTTAGTCTTGCAACAGGCTTGGGAGTTTTAAAAGTTAGTTACGCCGTAGCAAAAGGGAATTCACTGACCGAGGGCTTTATTCATTTCGGGATTCACAACAGATTTTAAACTAAAAAATTTTTACTTATCCTTTGATTACACCGACCGGACGGAGTTTTGCTACTTTTACAATTATTCCCGAGTTGTGCATTACGTCCACCACTTCGGAAACATCCTTGTAAGCGTAGGGCATCTCTTCGGCAATTGTTCTGAACCCTTTCGCGCGAATGGCAATTCCTTTAGACTCGAGCTCGGCAATTAAATTCCTTCCCTTCCCTGCCTTAAGCGCTTTGTGACGGCTTTGCAATCTCCCCGCGCCGTGACAGGAACTGCCGAAAGTTTCCTGCATTGCTTTTTCCGTGCCTGCGGCGACGAATGAGTAACGCCCCATATCGCCGGGAATTAAAACCGGCTGTCCTGTGTTGCGGTACAGCTCCGGAATTGCCTCGCTGCCCGGAGGAAATGCCCTTGTAGCGCCCTTGCGGTGAACGCAGACTTTCTTTTTAACTTCGTCAATTTTGTGAGTTTCAATTTTGGCAATGTTGTGGCACAAATCGTAAACAAGTCTGAAGCCGAGTTCCGAATCCGACATTCCCAATGTTGATTTCAGAGTGCGCCGTGCCAAATCCATTATTACCTGTCTGTTGTTCCAAGCAAAGTTTGCGGCGGCTTGCATTGCGCTTAAATAATCTTTTCCCACCTGTGATTGAATTGGCGCGCAGGCTAATTGCTTGTCGGGGAGGCTGAAATCGAATTTGCTTTTGGAGATTATTTTCAAATAATCGTCGCACACTTGGTAACCTAAGCCGCGTGAGCCGGTGTGAATCAACACGGCAAGCTGCCCCTCGAAAAGCCCGAACACACGGGCTTTTTCTTCGTCGAAAATTTTTTCCACCACGTCAATTTCAAGAAAATGATTTCCCGAGCCGAGCGTTCCTGCTTGGTCAAGCCCGCGTTCTATTGCACGCTCCGAAAGCAAATCAGGGTCGGCGTTTTCGAGTTTTCCCTTTTCTTCGGTGAATTGAATGTCCCTTTCATTTCCGAAGCCGTTTTCAACAGCCCAGTGTGAGCCTTTGATTAAAATCCTTTTGAGCTCCTTGCGGGAAAGTTTTTTAATTGCCCCGCTTGCGCCGACGCCGGTGGGAATATTCTCGAAAAGATTTTCAACAATTTTGTTTAAGCGCTTCTTAATGTTGTTGTATTCAACTGAAGTAACCGCGAGGCGCACGCCGCAATTAATGTCGTAACCCACGCCGCCCGGGGAAATTACACCGTCGTGAAAGTCCGTTGCAGCCACTCCGCCAATCGGAAAGCCGTAGCCCCAATGAATATCGGGCATTGCAAGACTGTAGGCTTGAATTCCGGGCAGATGTGCAACGTTTACAACCTGCTTGAGAGCTTCGTCATTTTGTAAATCTCTCTCAAGCATTTTACGTGTCGCGTAAATTCTTCCCGGCACAAGCATTCCGCCCGTACGGGGAATTTTCCACAGGTGATCGTCAATCTGCCTTAGTTCAATTCCTGAAACTTTCATTGAGAACGACTCCTATTGATTTTCAAAATTTTCAATGACGGAAGAATTTCCAAACAGAGAATCGAAAATCTATTTTTAAACTCACGTTCATTTTTCTTCCTTTGTGATTTCAGTAAATAAAATTTTATTTTTGTTTCGGTAACTTTTTAATTTCGGAAAATATTTAAAAAAATCAAAACCGAATGAAAATAAGAATAAAATCCAGACAATTTTTA
>JALWGH010000249.1 GCA_027013735.1 Melioribacteraceae bacterium
ATGACTTTTGGGGGGTAAATTTTATCGCTTATCCTTATTAAATCTTCCGTTGATTTTTTGGTTATTTCCCTAATTATTTTTTGTAGTATTTTTCTGTCTTTTAACTTTTGCCACCGATTTTAAACCTGTACCACACAATTTCTGTGAATCTACCTAACCTTGTACTTTCTGAACTTATTCAATAACATCCAAAATTTCCGTAACTTTAGAACTTTAATTTTAAAAATTATTGTTAGTAAAAAATAAAGGAGTAAAGATGAGTAAAGTAACAGGATACTTACGACAAGTAAAAGGATTAAGTATGGCGGGGAGAACTTCTTCCAACCACTGGGTAATGATTGACGGACCGGAAGAATTTTACGGCAGCAATGCGGCAATACGTCCCAAAGAGCTGTTATTATTGAGCTTGGCGGGCTGTACCGGCAGCGACGTTGTCGCAATCCTTCAAAAAAAACGTGCAAAGGTTGAAGCTTTTGAAATGAACATTGAAGCCGAACAAACGGAAGAACATCCTAAGATTTACAAAACAATAAATCTTGAATTTGTCGTTTACGGCAGAGACATCAAGGAGAAAGACGTTGCAAGGGCAATTGAACTTTCCGAAACAAAATATTGCGGCGTAACGGCAATGTTGAAAGGCAACGTTGAAATCAATACGACTTTCAAAATTGTGGACACAACCGAAACAGGTCTTATTAACCAATAAAAGATGTTAGTGAGTAAATTCAAATATGCAATTGTCGGGGCGGGGAGGCAGGGAATTTCCGCCGCCTACGATATTGCAATTAACGGCGATGCCGAAAAGATTTACATTGTTGACTCGGACAAAGACGCCGTTGAAAAATCGATTAACTTTCTTTCCTCCAAAACGGACTTTAAGAATTTTGTTCCGGTAATTGCAAGCGCAAACGACAAGCCGAAGCTTTCCAGAATTTTTTCGGATGTCGATGCCGTTGTTAGCGCTGTGCCTTATTATTTCAATATTGAGTTGACAAAGCTTGCAATTGAGAACAATGCTTCTTTCTGTGACATGGGCGGTAACACTCCGATTGTCCGTGAGCAGTTGAAATTCGACGAAGATGCGAAACGGTACGGGGTTGCCGTTGTGCCGGATACCGGAATGGGTCCGGGTTTGAACATTACAATGATTCGTTACGCATTTGATCAATTTGACGAAGCGGAAGAAATTTTTTCTTACGTGGGCGGTTTGCCTCTTAATCCCAAACCTCCGTTTAATTACGAATTGATTTTTAACATTAACGGCTTGACTAACGAATACTACGGAAACGCATTTGCAGTTAAAAACGGAATGGTTGTTGAAGTCCCTTGTTTGACGGAAGTTGAAGAAATTGAATTTGAAAAATTAGGCACGTTGGAGGCGGCAGTTACAACGGGCGGGCTTTCAACAGCGCCGTGGTATTTTGCCGATAAGTTAAAAACACTCGAATACAAAACGCTCCGTTATCCCGGGCATTGGGAGATCTTCAGAGCTTATTCTTTGCTCGGGCTTTTTTCCGAAGAGCCTGTGAATGTAAAAGGCGTGGAGATTGTTCCTCGCGATGTTTACCACACGCTGTTGGAGCCGAAGTTGAAAGTGCAGAATCCCAAAGATGTGGGAATAATGAGAATCGTAGCTCGTGGAATTAAAGATGGCAAGAGGCAAGAATTTACAAGTGAACTCGTTGAAAAAATTGACGAGGAAAAACAGCTTACTGCAATGCAAAAATTGACGGGTTGGCATAGTTCAATCGTTGCAATTCTTTCGGCGAAAGGTGAAATCCCCGCAGGCGCTCACAGTGTTGAAACACTTGATGCTTCACGGATTTTAGACGAAGCCAAAAAACGTGGTTTTGTCTTTCGTGAAAGCCGGAAACCGCTTGACTGAAAAATTGTAAGAAAAATTTAATTTGAAAAATTTTTGCTGTGAAAAATATTTAGTATTTTTCGCTGACAAACAAAATTAAATAGATGAAAAAAACAGTCAAACATATTTTCTTAATTACGGCGTTGTTCTTCCTGTTCGAGTTTATTTACTCGCCGCTGATGCACAACCATGCACCCGATATTTACGACCACTACAATTGTCCTGCATATATTTTAAGCGTAACGTTTGTTTCATTTGCGCTTACGTTTTTTGTTGCCGTAAAACTTTTCCCTCCGTTTAGAGGAAGACTTGCGGTTGCAAAAGCAACAGACAAACCCTCCGCAGATA
Organism: Melioribacteraceae bacterium; assembly: GCA_027013735.1. Lineage (GTDB taxonomy): Bacteria > Bacteroidota > Ignavibacteria > Ignavibacteriales > Melioribacteraceae > WFQV01. The sequence goes on from JALWGH010000249.1 coordinate 2,213, forward strand.
AATTTGAAATTTATTCACTTCGCGCTCCTCCTTTTTAATTTCTTTCCCGAAACAACTAAACAATATTCTTTCAAAGAAAAATAGGTGGAGAAATGAAAAGGATTTTTCTTTTCTCTTTCTTCCTTGCAATTTTTGTAGCCGTGCAAGTTAAGGCGCAGGATTCGACAAAGATTAAGCAATTGGAAGAAAGGGTAAAAAAACTCGAAGAAAAAGTTGAGCAAAGCGAATTACAAAAATTAATTTCCGAAGCTGAAAAAGTCTCGACTGAAAAGAAAGCAACTAAAAAGTTCAAAGTATTTAAAAGCGGTCAGCGTTCACAGCAGGCGATTAATCCCGAAATAAGTGTAACGGGCGACCAATATTTTCAGTATGTTGCAAACAAGCGCAATTACCGTGAAGATGCGCGCACAGGCGGGTATTTCAGAACACTCGGACTGCACATTCAAAGTAACCTTGACCCTTACAGCTTTGCAAAAGTAGCGCTTGAATTTAGCCCGGAAGGTTTTGGCTTTGGCGAAGCTTACATGACTTGGGCGGACTTTCTGCCAAAGATCAGTTTAACCGTGGGTAAGTTCCGCCAGCAATTTGGAGTGGTAAACCGTTGGCATGTTCATTCGCTCGACCAATTTGATTTTCCTCTTCCGCTTACAACAATATTAGGCGAGGAAGGGTTAAATCAGATCGGGCTTTCGTTCGATTGGCTGATGCCTTCGGTTACGGCAGACGCTAACGAGCTAACGGTGCAATTTACCAACGGGCAAAACGAGCATCTCTTTTCGGGCAACATGTTCTTGTTCCCGACGGCTCTTGTTCATTTAAAAAATTACTACGACTTAAACAGAAATACTTACCTCGAATTCGGATTAACGGGAATGCTTGGAATGAACAACTTGAAAGGCTATTCGAATGGCAAAGAAGTTTACGAACCTACGCGTTGGACAAAATTAGCCGGCGCGGATTTGACCCTTTCGTGGGAGCCTGTTAATCAAGCATTGTACGAAGGGTTTACTTGGCGCTCGGAGTTTTATTACGCGGACAAAGAGCTTCCGGCTGACGCACACATTAAGGCGTTCGGCGCGTACACTTATTTTGAGTACAAACTCTCTGAGCAATGGCAGGCCGGAATCAGGTTCGATTACACCCAACCGTTCGAACAATTCAATTCGGGGAAGTACCTTTACCAGTTTGTGCCTTACGTAACTTGGTGGCAAAGTCACTGGGTTAAATTGCGCTTGCAATACAACTATCTTGACGGCAACTCGATTGCAGGCGAACAAAACACGATTAGATTACAATTGGTTTGGGCGGCAGGTCCTCACAAACACGAAAGATATTAATGGAGAATGAAGATGAAAAAGATAAATTTAATTACGATTGTTTTGCTTTTGGTTTCGTCCCTGATTTTTGCGGGGAACAAACTTTTTGTAGTTACTACGTTGTCAACTTACGCGGACATTGCCAAGAAAATTGGCAAGGACAAGGTTGAAGTTCATTACATTGTTCAAGGTGATCAGGATGCCCATTTTGTAAGACCAAAGCCCAGCTATGCCGTGATGCTCAGCAAGGCGGATGTCTTTGTGTCCACCGGTCTCGACCTTGAGCTTTGGGTGCCTTCGCTTGTGGACATGTCCAAAAACGAAAAAATCCGTTCAGGGCAGGTAGGATTTGTTGCCGCCGCCGACGGAATTGATTTGCTGGACAAACCGACTGTTCTTTCGAGGAGCGAAGGCGGGCTTCACATACGGCAATCCGCACATTACTTCGAGTCCTTTGAACCTGAAGATTATTGCCGAAAACATTGCAATTGGTTTGGAAAAGAACGACCCGCAGAATGCCGATTTTTACGAAGCGAATTTGAAGGCGTTCAAAAATAAAATCGACACGAAAGTCTTCGGCGAAAAATTAGTTAATCTAATGGGCGGCGGTCTTTTAACCAAGCTTGCGCAGTCGGGGCATCTTTTTGAATTCCTGTCAACTAAGGAATACAAAGGCAAAAAGTTAGTAGATTACCTCGGCGGTTGGCTTAAGGAAGCAATGCCTTTCAGGAATAAGAAAATAGTTACTTACCACAAAAACTGGATTTACTTTGCCCGGCTTTTCGGATTGAAAATTGTTGGTAATGTTGAACCAAAGCCCGGTATTCCTCCGTCTCCGAAGCACGTTGAAGAACTTGTTAATTTAATGAGGAAGAACAACGTAAAAGTAATTCTTTCGGCTAATTATTTTAGCCAAAGCAAAGTGCGGGAAATTTGTTCAAAAGTCGGCGCCGTGCCGGTAATTGTGCCGATGTACGTTGGAGGTGCAAAAGGTGCGGATGACGTCTTTAAGTTAATTGAATTGTGGATTAAAGATTTGAACAAGGCATTTGCTTCAATTGCTTAAGTTTGAGTTCCCCCTCCATTTGGGAGGGGGATGCCTTTGTAAAATACACCGGAGAATAAAATGCATTTGAGTATTTGGGACATAATGGGTCCGGCATTTTTCGAATGTCTGATTCTTGTCGGGATTCATTCCTATTTGGGTTTGCACGTAATCAGGAGAAAAGTAATTTTTGTCGATTTGGCTTTGGCGCAGATTGCGGCGTTGGGTACTACCGTAGGATTTCTGTTCGGAATAATGCCCGGGACGCAGGGCGCTTACTGGTTTTCGTTAACTTTTACAATTATCGGCGCTGCGGTTTTTTCGGTTTCGAGATTAAGGCAGGAAAAAATTCCGCAGGAGGCGGTAATAGGACTTGTTTACGCAATTGCGGCAGCTTTGTCGATTTTGGTAATTGACAAAGCGCCCAACGGAGCCGAGCATATTAAGGAACTTCTTACCGGCAGCATCCTTTGGGTAAAATGGGGAACGATTGAAACCGCCGCAATTGTTTACGCACTTGTCGGGCTCTTCCATTTTATTTTCAGAAAACAATTCATTTTGATTTCCGAACATCCCGAAAAGGCTTACGAACAGGGGCTTTCAATTCGTTTTTGGGATTTTCTCTTTTACGTTTCTTTCGGAATTGTAATTACTCACTCGGTTGGAACGGCAGGCGTTTTGCTTGTGTTTGTTTTCCTCGTCGTGCCGGCAATTACTTCAATGCTGATTACCGATGTGTTGTGGAAGCAGCTTGTAATCGGTTGGACGATGGGTTTGTTTGTTACGGTTGTGGGGCTGTACATTTCGTACGTTGCGGATTTACCCAGCGGACCGAGCGTAGTGGCTTTTTACGGATTGGTGCTAACGCTCGTTGCAATCGGGCTCTACTTGTTTAAGGCGGAAAAGAAATCCCGAGCGTTTACAAACGTTGCAATAGGAATCGGCGTAACATTGCTGGTTATCTTTGGCATTTCGGTAATGGGAAATGCTTTTAAAAACAGCGCGCACAAAAGTCACCACGAAAATTTGACGGAAAAATTTAACGACAGTTCGTTTGAAAAAGTTAAAAAATTCGACAGTGCGGAATTGAATAGCTTTGTTGCCAAAGTTAACGATGTTGATTCCTTGGCGGAATATTTCAAAGTGTCGGACGACAAATATTCAAAATTTGAAATTGCCAAAAGGGTTTCCGAATTGGATTTGAAAAAGGGAGTAAGCTTAATGTTGAAGTTGTTGAAAGACGATTCGCTTCCCTTTGTTAATCAGGAAATAGCGGACGAAATTAAAAAGTTAACTAAAATTAAAATTGAATACGACCCCTTGAGCGGAAGCGGGAACGGCAGGAAATTTTTTAATGCTGTTTCCAATTGGCTCGGTAAACATTAGGGGAAAAGGGAATTCTGGAATGTAAAAACGCCCTACGGCAAGTAGGGCGTTTTTGGTTTTAGTGGGTAGTGTAACTGATTTTTTGATTTTGGTTAAACGTTCGGTACTATTTTCCCGTTACTTCTAACAGAAAGGCTTGATTTCGCGATGTCGGAATCTTTAGTCCGGAACTGTGCTACGATATTACGTAGTCTTTCATTTAGAGAATTTAACCCGTTTATTGATTGAGCAATTTCCTGAACTCCTAAAGCCGTTTCGTTGGCAACGGAGCTAATTGCTTCAATATTATGAGAGATTTGTTCTGCAGTACTTGATTGTTGCTCGCTTGCTGCAGCTACCTGTTCAATTTCCTCCGTAGTGGATTTTATCCCTTGCATAATGGTTTCAAACGTTTTTTCTATTTCGTTTGTTAACTCTTTGCCTTTTGTTACGGCGTCTTCGGAGGTAACCATTGAATCTTTGGCTTCTTTGGCTTCTTTTTGAATTGCTTTAATTGTTTCCGTAATTTCTTGAGTTGCTTTGGTTGTTCTTTCGGCAAGTTTGCGGACCTCGTCTGCCACTACGGAGAACCCGCGACCGTGTTCGCCTGCGCGTGCCGCTTCAATTGCGGCGTTAAGAGCAAGTAAGTTGGTTTGGTCGGCTATTTCGTTTATTATTTTAATTATTTCTCCTATTTGTTCTGCTTTTTCACTTAAGGAGTAAACAACTTTCCCAATTATTTGTGTGTGATTAAAAATTTCATCCATTCCGTTCTTTGTTTTTTGTACTATTTCTACTCCTTCATTGGCTTTTTCAGAAGAGGCTTTGGCTACTTGAGCAACTCTTTCGGAGTTACTTGCGGTTTCCATTATTGTCTTTGTGATTTCTTCTATTGCCGAAGCAACTTCCGCAGTTTGACTGCTTTGTTCTTGCACGCCGGCTGCCATTTCTTCAGCTGAGGAGGAGATTTGTGTGCTTGAACTTGCTGTCGCATCAATTGCATCCGAAAGATTGGTAATCAAATCCCTTATTTTGTCCACCATTTTGTTAAAAGAATCAATAATCTCTTCCATTATTCCGTTTTGATCACTTAAATCAATTCTGGATGTTAAATCACCCTCGGCAAGTTTTTTTAACGCTTCCGTAAGCTTTTTGGCACTTTCGCGCAAGTTTCGGTTTTGTGTTTCTATTTTCTTGTTTGCTTCTTCCGCTTTTTCCAAAGCTTCCTTTACTAACTGTTCTTTTTCTTTTGCCTCGGTCATTTGTTTCTCTAATTTATCGACCATTACATTAAAAGCATTTGCAAGTTCTCCGACTTCGGCGGTACTCTTAATTTTAACCCGTGCGCTTTCCCCTTGGGAAATCCTTCTTGCGGCCAAGTTTATTTTTTTAATTGAATTGGAAATTCTTTTGCTTACAAATAAAGTATAGATTACAGCAATAAAAAATGCCAAGATTAAGAAAATACGAATATTACCGACTATGGAACTTACGGTTGCGTTTACGTCATCAAGGTAAACCCCGCTACCTATAATCCAGTTCCAATCTTTAACTAGTTTAACGAAGGAAACTTTGGCTACCGGTTTTTCGGAGCCAGGCTTGGGCCAATAATAATCAACAAAACCCTGTCCTTTTGTTTTGGCAACATTTACCATTTCCAAAAAAAGTTCTTTGCCTTTTGCATCTTTAAAATGGAGCAAGTCTTTACCGTTAAGTTGTGGCTTTATGGGGTGCATAATCATTACACCGTTCAAATCATTAATCCACAGGTAATTATGATTGCCGTATCTTGAATGTTTTACAGCGTCTAAAGCTAATTCCTTTGCCTTTTGTTCATCTATCTTTCCTTCTTCACTTTGTTTAACATAAAAATTAACCAGTTCCGAAGTTGCAAGAACAACATTTTTGACATTTTCTTTTTTTTGCTGTAAAATAGCGGAAGAAATATCTGGAGCAGTTACGAAAATAAAAATACCGCCTACTAAAAATGTCGTTAAAATAATTGTTGATAAAATTTTTGTAAAAATCGACCAATTGTGAAAAGCAAATTTTTCCATGTTTAACCTCAAAATAATAATATAATGTATTTTCAGCTTTATTATCGTTAATATTATTAAAAACTTTAGTTCCTCAAGAAGTTAATTTCAAGATTTTCAACATTTCCTTTATATTAAGGAGAAAAAATGAGAGAATATTGGAAAAAGTAAGGATTAAAAAAACTTACGAGAGCGACAGGCGGGTTTTACCCGAATTGGAAAGATTCTTTATGAATGTTTTTAAAGATTTAAACCTGCCCGAGCAAAAGTACAACTCCCTTATTCTTGCCTTATCAGAGGCATCATCTAACGCAATTAAGCATGGCAACAAAAACGATTCGAACAAGAAAGTTAATATTGAAATAATAATCGATGAAAAGAAAATTGAAATATTAATTAAAGACGAAGGCAGCGGGTTCGATCCTTCCGTGATTCCCGACCCAACCGAG
>JALWGH010000250.1 GCA_027013735.1 Melioribacteraceae bacterium
GTTAAAATATTTGTTTCTTCTTTACTTTTTCCCGGACGAAAAGAACGTAAAAAATTCGCTCTCTTTTTTCTCCAAAAATCTCTTAAATATTGCACAACATTTCGGAGAGGTTACAAACGGACTGCAATTTATGTTCCCCGACCCTAAAAAAGGAAGCGCGTGTAAAAGGATGAACCTTTTCCTGCGTTGGATGGTGCGCAAGGACGAGTTGGACTTCGGACTGTGGAAAGAGGTTTCGCCCGCTCGCCTTGTAATTCCCGTTGACACTCACGTGGCAAGGATTTCGCGCAATTTGAAACTCACAAAAAGGAAAAACGTCTCCTGGCAAATGGCCGAAGAAATTACCGAAAAGTTAAAAGTCTTTGACCCCGAAGATCCGGTCAAATACGATTTTACAATTTGTCACATCGGGGCAAGAAAGTTAGAATTTTAATGTTGAATTTTGAATGCTGAATGTTTGACAAGGTAAGAAAATCAGGACAAAACAACTATCATTTTTCTCTGTTCACTGTTCTCTGCTATCTGTTCTCTGAACGTCTGGCGTCTAGCCTCTCGCGTCTAACGTTTAACCATTTCTTATTTCTTGTTTCTCATTTCTTATTTAATCTATTTTTTGCGACTTAAATTATTGAGCACTCTCAAATAACTCTTATCGTTAAATGATAATTTTTTATTTTTAGCTTTTAATTTTAACGGAATGTTAAATGGAAAAACCGAGATTATCTTTTTGGCAAATTTGGAACATGAGTTTCGGCTTTTTCGGAATTCAGTTCGGCTTTGCATTGCAGAACGCAAACGTGAGCAGAATATTTGAAACGCTCGGCGCGAGCATTGAACAAATTCCCTTGCTCTGGATTGCCGCTCCCGTAACGGGTTTAATCGTACAACCGATTATCGGGCACATGAGCGACAAGACATGGACCCGTCGCCTCGGCAGGCGTCGTCCCTATTTTTTAACCGGCGCAATCTTGGCATCGCTTGCGCTTTTAATAATGCCGAACTCCCCCGTCCTTTGGGTTGCGGCGGGAATGCTTTGGATTATGGACGCCTCGATTAATATTTCAATGGAGCCCTTCCGCGCATTTGTGGGAGATTTACTTCCGCCCGAACAGCGGACAATCGGTTTTTCGATGCAGAGCTTTTTCATCGGCACGGGCGCGGTAATTGCTTCGGCACTCCCCTACGTAATGACCAACTGGCTCGGCATCTCCAACACGGCACCGGCAGGACAAATTCCCGATTCGGTAAAATTTTCCTTTTACATTGGCGGAGCGGTTTTCCTGTTTGCCGTCCTCTGGACAGTGCTAACCACAAAGGAATATTCGCCCGAAGAGCTTGAAAAGTTTAACAAAGAACAAAACGAAACGGCAAGGAACGATTTCCACCCGCTCTCGGCAAAAAAATTTTTTAACGGCGGAATGATTTGGCTTGTAACGGGGTTAATGTTTTTCTTTATTTTTCAGCAATTCATTTACATGGATTACGGACTTGCGGTTTTCTTTTTGGGGATTTCCACATTCGGACTTTTACAAATACTGGCTTCCTACTTTACCCGTCAGGGACAAACCGAGAACGGGTTCACCGTTGTAATGAACGACCTTTTCAACATGCCAAGAACAATGAAACAGTTGGCTTTCGTTCAATTCTTTTCGTGGTTTGCCTTGTTTGCAATGTGGATTTATACGACCCCGGCTGTTGCGCATCACATTTTCGGAGCCACGGACGCAAGTAGCGAGCTTTACAACAAAGGCGCAAATTGGGTAGGCGTTTTAATGGCTGTTTACAACGGCTTTGCCGCCGTTACCGCCTTCCTGCTTGTTTGGCTGGCAAAAAGAATCGGTAGAAAAGGAGTCCATTCATTCAGTCTCGTTCTCGGTGGAATCGGCTTGGCTTCCTTCTACTTGATTAAAGACCCGAACCTTTTGCTCGTTTCCGAGTTGGGAATCGGGATTGCGTGGGCTTCCATTCTTGCAATGCCCTACGCAATATTAACCGGCGCACTGCCGCAAAACAAGCTTGGTATTTACATGGGAATTTTCAATTTCTTTATCGTAATTCCACAAATCACAGCCGCCGCAATTTTAGGATTTTTCGTAAAGAGCGTGTTCGGCGGGGAAGCCGTTTACGCTTTGATTCTCGGCGGCGCTTCAATGCTTTTGGCTGCCTTCCTTGTAATCTTTGTAGAAGACGAAGACGCTCATTCCACAAATAAAGAACAGACCACAACCGCACAATGATTTGGCTATTAACCGTTTCACTGATTTGGGCTTTTTCGTTCGGAATAATTAAAGACAATCTCGCTGGATTAAACCCGTCGCTCGTGGCATTTCTAAGACTTTTCCTTTCCTTCCTTGTGTTCCTGCCGTTTTTGAAGGTCCGAAGAATTCCGCCAGATGCAAAATTAAAATTGGCTGTAACCGGCGCAATTCAATACGGGATAATGTACGTCAGCTACATTTCGGCTTACAAATATTTGCTTTCCTACGAAGTGGCTCTATTAACAATATTCACTCCGCTTTACGTTACAGCTTTCGGAGATTTCTTCAGGAAAAAATTCAGTCTGAAATTTTTCATTACGGCTTCCATCTCGGTAATCGGTGCGGGAATTGTTCTTTACAAAGAACTTTCGCCGGAAAATCTCTTGCTTGGTTTTCTTTTAATGCAAGTCTCCAATCTTTCTTTTGCATTCGGGCAAATTTACTAC
>JALWGH010000251.1 GCA_027013735.1 Melioribacteraceae bacterium
GGAAAACGAGGAAAAGAAGATAAAATATGCAGGAATGGCGGAATCCGAAATGCTCTCGAAGTTTTGGGAATTCGTGGCAAAAGCTGACAGAGTTGTTACTTTCAACGGTAGAAATTTCGACATCCCCTTTATTTTAATACGCTCGGCAATCAATAAAATTAAACCAACAGTTAATTTGCTTGGCAGCAGGTATTCAACAAAAGTTCATGTTGATTTGCTCGAGGAATTTACTTTTCACGGCTTAATCAGAAAATTCAACCTCGATTTTTATTGTCATTCTTTCGGAATAGAATCCCCCAAAAGCCACGGCGTTACTGGAATGGAAGTAAAAGAACTTTACAAAGCCGGTAGAATTGAAGATATTGCCATTTATTGCGGAGATGACATCAGGGCAACATTTGAATTGTTTAAAATCTGGGAAGAGTATTTGAACATTAAAAACTAATGGGGTTTTAATGCACGTTGTAATGGTTCACGGTTATTTATTACGGGGAACAGGCTCAAACATTTACGTTGAGAATGTTGCAAAAACTTGGAGACAATTAGGACTTGCAGTTACAGTGGTTTGCCAAGACCGCAAAGCATTTGAGCTTGATTTCGTTGACGAGTTTGTCTCGGGAACTAAATTAATTCCCGACACTCCACCGGCTCCGGGGACATTAAGAGTTGTTGTACCGGATATTAACAATCTTTTGCCTGTTTATATTTACGACGAATATGAGGGTTACACGGTGAAAGTAATTCCGGAAATGTCGGAAGAAGAAATTGAAACACATATTGAATTGACCTCGGAAGCATTAAAAAAGATTTTGATTCAACACGTTGATTTGTTTTTTGCAAACCACGCAATGCTCAGTCCGGTAATCGTAAAACGCGCGTTGGAAGGGAGCAATATTCCTTACAAAATTAAAATTCACGGCAGTGCAATGGAATTTGTTGCCGCTAAATATCCGGAGTTCAAAAAATATGCCTACGAGGGCTTCGAAAATGCAAGAGAAATTATTGCCGGCACAACACATATCAAGAAAAGGATTCTGGAGGTTTTCTCTGAAAAAGCAAATTTAGTAGAAGAGAAAATCAAAATTGTTCCTCCCGGAATGGATGAAAACTTGTTTAAACCCACTAAAAAACCACAAGAGAATGAGAAAAAGTTTTTGACTTTGTTGAAAAAGGAAATTAAAGAAAACCCTGATGGCAGAGGGGAAATTGAGACACCAGATGTAACCAAACTTAGCGATGAAGAAGCGCACAAAAAACTTGTTGAGCTTGGCAAAACTTACAATCAACGAAGTGTTGACAGCAACCTGATTGAGAAATGGAGACCGTGGAATCCGGAAGAGCCTATTATTATTTACTTTGGCAAGTTTCTGCAAACGAAAGGAGTCGGCGAGTTAATGCTGTTAACCCCAAAGATTTTCGAATTAGTGCCGAATGTTAGGTTTGTTTTTGTCGGTTTTGGGACCTATCGCGAACATCTGGAAGCAATTTTTACTGCATTGAAAACCGGGAATATTGAACTTGCAAAAAAAGCGGCAAAAGCAGGAGGGTTTGCAATTCACATTAACGTGGAAGAATATTTCCGCAAACTTACTGAAGTTGAAGTGAATAAAATTACTATTACGGGAATTTTAAACCACGAATTATTAAGTGAGCTCCTGCCTCTTGCAAGCATTAGTCTAATGCCAAGCACATTCCCCGAAGCATTTGGAATGGTTGCCGTGGAATCAATGTCGGCAGGAGTTTTTCCGGTCACAAATTACCACTCCGGAATGCTTGACGTAACGGACAAACTGGTTGAAAGCCTGCCTGAAATTGAGAAATTGGTTTGCAAAAACGCAGATACATTTTTTAAGGAATTACCCTCCAAGATAGTTCAAATTTTGAACTACCTTTATCCCAATGGATTTAAAGACCACTCTAAGAAAACCGAAGTCGGGAATAAGCTAAGGAAATTTGCAGTGCGGAATTACTCATGGGAAAATATTGGAAGAAAATTGTTGGAGTAATTTTTGTGATTATTTAATTTGTTTTCCAATCTTTGTTAATTTTCCGGTATGAAAAAATCCGAATTACTGAAATTTACTCTTTACGCTACGATTGGAATATTTGTTTTCTTTATTCCGGTTAACATCGGTGGTAAAAGTACTATACTGTTAGACCACATCATTAATTTTTTCCGTTACAATTTCCCCAAAGGCTCGGCAGTTTACGCTTTGTTAGTCGTAATTGCAGGAGGGGCTTACCCTTTTGTGACTAAGAGTTGGAAAAAGGACACGACGACAATCGTGTTTTCTTTTCTGAAGGTTTTAGGCGTTTTGGTAGCCTTGCTCTTTTTCTTCAAGATTGGTCCCGCTTGGCTGTTTGAGAAAGATTTGGTTCCCTTTTTATTTAATAAACTGGTAATTCCTGTTGGAATAATTGTACCTGTGGGTGCAATATTCTTGGCATTTTTAGTCGATTACGGTCTGCTGGAATTTGTAGGGGTCTTAATGCAGCCGGTAATGAAACCTGTCTTTAAAACCCCCGGGCGCTCTGCCATTGATGCGCTTGCGTCGTTTGTCGGGAGTTATTCAATTGCATTGTTAATTACAAACCGTGTTTTTAAGGAAGGGAAATACACGGTTAAGGAAGCCGTGATAATTGCAACAGGATTCTCTACCGTCTCGGCTACGTTTATGATTATTGT
>JALWGH010000252.1 GCA_027013735.1 Melioribacteraceae bacterium
AAGTCAGGAAACTCTTGAAACAGAGAACAGTGAAAACATTAAAATTAAAACACAAATGCCGGAAAGACTTTCTCTTTTTACGGACGAAAACATCCTTTACCAAATATTATTAAACTTGGGACTGAACGCCCTTGACGCCGTCAGGGAAAGGTGTTCAAAAGATGAGGCTTTCAAATGTGAAACGGGCGAGATTATTTATTCGGCGGAAAAAGCCGACGGCAGTGTGATTCTGAAAGTAAAGGACAACGGGACAGGAATTCCCGAAGACAAAATTGAAAAAATCTTTGACCCCTTTTTCACGACTAAAAAGGAAGGCACCGGATTGGGACTTTCGATTGTTAGAAATTTGACGGAGAGTTTGGGCGGAACGGTTGAAGTTTATTCAGACGAGGGTAAAACTGAATTTGTCATTACATTACCAACAAGCTGAGGATTAAATGGACGCAAATAAACCTACTATTGTAATAGCCGACGACGAGGAAAGGGAAAGGAAAGTTCTGATGATGAATTTAAGGAGCGACTTCAATGTGTTGCTTGCACAAAACGGCAAACAGGCAATGGAATTAATTGAGCACAACAAAGTTCATTTGATTCTTACGGATTTGAAAATGCCCGAAGTTGACGGTTTTGAACTGCTTGAGTGGGTGAACAAAAATTACAAAACAGTTCCCGTAATAATAATGACCGCTTTCGGTACGATTGAAGACGCGGTTGAGGCAATGAAGGCGGGCGCGCACGATTACATTACCAAGCCGGTTAAAATGGACGAACTGAAAGCGCTGATTAACAAGTCGATTAAGTTCGGCGAACTTTTGGAAGAAAACGTAAGACTAAAAGAGAAAATTAAAAAATACGAAGGCTTTAACGAAATAATTACCGTTAACCCTCAAATGAAATCCCTGATTAACTTAATTGAACAAGTGGCACAAACTCCCGCTACAATTTTAATAGAGGGAGAATCGGGAACGGGCAAAATGCTTTTTGCCAAAGCCGTTCACTATTTAAGCGACAGAGCCGACCGCCCGTTCATCGAAATAAATTGCGGAGCCATTCCGCACGACCTGCTCGAAAGCGAGTTGTTTGGTCACGAGAAAGGAGCATTTACCGGCGCGGTGGGAATGAAGAAAGGGAAATTCGAGCTTGCTTCCGGCGGAACATTGTTCCTTGACGAAATTGGTGAACTGCCTCTCGACCTTCAAGTTAAACTGCTTCACGTTTTGGAAAATCAGAAATTTACACGTGTCGGCGGAACACAATTTATTACCACGGATGCGAGAATTGTCGCCGCAACGAATAAAAACCTCAAGGAAGAAGTAACAAAGGGAAATTTCCGCACCGATTTGTTTTACCGTTTGAAAGTTGTTTACTTGAGAATTCCCCCGCTGAGAGAACGCAAGGAAGATATTCCGCTGTTGATTGAGCATTTCTTGCAAAAACATTCCGGCTTGTCCAAATTTAATAATATTGTTGTTACCGAAAAGACAAGAAAAATTTTACAAAACTACGATTGGCCTGGCAATATCAGGGAACTTGAGAACGTAATTCAGCAGGCAATAATATTTTCGAAAGACGGTAGAATCTCACCCGAAGTTTTGCCGGACGAAATTTTGTCCGGCTGGCTGGAAAATGAAAACATCGATTCGGAAGAGTACGTGCCGTTGACGAAGAACGAACTTAAAGCGGAAAAAGAAAAAAGAACGGCTAAAATTTTGGACGAATTGGAGTACAAATTCCTGATTAAGCTGTTAAAATCAACGGATGGTAACATTTCCCACGCTGCGGAAATAAGCGGCTACGACAGAAGGCAAATCCAAAATCTGCTAAAAAAACACGGTGTCGAAGCTGAAAACTTCAGAAGGTGAGAAATCTTATTTCACACCTAAAAAATTAAACTTTGATTACGTTGTGTTTTACCCGCAACGCTGCGAAATTTAATTTCACACCAAATTCATGCCGATATTTTTATTCACATAACTCTTTAAATATCAACATGTTACGTAAATCTAATTTTTTGGCACGATAAATGTTTCTCTCTTAGTGTTCTTTTAAAACTTGTTTAATTAACCAATTAACAAAATAAGGAGAAACTAAAATGTGGCAAGCATGGGTTAACGGTTTGATTGGAGTTTACATTTTTATCGTTGCTTTCATCGGCTTTGGGACTACCGGTAATCTTTGGAACGACATTATTGTCGGCGTTGTGGCTGCAGGAGTTGCATTCTCAATGATTAAAGACAAACCGTGGCAAGGTTGGTTGGGAGCAATAGTTGGCATCTGGTTAATTATTGCAGCTTTCATTCCGAGTTTATTAACTTTTACCGGCAACGAGTGGAACTTAATTATTAGCGGAGTTTTGTTAATGATTGCCGGATTCGGTGCATTGACAGGTGACAAGACAACGACCACGACGACTAATTAAACGCAAGTAGCATTGCGAGTGAGGACGCTGTATTAACCAGCGCAGTGGAAAAGCGGGAGCGAAAGTTCCCGCTTTTTTGTTTGTTAAAAAAGAAAAAATTGTTAAGATTGAATTGCTTTTAAGAAATTTTGTTTGATGATGGGAATGATTTTAATAAACATCATTGGAAAATAAAATGAATAATTCAATGGACACAAAGAAATTTACTGCGGTTATTCTCCTCCTGATTTTATTTACTTTTCCCCTTTACGGGCAAAACACTTTAACAGTAATAGTAAAAGACTCCTTAACAAAGGAATCCCTTGCGGGAGCTAATGTTTTCTTTCCCGCAGCTATTGGCTTTTAGGTGCGATGTTTCAAAAATATTTTAACGGTTTTTCTGTGATTTTTAATGTGGAGAACATTTTAAACGAGCGTCAAACAAAATACGAGAAGGTTGTTTTGCCCTCACCCACAATTTCCACGCCTCAATTCAAGCAGCTCTACATGCCTTTGGAAGGCATTGTTGCAAACGTCTCCCTGTGGGTTAGACTGTAATAATTGAAGAATGATTTACTGGCATGAATGAATGGATGGTTGGATGATTGGATGAAATTAACAAAGAGAAAACATTTAATTTTCAACTTTTTACTAAATAAGTCTTGTATCCAATAATGCATTCATCCAATTATGCAAGATTCTCGTTTTAACAGTGTCTCGAATGCTTTTGGAGAATTGGATGATTGGATGGTTGGATAGAATAAGTTTAAGTATTAAATAGCCGTCGTTTTTCTCTGTTCACTGTTAACTGTTAACTGTTCTCTGAATAGGGCGTCTTACCTCTAACTTCTCGCGTCTAACGAAAAGAAATTTCTTATTTCTTGGTACAAGTTTAAATTTGGTGGCAAAAAATAGAAGAAATAAGAAACGAGAAATAAGAAATGGTTAAATGCAATACGCAAGAGCCTAAACACAAACCGTAAATAATTGAAATTTAATTTCTTCGATACCTTCGGCATCGGTTTATCTTTCCTCTATTTTCTTCTATTTACATTCGACCCCGTTGGGGTCGTCAATAAGCTATAACGCGGATTGCCAATAATCTATGTTACAAAACCATTTCGCAGATAGACAACTTTCTTTTTCTTACGAGAAAGAGCAGGATGCTTTTTAATACTGTTTCCGAAAGAATCCCGTAGGGATTCAATGTAGATAGCAAAAAGAATCAAAATTGAAAAAGAACCCTGAAAGGGTTCAAGTTTTAAGAGCAAAATATTCGAAATAAGAATACAATGATAATATTTTGCCACCGATTTTAAACCTGTGCCTATTTCTTGTTTCTTCTTTCTTCTAATGTCAACTCCCAAAAACATTATTTTAGACGGCAGTGAATTAAATTGATTATATTTAAGTTTTTAATGTTTTATTATTTTTACAATGAAAGAGCCTGAAGTTACATTAGAATTAGCAATAGAGCACGGTTTAACGGAAGAAGAGTTTAACTGGATTTGCGAGCGCCTCGGAAGAACTCCCAACTACACTGAGCTTGGAATTTTCAGCGTAATGTGGAGTGAGCATTGCAGTTACAAAAACTCAATTGCTCAAATTAAAACTCTTCCCCGTTCTGGCGGACGCCTGCTGGTTGGCGCAGGCGAGGAAAACGCAGGATTAGTTGACATTGGTGACGGTTACGCCGTTGCATTTAAAATTGAAAGTCACAACCATCCTTCCGCCGTTGAGCCTTACCAAGGTGCCGCTACCGGAGTAGGCGGAATACTCAGGGATATTTTCACAATGGGCGCACGCCCGATTGCAGCGCTCAATTCATTGCGCTTCGGCTCATTGGACGACCCCCACACCCGCTACTTGTTTGAAGGCGTTGTTAAAGGAATCGGTGATTACGGAAACGCTTTCGGCGTTCCTACCGTGGGAGGCGAAGTTTATTTTGACAAATCTTACACGGACAATCCGCTTGTTAACGCAATGGCTGTGGGAATTGTGCGCACCGACAGAACAGCTTCGGCAATTGCGAAAGGCGCAGGCAACCCGGTGTTGATTGTCGGTTCTTCAACAGGCAGGGACGGAATTCATGGCGCAACTTTTGCATCGGAAGAAATTTCCGAAAAGTCGGAATCCAAAAGACCCTCAGTGCAGGTGGGTGACCCGTTTACCGAAAAACTCCTTTTGGAAGCAACGCTCGAAATAATTAAAAACGACTGGATTGTAGGAATTCAAGACATGGGCGCCGCCGGTATTTCCTGCTCAACTTCCGAAATGAGTGAAAAAGGCAACGCCGGAATGAAAATAAATTTGGACAAAGTCCCCTTGCGGGAAAAGGGAATGTCCGCTTACGAAATAATGCTCTCGGAAAGTCAGGAGAGAATGTTGGTCGTTGCCAAGAAAGGCTACGAAGACAAAATAATCGAAACATTTGCAAAATGGGATTTGCACTGCGAAGTAATCGGCGAGGTAACCGAAGACGGAATTTTGGATGCGGAATACGGTAACGATGAGAAGGTCAAAATTCCTGCATTCGAGTTAGTGCTTGGCGGGGGCGCTCCCGTTTACATCAGGGAAACAAAAAAGCCAGGCTACATCGACGAAAAACACTCCTACGATTTTTCAAAACTGCCCGTCCCTGAAGATATCCGGAAAGTTTTTGAAAAAATATTTTCTTCGCCTAATGTGGCTTCCAAGCGTTGGGTTTACGAGCAATACGACTCAATGGTTCGCACAAACACAATTGTTGGTCCCGGCTCCGACGCTGCCGTTATTTGGGTTAAAGAAACCAACAAAGCCCTCGCGGTTAAAACCGACGGAAATGCCCGCTACACTTATTTGAATCCGCGCAAAGGCGGAAAAATTGCCGTTGCCGAATCTGCAAGGAACGTTGTTTGTTCGGGAGCTTTACCGTTGGCGATTACAAATTGCCTGAACTTCGGCAATCCTTACAAACCGGAAGTCTATTGGACTTTTACCGAGGCGGTTGCTGGAATCGGCGACGCGTGCAGGGCGTTCGACACCCCCGTTACGGGCGGGAACGTGAGTTTTTACAACGAAAGCCCCAACACGGCAGTTTACCCCACGCCGGTAATCGGAATGCTCGGCTTGATTGAAAAATTAGACAACATTACTACCGCCGATTTTAAAAACGCTGGCGACGTGATTTACCAAATAGGAGAAGACAAAGAAGAAGTTGGCGGAAGCGAATACCTTTACTCTTATTTTGACTTGGTGGAAGGGGATGCCCCCGACATCGACTTGGAAAAGGAAAAGAATATTCAAAAATTTTTGCTTAGCGCAATTGATTCGGGATTCATTAATTCCGCGCACGATGTTTCCGAAGGAGGCATTGCCGTTGCCCTTGCGGAATGTTGCATTATTAACGATGAAAAGCCAATCGGTGCAAAGGTTGAAATTCCCGTAAAAAGCAGAATTGATTTTTCCCTCTTTTCGGAAACACAATCAAGAATAATTGTTACCGTACCGGCAAACAAAGCAAATCAATTTGAAAAATATGCCGGTGAGAAAAACATTCCGGTTGTTAAGTTAGGCACAACAGGAGGTGACTCGCTTAAAATTAACGGCGTAATTGACGTAAGCCTCGAAAAGTTAAAAGAACTTTATTACAACACCATTCCCGGGAAAATGCAGTATGCGGTTTAAAATTTTCAGATTTTTCAGCCGTTATTTTTCGACGCACTCAATAAGGAATTTTCTAAAATTCCTCGACCATTACGTCGGAGGTGTGTGGCGCGGATTAGAGGACGACCACCTTTTCCTCGGCGCCGCTGGGATTGCGTTTTCCTTGCTTGTGAGTATTATTCCTATTATTCTCTTGACGTTCTCGGTTTTGGGGCACATTATTTCACCGGCAAAAGTAGAGGCTCAAATAACGACCTTAATTCACACTGTTATTCCTTACCAAGACCCGGCCAACTACGTGAAAGCTTTTATTCTAAAACGCATTCCAAAGGTTGTTGAATACAAAACAATCACGGCTTACATCGGGTCTTTCGGTTTGCTGTTTACTTCAACGTGGCTTTTCAGCAGTATCAGAACGGTGTTGAACAAAGTTTACAAAGTAACAAAACACAAAAGCGCTTGGGTAGGACTTTTACGCGATTTCGGTATGGTAATAATCTTGATTTTTCTCGTCTTGATTACAAACCTAATAGTTCCGACTTTGAATTTTCTAATTAAAATTGCCGACCAATTTGAACCGTTGAAAATATTCAGACTTAGTCAGGCTCAGGATGCTTTGGTAATTGCCGTTTCCACATTGATTATTTTTATTTTGTTCTTTGTTTTTTATTATTTAATTCCTTACGAAAATCTTGGTAAGCGGGTGCCCTTGATTAGCGCTGTTTGGGCTACTATTTTGTGGAAAGCGGCGGAAATTATTTTCGGCTACTACATTGGTAAAATACTGCCTGCAGAAGGTGTTTACGGTGCGTTCATTTTGATTGCGGCAATAATATTTTGGATTTTTTACGCTTCCATTTTGTTTGTTGTGGGAGCGGAAATCGGTCAACTTTACCGCGAAAGAAGATTGCAATTAAAAAATGGCTTAAAATTGTCGGTTAAAAAAAACGGAGAGTAAAATGAAGTTGAATAGAGTTTTTCTTTTTGGTGTTGTAGCGGTTTTAACAGCCGGCTTTTTCCTCGGCGGATGTTCTTCCAACAAGCATGAAAGCAAAGCCAAAAGAAAAAAGGTTGTTAAGTACACACGGTTAAAACAAGAGGACAAAGAATACCGCAAGGCAAAGAAGTTCAAAGTAAAAGACAGAAAAACATTTTCACATTTTTACACGAGGAAAGGAAAAATTTCCCCACGCGGATTTTTGGTTGAGGAAGTAAAATTCGACTCCGTTGGAAATTTAACCGCGCACATCTTTTACGAGTCCGACGGAAGCATTGACAGAAAATTTCTTTACTATTACGATGACAAAGGGAACCAAATCAAAAAGGAATCGTACGATTTCAGAAACACTCTGCGTTACCAAAAAATTTCCGAATACGACAAATACGGGAATGAAATTTTTGCCAAAGAGCTGAACGTAAAAACAGGCAAGTACAACAAAATATTTTTTGACTACGACACTGCGGGCAACTTGTTGCAAAAAATAAAATACAGTCCCGATGACGAAGTTCTACAGAAAGTTGTTTTTCAATACGACAAAAACGGAAACGTCGTTTACTCGGCTTACTTTAACGAACAGGGGAAAAAGTATTCCGAGACAAGGTTCAAATACGATTCGCTTGGCAACAAAATCGAAGAGATGATGATTATCCCCGGCACTACGCCGAAATACAAGCATTTTAAATATGACGAACGAGGGAACTTAATTTTTATTGACGGTGGCTACTTCTCTCAAAAGTTTGCTTACAATAAAGACAACGACGAAATCCTTGAGGAACTGTTCGACAGAGACGGTTACCTGCAACAGAAATTTACCACCGACTACGACGACCGCGGTCTAATGAGTGAGCGCTTTCGCTACGACGGGCAAAATCGTCCTGCTTTGTACATTGAGTACAAATACGAATTTTACCAATGACCGATGGAAGCCGAGGAAAATAACCTGATTTACGCGCCTTTTTGGCGGCGGTTTTTGGCTTTCTTAATTGATTATCTGATACTTGCAGTCTTTACGTTGTTTTGGACAATTCCTTTTGTTCATATTTTATTCTTAAAAAATCTCAGGCTTTTACCTCCCAAACCGAAAGAGCATTTTGTTCAAATAATGAATTATTCAAATAACGGACTATTTGATTCCGTAAGTAATTTGCTCATTTATTTTTTTGTTACAGCGAGTCTTATTACAATTTTAATCGCTTGGATTTACTTTGCTGCAATGGAATCATCCAAAAAGCAAGCAACCTTGGGTAAGTTGACATTGGGGATTAAAGTTACCGGA
>JALWGH010000253.1 GCA_027013735.1 Melioribacteraceae bacterium
CAGTAGTTTCTTGTCCAATTTTCCTACGCTTGTTTTCGGAAGCTCTTCGAGGAAAATAAATTTATTCGGGATTGCCCATTTTTCAATTTTGCCTGTTTCTACAAAATTCAACAGAATTTTCTTAATATCTTCCTCGGATGTTGCTTCGTCCGTATCGGCGGTTTTGGTAACAAAGGCAACGGGACGCTCACCCCATTTTTCGTCAGGGACGCCAATAACCGCAGCCTGTTTTACGAATTTGCTTTGCTCAATCATATTTTCCAAATCGAGCGAAGAGACCCATTCGCCGCCGGTTTTAATTACGTCCTTAAGTCTGTCGGTAATTTTGAAATAGCCGTCTTCGTCTCTGTAGGCAATGTCTCCCGTGTGCATCCAACCGCCCCGCCATAGTTCGCGGGATTTTTCTTCCACTTTGAAGTAGCCGCCCGTAAGCCACGGCGTACGAACGACAATCTCGCCAACATTTTTAGAACCGCGTGGTTTTTCGTTCATCTCTTCGTCAACTACTTTTGCTTGAACAAGCGGAATCGGAAAGCCCGTGCGTGTAAGCTGGTTTACCTGCTCGTCAATTGTTTCACCTTCCTCGCCCGGTTTAAACATTGCAAGCGTAAGCACAGGCGCCGTTTCCGAAAGTCCGTAGCCGGACATTACTTTGATGTTTCGCTCCAGAGCTTTCTTGGCAAGCGATTTTGTCAAAGCCGCTCCTCCGATAACGACTTTCCACTTGGAGAAGTCCAAGTTTTGTGTTGCCGGGTTGTCGAGAACCATTTGCAAAATTGTAGGTACGCAATGGGAAAAAGTAACGCCGTGCTGTAAAATCAATTTCACCAACATTTCATCGTAACGCCCGGGGTAAATTTGCTTAACGCCCAAAAGCGTTGCAATGTAAGGCACGCCCCAAGCGTGAACGTGAAACATTGGTGTAAGCGGCATGTAAACGTCTTTCTCCGTAAAGGAAATCGGATTACCGAAATTTCCAAACGCAACAGCCACAGCCAAAGTGTGAAGTACCAATTGTCTGTGAGTAAAATAAACGCCTTTGGGATTGCCAGTTGTGCCGGTTGTGTAAAAAGTAGTAGCGACGGTGTTTTCGTCAAGTTCCGGGAAATCGAAATAATCGGCTTGCTTATTAATTAACTCTTCGTACTCGCCGAGTATTTCCATCTCCGTGGAATAATTTTCATCGCCGTCGGAAATAATAATGATGTGCTTAACCGTTTCGAAATTAGCTTTGATTTTCTTAACCAACGGTTCAAAATCTTTGTGCACTACCAGCACCTTGTCTTCGGCATGATTGATTGTGTAAAGCAGTTGCTCGGGCGAAAGCCGGACATTTACTTGATGCAGAATTGCTCCCATCATCGGCACAGCGTAATAATGTTCAAGATAACGGTGGCTGTCCCAATCCATTACGGCAACCATATCCCCTTTTTCCACACCGATTGATTTCAGCAAATTTGCAAGCTTGTGCACCCGCTTGTAAAAATCCGCGTAAGTGTAACTAAACAAATCCCGGTAAATGATTTTCTCGTTAGGTTTCCAATCGAGAATGTGGTCAAGAAGATGCTTAATAATCAGCTTGTACTGAAAGCCGAAGTTAATAAATTTTTCCATAGCTCTGCCTCCTTGTTTGATGAAATATTTCCGCCGTTAAAATCGAATAATAAGGAAATGAATTTAATTTGAAAGACAATATAAAAATTTATTTCAAAATTTCAATGCGGAATGTTTCTCAAATTTTGCCGAAGCATTTTAGTAAATTGCACAATTAAAAATTTTGTTTTTACAAATTCACTTTTTACAAGGATATGTTTTTGAACTTAAACTACAACGGAATTTTCTCTTTATTAATTGCAAGTGTTGAAATTGTTTTATTATTTAACTCATTACTTGTCGGAGGCAAAAGCAAGCCGAATAAAATTGCGCTTTCAATTATTTTACTTTTGTTCCTTTACCAGCTTTCCGAATTTTTAATTTGTTACAAAGGAACAAAAGCGCATATTGCAGTTTATTCGGCGTTAACAATAATTACTGTTTTACCGCCGCTTGGTCTCTACTTTGTAGCTGAATATTACAAACTAAAATCAAAATATTTAAAGTTGATTTTCCTTCCCGCTGTTTTTTTCACGGCTTATTTTTTACTGACAATGGGGCGCCTCGAAGTTTTAAAATGCACTCCTGTTTACGCTTCGTATTATTACCCCGCGGAATTTCTTTACGGCATTTTTTATTACCTCCCCATTTGGGCGGTAATGATTATTCTACCCATTCAGTACAAAAAGACAAAAAACAATCCGACTAAAAAGAAATTAACCCTTGTTTTAATAATCGGCTGGTACTTAACATTCTTACCTACGTTTATTATTCTTTACTTAAGCGATGTTTACAAGTCCGCAGTAGAAAGTATTTTGTGCAAGCAGGCTTTTATTTTAGCTTTAACCCTTAGCTATTTTGTAATGACAAACAAAGAAAAGAAAAAGAAAAGTGAAAGAGAGAATCTTAAACATTTACTTAATAATTGATGACCACCACGTAACAGGCTTCAAAGCATTTGCCTACGACGAGGAAGGAACCGATTACGAAAAAATCGACTTCCTCAAAGCGCACGCACGGGAAGACTTCGACAAAGCCGAAGATTTCCCTGCCCCCATAAACAAACTCGGCAAATATATGAACTACAATAAATTTGCCAAGCTCGAAAAACAAGGAATGCAGTTCCAGCTATTCGAAGAAATTTTTAGTAAATTTAACGTTCCCGAAAATCCGTTAATTTGTGTAACGCCTGTTGTTGACGGAAAAATTTTGGACGGAAACGAAAGTTAAATTGGAGGAAAAATAAATGCAGAAAATTGAAGAAAGAGCAATTAACACATTACGTTTTTTAGCTGTCGATGCAATTCAAAAAGCTAACTCCGGTCACCCGGGAATGCCGATGGGCTGCGCACCGATTGCATTTTTACTCTACTCGAAAATAATGCAGCACAATCCGAAAAATCCCAAGTGGATTAACAGAGACAGGTTTGTGCTCTCAGCCGGTCACGGCAGTATGCTGCTTTACGGAATACTGCACTTAACCGGATATGACATTTCGCTGGACGATTTAAAAAACTTCCGCCAGTGGGAAAGCAAAACCCCCGGGCATCCCGAATTCGGGCACACTCCCGGAGTGGAAACAACTACGGGACCGTTGGGACAAGGTTTTTCCAACGCCGTGGGAATGGCTCTTGCGGAAAAACATCTCGGCGCAATTTTCAATAAAGAAGACATTAAACTACTCGACCATTACATTTACGTAATTGCAGGCGACGGCGATTTAATGGAAGGCGTTACGCACGAAACGGCTTCGTTTGCAGGGCACAATAAGCTCGACAGTTTAATCGTATTCTACGACAACAATAAAATCACAATAGACGGCAGCACGGATTTGGCAATGTCCGAAGACGTCGGGAAACGTTTTGAAGCTTACGGCTGGCACGTTCAACACGTTAAAGATGTTAATAATCTACAAGAGCTGGAAACCGCCGTTAAACTTGCGAAATCCACGCAGGGCAAACCTCATTTGATTATTACGGACACGCACATCGGCTACGGCAGTCCGCACAAGCAAGACACCGCATCCGTACACGGCTCTCCTCTTGGAGAAGAAGAAGTGAAGCTCACAAAGAAAAATTTGGGCTGGTACGAAGACGAAGAGTTTTACGTTCCCGACGACGTTAAAGATTTTTTTGAGAGCTTAACCCCTTCTTTCGAAAGTTACGAAGATGTTTGGAACAGCAAGTTCGACGCTTACAAATCCAAATATCCCGAAGAAGCCGAAGAGTTCGAAAGAATTTTTAACGGCGAAATTCCCGAACTGAAGATTGACGAATTTACTAATTACGGAGAACAGCTTGCCACACGCTCAGCCTCGGGAAAAGTATTGAATCAAATTGCCGAGCAATTGCCCGAACTGTTCGGTGGTTCTGCCGATTTGCATCCGTCCAACAACACTTACTTAAAAAGCTACAAAGATTTTTCGGCAGATAATTTTGCGGGAAGGAATCTCCATTACGGAATACGCGAACACGGAATGGCAAGCATAATGAACGGAATGGCTTATTACGGCGGAATAATCCCTTACGGCGGAACATTCCTTGTCTTTTCCGACTACCTCAGACCAGCGATTCGCCTTGCCGCAATGAGCGGCTTACGCCCGATTTACGTTTTCACTCACGACAGCATCGGACTTGGCGAAGACGGTCCCACACACCAGCCGATTGAACACATAGCCTCGCTGCGGGCAATTCCGGGATGTGTGGTAATTCGCCCTGCAGATGCTAACGAAACCGTTTACGCTTGGAAAGCTGCAATTGAAGAGAGACACAATCCCGTTGCCCTTGTCTTTACAAGGCAAAAGCTACTCGTGCTCGACAGAAGTCAATATTCTCAGGCATTCGGGACGTTAAAAGGTGCTTACGTTATTAAGAAAGAAGAAAAAGAAAAAATCGATTTGATTCTTATTGCCACAGGTTCGGAAGTTTCCCTTGCGTTGGAAACGGCAAAAGCGCTTGCAGATAAAGGCAAAAGCGTGAGAGTTGTAAGCATGCCAAGCTGGGAATTATTCGAACGGCAAACCGAAGATTACAAGAACGAAGTGCTCCCGCCTGATGTGGAAAACAGAGTTGTTCTCGAAATGGCTGTTGCCCAAGGCTGGGAAAAATACGCTGGTTGTAAGGGACTGATTATTTCAATCGAAAAATACGGCGCTTCCGCTCCTTACAAAATACTTTTGGAGGAGTACGGTTTTACCGTTGAAAAAGTAGTTGAAAAAATCGAAGAGAAATTTTATTCTTAAACCGGTCAGAATAAATATTGAATTGCGAAAAATCCGCCGATTAACAAAACGGTAAAAAGAATTGCAAGGGCGTTGAAGTACTTGTCAATAAAGGCTTTTATCGGTTCGCCGAATTTCCAAATCAAAAACGAGACAAGGAAAAAACGCCCGGCACGCGAGACCACAGAAGCAATCAGAAACATCCCGAAGTTAATTTGAAAAGCCCCCGCACTAATTGTAAAAACCTTGTAAGGAATTGGAGTGAAACCGGCAGTAAAAATAATCCAGAAGTTCCATTTGTCGTAAAGACTTTTAACTTCGTAAAACAGATTCTCGTCAAAGCCGGGAATGTTATTGTAAAAGAAATGCGCAATTGAAGAAAATTCGCTCGGACCGCTCCACCAAACAAAATACCCGATTGAATAACCGAGCATTGCTCCTAACAAAGAACCTACGGTACAATTCGTTGCAAAGCGGAAGGCTTTTTTTTGAGAGCCGAGAACGAGTGCGATTAAAAGCGCGTCGGGAGGCAAAGGGAAAAACGAAGCTTCTGCAAAAGCAAGTAAAAATAAGGCGGCAGGACCGTAACGAGTGTCTGCCCAATGTAAAACCCAATCGTAAAGTTGTCGTAAGTACTTCATAAATCCCGAATTTTGAAAGTCGAATAATAAAGAATTTTTGTGTAAGGGAGAAATTTTAGTTCCTGTCTGAAGTCGAATGCTTTTGGCACAAGCTTAAATTTGGAGGCAAGAAATGATGCAAATAAGAAAGAAGAAACGAGAAATAAGAAATCCGTCTTCGCCCTCGCTATGCTCGGGCTTCGCCGCGACAGGTGTTTTTCGCTAGACGCGAGAGGCAAGACGCAAGAAGCAGTTACCCAGTGAAAAGATAACAGTGAACAGACAAAATTAAGATTGAGAAATTGTACAATGCGATTTGTCGTTTGTCTCGCAGATTCGCTTGAAGGATATCATTCAATGTGGTAAAAAAGTTTGGAGTTGTAAGCAACACAAAGTTCTTTAATCTCCTTCCAATTAGAAAAAACTAAAAATTTTAGGAATTGATCCCTTGCAGGGCGACACCTTTGTAGAACACAAATTATAGAACATGAAGAAGCTCCTGCGTAGCGGCATCTCGGCAACCACGGGTTTCAACCCGTGGGAGTGTTTTCTCATTTTTTTATCTGTTAACCTAACCAATGTTTTAGTAAATTTTAGGTTTAAAATTTTTGAATTTTCAATGACTGCAAATAAAGCAAACGAAGAAAATAAAATAATCATTAAGGGAGCGAGGGAACACAATCTCAAAAATATTTCCCTTGAAATTTCGCGCAACAAACTCGTTGTTTTTACCGGCGTAAGCGGCAGCGGGAAATCCTCGCTTGTGTTCGACACCATTTACGCCGAAGGGCAGCGCCGTTACGTGGAAAGTTTGTCCTCGTACGCGCGGCAATTCCTTGAGAGAATGAACAAACCCGACGTGGATTTTATTTACGGCATTTCTCCCGCCGTTGCAATTGAACAGAAAACGCCGAGCAAAAATCCCCGCTCCACGGTCGGGACAAGCACGGAGATTTACGATTATCTCCGGCTGCTTTTTGCAAGAATCGGAAAAACAATTTGCTTTAACTGCGGGAATGTGGTTAAAAAAGATTCCGTTGGCACGGTAACGGAATGGCTGGAGAGCCAAGAAGAAGGCACAAAATTTTACCTCGGTTTTCCTTTAATTGCCCACGAGAATAGGTCGGTAAAGGAGGAATTCGAGCTCCTTAAAAAAAGAGGCTTTTTCAGAATATTCTTAAAAGACAAATTAATTAACCTCGACGAAACAACTTCCTACCCGGAAGACAAGGAAAATATTTTCATTGTAGTTGAACGGCTAAAAATCCGCAAGGACAAAATCCGGGAAAATCTTGCCGACTCAATTGAAGTTACGTTCAAGGAAGGCGAAGACAAATTGGTGCTAATAAACGCTGAGACCAACGAAATCAAATCTTTCAGCCAGGATTACGAATGTTGCGGAATAAAATACATTGAGCCTGAGCCCCGCTTCTTTTCGTTTAACAATCCTTACGGCGCGTGCCCCGTGTGCCAAGGCTTTGGCAGAGTAATGGATTACGACATTAATCTTATTGTGCCTAATCCGAATTTGAGTTTAAGCGAAGGGGCAATCGCTCCATTCAGAACATTAAAGTACTCCCGAAACTTACGCAGCCTCGTTTTGTTTGCACGCGAAAAGAAAATTCCTTTAAATATCCCGTTCAAAAATTTAACAAAAGAGCAACAGGATTTAATACTCTACGGCGACGAAAACTATGAAGGTGTTTACGGCTTCTTCAAAGCTTTGGAGAAAAAGACTTACAAAATGCACGTGCGCATTTTACTCAGTAAATACAGGGGCTACACCACTTGCACCGCTTGCAAAGGTTCAAGATTAAGGCGCGAAGCACTGCAGGTTAAAATAAACGGCTACTCGATTTTCGACATCGTTCAAATGTCAATTGAAAAGGCTTACAAATTTTTCAGGGATTTGAAACTCGACGAATACGACTTAAAAGTGGGCGAAAGAATATTGAAGGAAATAATCAAAAGATTAAAATTTCTCAACGAAGTCGGGCTTGGCTATTTGACACTGGACAGACTAAGCAGTACACTTTCCGGCGGAGAAACACAAAGGATTAACCTTGCAACTTCCCTCGGCTCTTCTTTAATCGGAACGCTTTACGTCTTGGACGAACCCACTATCGGCTTGCACCCGCGGGACAACGCTAAGTTGATTAAAATCCTGAAATCTTTGCGGGACTTAGGCAATACTGTAATCGTAGTTGAGCACGACGCCGAGATGATGCGCGAAGCGGATTTAATATTCGACCTCGGACCTCAAGCCGGAGAAAACGGCGGCGAGATCATTGCCAGCGGTACTTACGAAGAAATAATGAAAAATGAAAAGTCGTTAACCGGCAAATATCTCGCTGGAATTAAATCCATTCCCTTACCGGCTAAACGCAAACTTGAGAAGACACATTCCATTATTGTAAAAGGAGCAAAGGAGAATAACCTAAAAAACATTACCGTTGAATTTCCATTGAATAAGTTCGTTGTTGTAACGGGCGTTAGCGGCTCGGGGAAAAGCACGCTCGTTAACGATGTTCTTTACTACGGCTTGCAGAAAAAGCTCGGCGGGTTTCCTTCCTACATCGGCAAGCACGACGACATCGAGGGATTCCGGCACATTGACCACGTGGAAATAATCGACCAGTCTCCTATTGGTAAATCGCCCCGCTCCAACCCGATTAGTTACGTGAAAGGTTTTGACGCAATCCGACAGCTCTTTGCTAACCAACCGAACGCAAGGGCAAGGAATTACACGCCCGGCTACTTTTCCTTTAACGTACCCGGCGGCAGGTGCGAGACATGCCAAGGTGAAGGGTTTGTGAAAATCGAGATGCAATTCTTA
>JALWGH010000254.1 GCA_027013735.1 Melioribacteraceae bacterium
AAAAGGTGACTTTTGCCGGCAGCAAAAGCTCTTACTTCTTGCCATGGTATTTTGTCATCTTTTCTCATTTTCTCAGGAGTTTGAAGCAATTGACCATATATCTTACGCCTTCCTCTATTAGAGTTTGATTCTTCCGGCAAAGCGTAAATACGACTATCTTTTCTTATCCTGCCTATTATTACTGTTCTTTCAGGTATCTGTTTCAGTACCGTTCTGTTAGTGTAGCTACCATCTACGCTTACTACGAGTGTTTTTTCTTCTGCTCCCTTTTCATCAAGGCTTACTCTTAGCGCCTTTATTCTTTGTACCCCTTGAAAGCTAAGTTTTGTTCGTTCCTTCCTTTTCTTATATGCTTCCCATTTATCTTTTGAATCATTTTTCTTTGGCTTTTTGGCAGTTGGGCAATGTTGTATGTCAACAGGAATTGAACGAGACGGTGAATTTACCGACGACTGACTTAATGCTATTGAGAGTTGAAGAAATCTCTGTCCCCATATGAAATTAGTGTGAAACGGTGGTCCAAGTGGGTCTCTTCGCCAAGCTGTTCCGTTGACTTTCTTTCCCTTCTTATGCAAAAGTGTATCGTCCATGTGGGCATATATTGTTTCTTTTTCTGATAGTTCATTCTCCAATAAAATATCTGTTATTATCGAGAATATTTCATTTACATCCATTCTTCCTTCTTCTTGAAATAATCTATAAAAAGAAGACCAATCTGTAAATTGTTTTCCTATTGCTCCTATTAGTCCTGTTATGGTGTGTCTTCCATTACAGTTAAGCAAGCCGTAGGCAAGTTCTCGTGCTTTGTAAAATTCTCGTTCCTGGTTGAACGCTTTGCTTAATCGGGACATTAAAAAATCTAATTCTTCTAGGATAGATTTTCTTAAAGTTTTTTTTTCTCTTCAGATTTTGTTTGTGTTTTTCTCTTTAGTATGAGCTTGTATTTGTTCTCGATAATCCATTCAAATATTTCTCCTTTCTTAAACTCCATTGCTTGAGCAATTGCTGAAGGGAAATTCACATACCATTGTTCGCTTTTTTTTCTTTTGATTAGTTGAATTTTTGTTTGTAGTCCCATGTCCATCTCCATATTCTAGTTGTATCACTAGATACAATTTAACAAAAAAAATTTACTTTTCCAACTTTTTCTCTTCTTTTTCTCCTCTCTCTAGTTAAAAGCCAAACTTGAGATTTATGATTATTATCATAAAAGTAGTCATCAGAATAAAATTAATAGATTTCATTTTTCCTCCTATTTATCTTTTTAATAAAATTATTATCCCTTTAATTCCCTTTTTACCTACGGCTACGGCTGCATTTCCTTTTATCGTAACTTTTGCCCAGGTTATATTGCTTTCCGGGTCATACGGCTCTCCTAACTGACCCCATGTTTTTCCGTTAAAGTGCATTAATGTATTATTTGTACCCGAAATAAGAATATCATTTGAAGCGTTTCCCCTTATTGATGTAATATAACCTCTATCGTATGCATACGTTCCTCTGAATGGATTATTTGCCGGTAAAGAATTAACATAATCCCATTTATCGTTTTTTAAGTTATATAAATAAGAACCAGCGGTATAAACAGTTCCGTTCTCATCAATCCATATTGACACTAAATCTCCGTAAAGTTTCGGATTAAATATTTCATCCTTCGGGACAATATCACTCTTTTGAAAAACTTTAAACTTCCCGGAAGCGTTATCTATGAGAACGGATTTTCGGAAATTATCGTCAACTCCAACTATATACACCTCCCCGTCCGCAGTTCCGTATATATCGCTTAAGTAATATTCGCTTATATCTTCGTCTAATTCTATCTTTTCCCAATTTGTGCCGTTGTAGTGAACAATTGTTCCTTTATTTCCAGCAAAATATAAGTCATTAAGAGAGGTACCCCATACTGAATAAACACTTCCGTCATCATTATTTAATATTCCCATTTCCCATAAGTGATATAATTTCCAATGATCATTTTCTGGTAAATATGGTAATCCACTTGAAAAAACAATTTTACCATTGGGCAAAACAAATATCCCCTTTAATGGAGCCAAATTAGGGTTATTTCGATAATTAACATATATCCTTTTCAGTTCCCACTCTTGACCGTTCCAATGCATAGCGTTGTAAGGTCCAACATAATTTCCGGTACTGTCGTAATCATCTTCGGTGTGTATTTCTCCAACAGCCCAAATGTCGTTTTCATTTATTATTGCAACGTCGTACAACGCGCTTGTCGGCTGTCCGCCGAATGTAAATATTTCGTAGCTGAAATCGTGGCTCGTAGTATCCAGCGTTCTTATTGCCACTTCTCCGTTAACGGTTGTATCGCCTTTTAAGTAGGCTTTGTAATTGTAATTTGTTGAAGGAGCCAAACTATCGAAATACAAAGTTGTATCTCCGGAAGAGATGAATAATTGTTTTATTGCGTTCCCGTTTTGCAGCAGCGAAACCGTTTCCGTTGTGTCGAAATTTTCGGTTTTCATGTAAAGCCATATCTCAGTTGCGGATACTCCCTTTTGTGCAAGTAATATTTTTTTAGCAGTTGTGCTGTCCGGCGGGGTTTTATTTACAGGCGGTTCGGTTGTGTTACAAGAAACAAGTAAAAAATTCAAAGTAAAAAGTAAAAAGGTAAAAGTCAGGAGTAGTATTTTGTTTT
>JALWGH010000255.1 GCA_027013735.1 Melioribacteraceae bacterium
TATTAATTGAGTAAGCAACTCATATATTTTTTATTATTTCTTTTAACTGGTCCTCTTTTTATTAGTTGCAGTAATTCCACAGAAATTTTTATTCCCGAATTTAAAATAAAAACCCCACTTTCGAATCAGGTATTTACAAATCCGCAGTTTATTAAAATTAGATGGAAAATGTCCGGTAATTACTCAAAGTTCAAATTGTATTATTCAAAATTTAATGTTAATAGAAGCGGAAATTGGATCCAAATTAACGAAAGTATCGATGGTGCATTAACTGAATTTACATGGGAAAATCCGTGCTTGTATTCTAATGAAGTTAAGTTAAAATTAGTCGGCACACACAACGGGCAAGAGAAAGTTGTATATTCTGATAATGTGTTTGCTGTCCATTGCGATAGTCTTCTAAGTGCCGAAAGAAAATTTAAACGTAAACTTATGATAGGAAATCTATGGGTTTACAAGTTTACATATAGTGAACTTGTAGGTGATCAGAGAATATGGTATACTAAAAATAAGATTATCGACAGCAAAATTGAGAATGACATAACTTATTACAAAGAGATAATTAAAACATATAGAGATACGGTTTCATTTTCCACTCACTGGATTGCATCGAGAGATTCTTACACGCCGGCTGTAATTATGAGCAACGGTGATTCATGGATTAGTACAGACTCCTCAGAAGGTTATTATTCGATGAAATGTAGTGAGTATTCGGAAGAAATATTTGGTAAAAATAAGAAAATTAAAAAATATGAGTGGGTGAATTCGGGGAGTGGAATTAGTAGCGGAGATTCTGTTTTTGCAATTGATTTTGGAAAAATTTCTTCATTCACTCTAATGGAGGGAACTTCTATAAAAGAAGAGTTGATGGGGGCTTTTATCGAAGGAATTGTTTACGGAGACACAACAATCATTAACTAATGAATTCGATATAAAGTTAGGTTAAATTAAATTTCTCTATGATAAAAGCTCAAAAGAAAATAGTAATAGCCGGTGGTAGTATTGTCGGACTGTTTATTGATAAGAAAATGTTGGGGATAAATCCCGATTTTAAAAAATAACTTTTATTGAAAGTAAAAAAGAAAATCCTACAAAACAGGGCAGAACATCAGCACATTACATTCGGGTATTTATTATGAACACGGAAATTTAAAAGCAAATAATTTTCACGGCGATTACAAAATACAGCCGAGCTTCTGCATTTAATGATTTAGAACCATTATTGCCCAATTTATTTTTAATAAGTAAAAATATGCCCCGCAAATGGAGCTAACTCAATGTAGAGTCCTAATTCTTCAACTTCCTTTGTGGAGCGGACGTATTGTGTTTTGTTGAGTAAATCCCAAAGTTTAAAACTGCTTGGGTATTCTCCCAGTTCGAGTTGAAGTCTGCAGCGGGATTGAACATTACTGAAGTTAACCACGATTAATCTTTTTTCGTCGAGGCGGCGCCAAGACCAAGCCAACAAGTTTTTGTAAGTAAAATCATTTTCTCCCGCAGGTTGGGGGTAACGCATGAACCAGAAACCGTCGTGGAAAATGTCGTCGTTTGTAATATCCAATAAGTTGTTGTAAAACTCGGCAACACACTCGATTGTCCCCTCATCGGGTTCGCGTCCAAGCTGAACGGGGAGTTTTATTTTTTTCCCTTCGAACTGTCCGTCGTAGTAAAGGTGTAAGCCTTCTATTGTGCTTGTTATTATTGCAGCAGCTTCGGATTTCTTTTTCCCCATTGAGCTGATTGCTCTCTGCTCGTCGTGATTTTCAATAAACCGCACGGATTTTTTTCTGTACGATTCCTCCGCGTTCAGATGCGCACGAATTTCGTCCACGTCTCCTGCAATTAAACGGTCGAGCAGTTTTTTATCGTAGGTGTAATCAAATCCCAATTGCTGTAAATCGTATTCCAAATCCCAGTAGGCTTCGGCAATGAATAGGAAATCCGTCCTGTAATTTTTAACAATCTCAATTGCGGTTTTCCAAAATTCTTCCTTCGGTTTTGTAAAAGAATTGTCCGACAGCGCACTGCCCCAAGTGTTGCCGAAAACATTATTCATCGGCAGCATTGCCATGTCGCATCTAACTCCGTCTGCAAATTTTGTGATTTGCAGAAGCTGGCTAATCATAAAATTCCTTGCTTCTTCGGAGTAGTAATTTACCTGTGCTGTGTCCTGCCACGCGGGGAAAAAGGGGTCCCTGCCGTGTGCAAAATATTTTTCCTCTTCCTCGAAAGGTTTGAAAAACGTGTAAGGGTCTTCTTCGTAAAACCGTTTTTCTACTGTAAGAAAAATTTCCGGCTTTTCTTTTAACAATCGGGATGCAGCGCTGAAATGGTTGGGAATAAAATCCAGAATTAAGTTCATCCCGAGTTCGTTGAGCGTGGATTTAACCTTTAGCAAATCTTGCTCGCTGCCAAGCTTGGGATTGATTTTGTAACTGTCGATCGCGTACGGCGAGCCTATTATGTCTTCTTCCTTCCAGTCTTTTAATGCCTTTGAATATTCCCTCGTCAGTCCTTCTTCGAAACAATATTTTTTAATTGTCTCTTCGTTGGTTCTCCAAATTCCCATTAGCCAAACGGCATCAATCCCTTTTGATTTAAGGCTCAGCCAATATTCTCGGGGCACGTCGGCAATTGAGAAATTTTCGTTACCCTTGGCGAAACGCTTAATCCACACCCGCGTGTTTATTTCGTAAAGATTCGGATTCTTCCTAATCATTTTCTTGCAATTCCGAAATTAATAATTTCTTTTCCTTTTGCAATTCGTTTACTTCCTCAAGCAAGGAGCGCAGCTCGGAGGGCTCGTCCGTTTGACTGATTTGTTCCTGAAGCTGCTTTACTAATTTTTCGATTGTTTTGATTTTGTACCTGTTTACAAGTTCTTCTGCATCCCGTTCGGCATCTTTTTCGATTTGCCCTACGCTGGAAATTTCTTCCCATTTTCTGCTAATCGTAGGTTCCTTAAAAATTAACTCCCTTACAATTTCCCTGTGTTGTTCGGAAGGTAAATTTTCGATTAATGTTGAAGGAGAAAAAATTCCTTTCTTGTAATCTTCAAAAACCGACTCGGCAATTTCGCGTAACTCTTTCGTGCGGATTTCGTCCGTGGGAATTGTGTCGAAAATTATATCGAGAATCTTTTCCTTCCCTTCAAATAATAGTTGGATGATTTGCGTTTCAAATGCCGAATTGAATAAGTTTGTTTTTCCTTTCCCCGAATCAGCTTCGATGTTCGTTTGTGTGAGTGAATTGACGATGGTTCTTTTCCGGCGCAGATTTTCTTCAGCTAAATATTTGTCCAGCTCCCGCTCAAGCATTTTTTCTCGGAGATTAAATTTTTTCGCAATGTTCTGAATGTGCAAATTCCGCCGTAGTTCATCGGTAATTAAAGCTGCAGTTTTCACGAGTTGACGAATTGCCTCTGTCTTTCGAGCAGGGTCGTCCAACATCCCTTGTTTCTGAAATTGCTTTAGTTGAAATTCCAAAAAGTTAACTGCGCGCTCAAGCTCTTCGCGGAATTCTTCAACGCCGTATTTGTTAATGAACGAATCCGGGTCTTCGCCTTCGGGCAAGGAGAGCATCCTGATTTCGAAATCTTGCTTTAGTAGGAGTTCAATACTCCGCATAGCCGCGCTTTCGCCGGCAATGTCGGCGTCAAAAAGTACAATAATATTTTTAGTAAATCTCGAAAGTAGCTGTACTTGTTCTTCGGTTAAAGATGTGCCTGAGGATGCGACAACATTTTTAATGCCCGCTTGGTAAAGCGAAATTAAATCCATGTAACCTTCTACTAAAATCGCACGGTCGAGTTTTCGGATTTCTTCCTTTGCGTGGTAAAGTCCGTAGAGGATTTTCCGTTTCGAATAAATTTTCGACTCGGAAGAATTTAAATACTTCGGTGCTTTTTCGTTGGGGGTTAAAATTCTTCCTCCGAATCCGACAATTCTTCCGTTTGTTGAAAAAATGGGAAAGATTATTCTGTCTCTGAATTTGTCGTAATAAGTTCCCCGTTCTTTCCTGTCCACCAATCCTAATTCCAGAGCTTTTTCGAGGTCGATGTTTTGTTCCTCGAGGAAATTTTTCAATGTGGACCAACTATCGGGAGCGTAGCCTAATCCGAAAGCGCGCTGTGTGGGCAATTTGAGTTTCCGCTCGGCAAGGTAACTGCGGGCGGATTCTCCCGCAATGCTGTTGTAAAGATGTTCCGCAAAAAATTTTGCAGCTTGGCGGTTTATTTCGTAAAGCTGTTCAATCTCGTCTTGCTTGGATTTGTCGTAGCCGGATTGCGGGCGTAGTTGAATTCCTGCGTATTGTGCCACTTCTTCCACAGCCTCGATGTAAGAGATTTTTTTGTACTCCATCAAAAACTTAAACACGTCTCCGCCTTTGTGGCAGCCGAAGCAATGGAAAATTTGCTTGTCGTCATTGACCATGAAAGAAGGCGTCTTTTCGCTGTGAAAGGGACAAAGCCCTTTGTAGCTTTTGCCGGACTTTGTTAAGGCAACGTAATTGGAAATGAAATCAACAATGCTGACGGAATTTTTAATTTCTTCGATTTTTTCCTGAGGTATTCTCATTAAGTCCTTTCTTAAAAATTTCCAATCGATTCTTCACATTACACATTTTAAAAATAATAAAATCACACAACCTTTTCCTCACACCGAGAAATTTTTTTGTTAAAGAACCTAAAGTTTTTGCTTCGATACCTTCGGCATCGTCAATTAATTTTCAATCAATCTTTTCTACAAACCTTCGACCCCCGCATTCTGCAGGGTCGCAATGACAGTTAAAGCACTTTTTGTACAGCCCCAAATGACGAATCACTCCGTTGCAACTCTGTTCTCTGTTCTCTGAAAAGTGCTTAATCTCGTACAATTTAATTAAACAAATTGATTTTCACTCAAATAGCTTTTAAGATTTTCAAGTCCAGTAATTGACTCTTTGTAAAGAGGGTAGAGCCGGATTTGGTAATCACCGAATTGTTTTTCCAGCTCCTCTACGGGAATGTCCACTTTAAATTTGTTAATAAACACCCTGCTTATTTTCAGCTCGGAAAATTTTAATTTTTCAATAATCAATTTCGATTCGGCAAGGGAGAGTTTGTCTTGATTCATTACCAGCACGAGTTCCGTTCTGTTTGTGTCCTC
Source organism: Melioribacteraceae bacterium (assembly GCA_027013735.1). GTDB lineage: Bacteria > Bacteroidota > Ignavibacteria > Ignavibacteriales > Melioribacteraceae > WFQV01. Next base: position 5,148 of record JALWGH010000255.1, read on the forward strand.
AAGAATTTCACGGGCTTCGGAATATTCGTCGAGTTGAGTATTTAGTTTGTTTAAGAGTTTGTCCCTCTCAATTTCTTTTTTGCCGAACTTAATTTTTGTCACTATTTCTTTTTTCTTAATGATTTCGTTTCGGAGGTCAACTAACTTTTCAAGCCAGATTTGGGAAAGTTTCGGGAGCGACAGGAACTTGAGCGTAAGCCCCGTGGGAGGCATGTCAAAAATTATTCTGTCAAACGAAGTGTATTTTCTAACGAAGAAAGAAAACGAACGCAGCAATGCGTACTCCTCAATTCCCGGGGAATAACGAATGATTTCGAAATGTTTGTCAAGGCTTAGTGCCGTTAGGTAAGCGTAGCTTTTTGTCATTTGTTTCTGCATATCTTCGAGGTAGCTATCGACCCAATAGTCCATATTTATTTCGGCAACGGAAAGGCTGTCCTCAAAGGCTGTCGGTTTACCTGTCAATTTCTTTTCGAAAATGTCGCCGAGGTTGTGAGCGGGATCCATTGAGGCAAGTAAAACCTTTTCGCCTTTCATTGCGCTTTCGACTGCAAAGAGGGAAGAAGTAGTTGACTTGCCCACTCCACCCTTACCGAGGAAGAACATTATTTTTTGTTTTTTATTTTCTTTCTTCATCTGCTTTTTCTGATTCTGTTGAAAAAATTCTCACATTTCTTATTTCTCGTTTCTTCTTTCTTATTAAAAGAATTCAATGTACATCCATTATTGAGACAAGATCGGAAATCGGCGAGTTAGCCGTGGAAATTTTGTCCATCATTATTACAAGCTCTTCGTCCATGTAGGGAAGAAGGTCAAGAGAAATTTGCATCGGCGGGGCAGGCATCCCGACAAAAGAACCGATTACAACGATGGCAAAAATATTTTGCAACTCGTACAATTCGTATTCGACAATCTCCGTTGCTTTTTCACGAGCGGCGGCATCGAAAGCCGACCAGTATTCTTTTAAAACTTTTTTGATTTTATCCTTTCCCATCTTCTTCCGTTTTTACTTTGAATATTTTTTTGTCAAACCGAATCTTTTTGTCCGAAGGGTAATGATAGTACAATGCGTAAATTGCCGCAAGCACCGTTCCGCCGAAATAAAAAGATTCCATTTTTACAAGAGCTGCACCAAAAGCCATGTAGGCTGTTATTGAAACTACTTTAATAATTTGCTTTTGGTAGGCTGTAAATTCTTCGGGCGTCGTAAAATTTTTTTCTTTCAATTTCGAGAAAAAGAAAACTCTTAGAAAAATCGGCAGCGCCACACCGACCGCAATAGCGAGTACAAAATAGACGACGGAAAAAGTGCGGGAAGGAGTAAAATTTACTCCTTCCCAAATGTTGTAGTGTAAAAGCAAGTAAACAACAACCGTTAAAATAACGGCGGGAGTAATCAATAAAAAGTACGTTTTTCTCAGTTCGTTTGCCATTATTCGTACGATTTTATTGCTCCCGTTGCTTCGTCGTAGTCAAGAGATTCGATGTTCAAGAACCTGCGAATTGCTTCGAAAACAATCCAGACTACGGAAAGCATTATTAACAAGTTAATAATCGACAACAAAACATTGCCTTTGTTGACGAAATTAATTTCATTCAACCAGAGCGCCCAGAATGAAACGAGAATCATAAACGCAGCAGGGATTGCACTGATAATCCATTTTAAGCCTCCTCTGGTTTTTAGGAATACGGTAATAATAATAAGCGCAAGACCTGCTAAGGTTTGGTTTGTTGCACCGAAGAGGGGCCACAAGTTTAATGCGCCCTTGCCGTTAGCGCCGCTGGAGAAAATCAAAGCCAAAGCCAAAAGAACAACTACTGCAGTTGAAACGTAACGGTTGCCGAATGCTTTCGGGAACGTTTCGGTAAGAATGTAACGTTGAATTCTTGTTGCCGTGTCGAGAGTTGTGCCTGCAAACGAAACAACAAATACGCCCATAATAACAACTGCAATCTTGTGCGGAATACCAAGTGTTTGAAGCATATTAGCCGAACCGATTACAAACGCTCCGACTTTGGAACCCAATCCTTTTGCCGCAGCCCAACTTGCGTAGTGGTGAGTCCAAGCAGGGATGCCGGTAAGAATTGTTCCGTCCTTCAATGTGTAACCCATTCCGATTCCTGCGGCAACGGCAATGATTACCAATGTAGCAAGCGCTCCTTCCATTAACATCGAACCGTAGCCGACGAAAATGGAATCGGTCTCTTTGCGAACCTGACGTGCCGAAGTTCCCGAAGAAACGAGCGAATGCCAGCCGGAAATAGCGCCGCAAGCAATAGTTACAAACAAGAAGGGCCACAACGGTGGAGCCTTTGCCGGCGCTGCTTGAACTGCCGGTGCAACAATTTCAAGATTTCCGCCGAAGGCAGCAAAAATAACTCCTAATGACATTAACGTCATTGCAATAATTAATTGGTGAGAGTTAAGAAAATCCCTCGGTTGTAACAATGCCGTTACGGGCAATACCGATGCAAAATAAGCGTAAATTAAAAGAATGATTGACCACACTGCAATTGAAGAAAGCCCGAAAGCTCCGCCAACAACAATAGGAACGTAAGCGCCGATTACAACCGTAATGTACATCGTTACTACACCGATGATTGACCAAACGGTAATGTTTGCTCCTTTTTTGTAAACAACGTAACCGACGTACATTGCAATCGGGATTTCCAACCAAACCGGCAGTACGGTCCCGGGGAACATTTTAAAGAGCACTGCCATTACAAGCCCGAAGATTGAAACGATAATCCAGATTTCAATGAAGATGACAAAGAAAATAATCAGACGTGTACGGCTGTGAACGTAAAGTGCCGTGTATTCCGAAATCGATTTTCCCTTGTTCCTCATTGAAATCAGCAGGGAACCGAAATCGTGAACAGCTCCCATCATTACCGAGCCGATGAAAACCCAAAGCAATGCGGGAACCCAGCCCCAAATAATTGCAATTGCAGGACCTACGATTGGACCTGTGCCGGCAATGGATGTGAAGTGGTGACCGAAGATTACTTCTTTCTTCGTCGGCACGAAATCCGTACCGTCTTCGAACTCGACGGCGGGGGCAA
>JALWGH010000256.1 GCA_027013735.1 Melioribacteraceae bacterium
ATAATAAAAGTAACAGCCAAAACCATTTCGGAGGGCTTAGAATATCATCTGTAGTCTTGTTTAATTTGTAATCAATAAAAACCAGTAAAATTAAAATAATGGAAAAACCTGCCTTTAGTAGAAAGGAATACGGTTTATAGTTCGATATTTCTGCAACGAAGGTATTAACAATGAAAGTCAAATACAATAAAATTTGAATTATTACTTTGGATGTCAAATTTCTGTAATTCATCATTTCTTTTCTAAAGCAAAAAAATCTTTTCCCTAATTTATGGAAGAATTTTTTAAAAGAGTAATCCGATGCCATTTTTATTTTATATTCAATCCAACGCCTATTCAATAGGACACGGATTTATTCAATTAAAAATTAAGAACCTGCCCGCCCTGCATGCCGTCAGTCAGGAGGCAAGCGGGTTAAGAGTTTCTGTTCACTGTTATCTGTTCACTGCTCACTATTTTCTGCTATCCATTCATCCAATAATCCAACCATCAAACATTCCTTCTTTTAGATTATCATTCACAATTCAACATTCAACATTCAAAATTATTTTCCTTTATCTTACCACTCATAATTTTCTTTTTTTAGCAATAATTTTACAGGTGAACTATGCTTAAAAGTAAGCTGTTATATTTGGTATCGGGAATTTTTATTTCTGCGGTTTTGGGATTTAAACTACTGCCCGAAGGTGGAATGAATTCCCGGAAAGAATTTAGTCAGGAGTACCGAATAATCTCACCGGTAATTCCCAAGAAAATTAGTTTCTGCGGGGAGAAAGTGCCGTTAAAAAATTGGGATGTAAAAGAACGCTTGGAAAAGGAAATAATAATAAACACTTATTACCATTCTTCCACAATTCTTTATTTGAAAAGAGCAAATAGGTGGTTCCCAGTAATAGAGAGAATACTAAAACGTTACGGTATCCCAGACGATTTCAAATACATGGCAGTGGCGGAAAGCGGTCTTGAGAATGTTGTTTCGGACGCAGGCGCAACCGGCTTTTGGCAACTGATGAAAGGCGCTGCTAAGAAATACGGCTTGGAAGTTAACAAGCAAATCGACGAACGTTACAGCGTGGAAAAATCAACAATTGCAGCCTGTAAATATTTGAAAGAAGCTCACCAGAAATACGGTTCGTGGACGCTTGCAGCCGCATCGTACAATTTGGGCACAAACGGTATCGACAAACAAATAGAGCGCGAAAAAACGCACAATTATTACAATCTTGTGCTCAACGACGAAACATCCCGCTTTGTTTTCAGAATTCTTGCAATTAAACAAGTAATGGAACACCCGAGACTTTACGGGTTTGACATTAAGCAAAGTGACCTCTACCCTCCGTTGAAATATTTTGTAGTTAAGGTTCTGCGAAGTGTAAAACACTGGGCTGATTTTGCAGCCCGCTACGGCTACAATTACAGAATCTTAAAAATTTACAACCCTTGGTTAAGGGAAAACTATCTGAAAAACAGAAAGCACAAAACCTATTACATTAAGTTACCCGTTAAAGGAAGTATTTTTGTTATTAAAGGGTAGGAATTCGTGGTGGTTGTGCTTGTTTGAATAAAATTACGGAATTTGAGAAATCTATTGGCAAAAATATAAGAAAGAAGAAACGAGAAATCCGTCTCCGTCCCGCATTCTGCGGAACTACGCCGGACAGGTCCCGTTCGCTAGACGCGAGAGGCGAGACGTCCGCCTTCGTCTGCGCTTCGCTGGACTACGGCGCGACAGGCCCGCCTTCGCCCTCATTCGGGCTACGGCGCGACAAGCAAGACGCCCTATTCAGAGAACAGTTAGCAGTGAACAGAGACTTAAGACTCGTCACGCGTCACTTAAGACTTATTTAATTGAAAGTTGAAAATGGAAAGTGGAAAATTTTACAGTGCTGGATGCTTGGATGCATGGATGAATGGACAATTGGATTGCTTAACTTCTCTCGCATTGTAAGGTTTTGTCGTAACAAAAGCAGGAAAACACATCTCATTAACCACGGGTTTCAACCCGTAGGATTAGCTTTGGGGTACGGGTCATTAAATTGTAACGTAGGTTGAATTGTCCCGCTTGCGGGACGTGGCTTTGTAGAATGTGTATCGCAAGAGAACTAGCCCTCCTCTTATGAAGAGGAGGGAAAGGGAGGAGTTTCTTGAAAAAATTTCAAACAAATAACTCAGATAGTTTCCGAGAAACCTTCACTTTTACGTTGCCCACCCGGCATTTTTACGGGGTGTTTTAGCTTAAAGTTTTAACCCCAAAAGTCATTAGAGCCTTCAAAATCTAATGACTTTGGGGAAGATTAGACAAAAGCCAAAAAAGGAAAAATAATACATTAAGATTAGATTTTTAACAACTCACCCCCTTTTTCCCCCTCTCTTTCAAAGAGAGGGGGATTCTGCTGCGCCGGAATTTTCAACTTGGTTTGAAAAGGGGGAGAGTTCAGAAGAAAAAAGGAGACCACTCTTTAAAATAATTGAAGCGTATATTTTTTGCCACCAAATTTGAACTTGTACCTTTGTCAAAAGCAAAATTAAATCCTCAACTCCTCAATCAACATTTTAAAATCCTCAGGTAGCTCGGAGTTAAACCTTAAAAATTTTTTCTTATCGGGATGGTAAAAGCCGAGGGTT
>JALWGH010000257.1 GCA_027013735.1 Melioribacteraceae bacterium
TCGATTCCCTTTACTCATCGAATTTCTTAAATCTCCTTGCTCGCCAATTGTTGTATTTTTAAGTCTTTGAAATTTTGCCACCGATTTTAAACCTGTACCTTAAATTTTGTGGCAAAAAATACTTACATCAATTATGTAAAGAATTATTTTCATTCCTTTCTCTCCCACTTAATTTAATCTCGTGCTTAAATCTCAATCGATAACGTAAAGATAATTCGGCAATTTGATTTTTAAGCCCGTGTGACTTCCCTTTAAATCCGAGTCTTGATCGCCCAATGTTAAAATTATGTTAAACCCGGCAGAAGTGAGTTGTTTTCTTATTTCGTTTTTAAATTGCGAAGCCGGGAAATCGTTAAAATATTTCCCCTTGCAAATAATCGAATCCGGTTTTGAAAACCCCTCGGAAATTAAATTTTCCTTTGAAGCTTTGCACAGCGTAGAATCTCTCCCCGTCAGAAAAATAATTTTTACTCCTTTCTTCTTGAGAAATTTGTAAAATTCTTTTACGGGGTTAATTGCTTTGCACTTGCCTGCTTTTACCCAAGCGACCCAGGTTTTTCGAGTAAATCCGAATCCGAGTGATTTTGTGTATTCGTAATTTGACAACGCCGTATCGTCAATGTCGAAGATTGCCACGGCATTTTCGGACAATTTAAACGAAGCGATTTCTTTTTTCGCTTCTGTAAGAATTGAATCTACTTGTCGTAAATATCTCCCGCTCTCGTAATAATTTTTTACATTCTTTTTTGCAATATCTAAATTTAAAAGTTGCTGGGGAAATGTAAGTAAAGGAAATAGTAAAACGAATAAAACTGTTCTATCAAAAAATTTTTTCATTCGACTTAGCTGAACATTCCGTTATTCAGTCCAATTTTCAATTTGAATATTTTCCATCCGACTAAATTCGGAAACATTATTTGTAACCAATATCATTTTATTTGCAATAGCTGTTGCACCAATCAAAAGATCAAAATCGCTAATTATTTTTCCCTCCTTACGAAGTCGTGCTTTTTCTTTGGCAAATATTTTGATTCCTTCGAAAATTGGTAATATTATTATTTGGGAAGTAAAGTTTTCAACCAAAGCCAAATTTGCATCCCTTTTTTCACTCTTTTCGGCACCGTAAATTAGTTCAGCGTAAGTAATTTCAGAAATCGCACAATTATGAAATCCTACTTCCATTATTTTCTTGTCGAGGTCAAATTTACCTTTGAATAAATAAATGCAAATATTTGTATCTAATAAATATTGCATCAAAGTTCTTCAATTTTTCTGTAATCATAGCGTGAATCTCTTATATCGCTAATAATCTCTTCGGCACTTTCACTACCTTGCCAAGCACCGAAAATATTTTTTAAATTGTTAAATTTTCGTGGCTTTTTAGAAATTGATCTTGTCAACTTAATAATAAGTTTCTGTTTTGAATTACTATCCAAATTTTCTAATATTCCAAAATACTTATTCAAAGTTTTTTCACTTACAGTCAACTTTTGCATTATTCCCTCCGATTAGTTGAAATAATATTGTAAAAACATTTTCTAAACTAACATTTACTAATATAATTAAAAATAATAATACCAACGATTAAAAGATTTGCTTTCGCTCATTTTCAACTTAACCGTATTTTATTTTTTTTACAAAATATACTTACTCAAGTCCCTGTTTTTCACAATTCTGTCAAGCTTTTCTTTAACTAACTTGCCGTTGATTTTAACTTTCTTTTCTTTCATTTTGTCGGGAACGTCAAAGAGAATATCTTCGAGCAAAGAAGTCAGAATAGTGTGAAGTCTTCTTGCGCCGATGTTTTCAACTTCCTCATTAACAAAAGCAGCTACCGAAGCGATTTCCTTAATTGCATCTTTCGTGAATTCAATTTCAACACCTTCTGTTTCCAACAATGCGGAATATTGTTTTAACAGCGCATTTTCGGGAACGGTTAAAATTTTAACGAAGTCTTCTTCCGTTAAGCTGTTCAGTTCAACTCTTATTGGAAAACGTCCCTGAAGCTCGGGAATCAAATCCGAAGGTTTGGAAACATGAAAAGCACCGGCAGCAATAAAAAGAATGTGGTCTGTTTTAACAGGTCCGTATTTTGTGTTGACCGTAGTTCCTTCCACAATCGGCAGCATATCCCTTTGAACACCTTCGCGGGAAACATCCGGTCCGCTGCCTTTGCCGGTTGAACCGGCAACCTTGTCAATCTCATCAATGAAAACAATGCCCGATTCCTCAACCCGCTTAATTGCTTCGGCTTGAACGGCTTCCATGTCAATTAATTTTTGAGCTTCTTCCTGAGCAAGAATTTTACGGGCTTCTTTTATCGTGGTTTTTCTTTTTTTCTTTTTCTTAGGAATCATCCCGCTTAAGAGTTCCTGAATATTAATTCCCATATCGTCCATTCCGACAGGACCGAGCACATGCATTCCCACGGCGGGGGTTGTAATGTCGAACTCAATCATTTTCTCGTCAAGCTCACCCTTGCGCAATTTTTCACGCATCCATTCGCGGGTTTTAACATTCCTGTAATTTTCTTCTTCCTCATCGCCAACGGAGGTAGTTAAAACGGGCGGAATTAAAATGTCGAGGATTTTTTCCTCCGCCATTTTCTCCGCTTTTTCGTGCACTTTTTCAGTCTGCTCCGCCTTAACCATATTGACCGCGAGGTCGGTTAAGTCCCGAACCATCGACTCGACATCCCTGCCGACGTAACCTACTTCCGTGAATTTGGAAGCCTCAACTTTTACAAAAGGCGCTTTTGCCAAACGCGCAAGTCTGCGTGCAATCTCCGTTTTTCCCACACCGGTAGCACCAATTAAAATAATATTATTCGGCATTATTTCTTCGCGGATATTCTCCGCAACGTGCTGTCTTCTCCAACGGTTTCTAAGCGCAATTGCTACCGCTCTTTTGGCATCGTGCTGTCCGATAATGTATTTGTCCAATTCATTTACAATTTGCGAAGGCGTCAAACTTTCCATCACATCCTTAGCCATTCTAATCTTCTCCCAATTTTTCAACTTTAATATTGTCGTTAGTGTAAATGCAAATTTCCGAGGCTACCTGCAAAGCCTCTTTAACAATCTCCTCTGCGGAAAGGTCGCTGTACTTAACCAACATCCTTGCCGCAGCCAAGGCGTACATTCCACCCGAGCCGATTGCCACAATGGTGTCGTCCGGTTCAATTACATCGCCCGTGCCGGAAACTACAAAAGTTTTGTCTTTTGAAACAACTGCCAGCATTGCCTCGAGCCGGCGGAGATACTTGTCCGTTCGCCAATCGGAAGCCAGCTCGACCACGGCACGGCTTACGTTGCCACGGTACTGTTCGAGCTTTTCTTCAAAACGGTTTAACAACGTAAACGCATCTGCTGCGCTACCGGCAAATCCGCAAAGCACCTTGCCGTTGTAAAGCTTGCGGATTTTATTTGAGTTGTGTTTCATTACCGTGTTGCCAAGCGTTACCTGTCCGTCGCCGCCTATTGCAGCTTCCCCTTTGTGAATCAGCCCGATTATTGTTGTGGATTTTATTTCTCTTTTCACTTTACTTCCTTCAAAATTATATTAAAACAATTTTTAAATATACCTTAATTTGTGCAATTTAAGGAAGAATCCCTTTTGTACTTTCCCAATAATATCTCCAGTCGGAAAAGTTAGGAGTTAAAGGAAAAGCAAGCATCCTTCCGCCAAAACCGAAATACCTGTAAACAAGCATCTGATAATTTTTCAGCTTCAAACCGTCCAAAAGTTTTTGATTAACTTTAACACCGTAACGTCTGGCAAATTTTACGGTGAGTTTAATCAATTCTTTATTAGCTTTTTCGCCTTTCAATCGCCGGATTATTTCGTCCTTAACATCTTTAAAATCTCCCGAAAGCGGAGTTTTGTTTTCGCGGACGGCAAGGAGTTTGAAAATCGAATAGCCGTTTTTTGTTTTAATCGGGCCTGCAATTTCCCCGACTTTCATTTTAGCCGCGCGTCTTCCTATTTCGCCATAAAGACTCGTGGGGAAAAAGCCGAACTCGCCGCGATGTTTTTTTGTCCAAACTCTTTTGGTGTACTTCATAGCGAGGTCGTGTAAATCCGCACCTTTTTGCAAAGCGTTCAGAACTTTTTCTACAACGCTCAGGCTGTCGGTCAGGACTTCAACAATGTTTACTTCCTTAACGGGAACAACCTTATTGTGATGTTTCTTGTAATAGTCCTCGGCTTCTTTTTCCGTTACTTTAATCTTATTCAAATAATTACTTTTCAGAAGCGTGGCAAGGTAATTGTCGCGCCACATTTCGATTGCTTCTTTAACTTCGGGTAAATCTTCAAGCCCTTGCTTCTCCCCCATCCTCATCAAAAGTTCAAATGTAATAAAGCGCTTTACGCGTCCGTTGAGTTTAGCCCTGATAACATTGGGGTTGAGCGTGTTCGTGTAAAAGCCTTCAAAAATGAAATCGCGAATAAACTCGTCCGTTTTAATCGGATGTTTTTTGAAATGAATAAATTCCATATTCAACGTGTCGCCCAGGAACTTGACGAACTTGTAATAATCGTCCGCCTGTAAAACAATTTTCTTGCCTTCGGGAATATTGTTCTTCTTTTGTTCGTCAATTAAAATTTTAATCAAAGCGTTGGAGATGCTCCAGAACACGTGACCGTCCGTGCTGATTTTTTCATTCTTAAAATATTTTTTAAAGAATTTTCTCTCCAATTTTGCTTCTTCTCTTTCCCTGAGAATTCTTAACGCCTTTATTTCATCTTCCTTCCGTGCCTTTGCATTTGCGTATTTTTTAGGGTGGTTTGAATAAAGTTTGAAGATGAACCAACCGCCGTTTAACTGAATCGGTTGAGTGTATTGCCCTTCCTTCAAGTTAAAAAGAATGTCTTCCAAATCTTCGCTTGCGCTGCCGTAAGTGAATTCCTTAAAATCCTTTTCCATTTCGGCTTCGCGGCGGTGTGCAAGGATTTCATCAAAGCTTTTACCTCCTTTTAACATAAAATAAATTTTCTTAATCTCATCTTGATTCGGACTAAACACAAATTTCAAATCGAGCTGGCGGGACATTCTCTTTAGCGCTTTCTTCCTTTCCACTGCGGTAATTTTTACTTTGTTTTTTATTGCCCTTTTGTAAAGAGCGTCACGGATGTACATTTTCTTAATTGACTTAAAAGTTTCTTGCATTATTTTGGTTGTGTCGTAGCCTGCATCCTCGGCGGCAAGCGCCCACAACTTTTCGGCAATAATCGAATAAAGTAAATCTTCTTCCTGTATTTTTAATGTTTTCTGTGTTTTTTTTCTTATTTGCGGAGTTAACTCAAAACGTTTTTCAAATTCACGAACAGTAATTTTCTTGGGCCCGACTTCAGCCAAAACCGCATCGGGTTTAACTTGCCCGAATAATTGGGCTGACACAAAAATCAACAAAAAATATTTAACTACTTTCACTTCTTCTCCTTCTAAATTTTATTGGTAATATCATCGGAACAGTCTGCTTGTATTTTTCGTATTCCGCTCCGAAAATTTTTTCTAATTTTTTCTCTTCAAAATAAGCCCCAGCAAAAAAATAGGCGGTCATACAAACGAATGCCGTAAAATAGAACAAATCCATTGACGGTCTGAAAAGCAAAAAGAAAATCGAAAACAAATATGCCGGATGCCGAACATATTTGTAAGGTCCTTCGATTCTGAATTCGGAGGTTTCGTCAAGTTCTTCGGCTTTGTACTCGCCACGGAAATAACGTAAAATCTGCGCAATGCCTGAAAACTCCTTCCAATCAAGGTGAAGCGCCACCCAAAAAAGCAGCAGGAGGCTCATTCCTTGAAAACCAAGCACAACCAAATCCCAAGGAGGCTGTAATCTGTAAACAACAACCCTTGGATGTGGCGACAAATAATAAAAGAGCAAAAATGTCAACAATGACTCAATGTTAAAGAACAATCTGTAGAAAGCTATTTTACTACCAATCTTGGACTTTAGTTTCTCTTTAATTTGAAGGGAAGCCAAAACCGAGTGTTGAATTCCGAAAAGGGAGAAAAACAAAACGGCAATAATAAGAGCGTCAAGAATATTTTTCATAGTTCCTTTCTAAGTCGCGCAACCGGAATGTGCATTTGTTCGCGATATTTGGCAATAGTGCGCCGGGCTATTTTAATGCCTTTTTCCTTAAGCATTTCGGCAATTTTATCATCGCTAAGGGGCGCATTTTTCGGCTCGTTGTCAATTATCTCTTTAATCAATTCTTTAATATGTTTGTTGGAAATTTCTTCCCCGCCCTTTGTGGACAAACCTTCGCTGAAGAAATATTTGAGTTCGTGAATACCCATCGGACTTTGAACATATTTACCGTTTACCACCCGGCTGATTGTTGAGATGTCCATTCCTACTTCGTCGGCAATGTCCTTGTAAATCATCGGCTTCAAGGCTTTTGGTCCTTGCTCAAAAAACTCGTACTGCTTTTCGAAAATGGCGCGCATTATTTTTAGTAAAGTTTCCCGCCTTTGCTGAATCGATGCGATAAACCACTTTGCCGATTCAAACTTTTCCCGCAAAAATTTTCGCGTTTCCTTTTCTTCCTTTGAGAGCTTTCGCTTTTTCTTGGTGGAGTTGAGCATTTCCAAATACTCACGGCTAATGGTAACGGAAGGCATCATTTTGTCGTTTAGGGAAATGATGTAATTATTCCCTACTTTTTCAATAATAAAATCAGGCGTTATTTGATTTGTCTCTTCCGCTTCAATATTGCCTGCGCCGGGTTTGGGATTGAGTTTTTTAATCAAAGAAATTACTTCTTTCAGCGTCTCGTCCGACAATTCCATTTTTTTCTTAATGGCATCGTAACGCTTATTTAAAAAATCGTCAAAATGCTCCTTCAACATTTTTTTTGCAAGGAAAGAATAGTACGGGTCGAAGTCCAAATTTTCGAGCTGAACAAGCAGGCATTCCTTCAAATCCCTTGCCGCAATTCCCACAGGGTCGAGCGTTTGAATTTTCTTTAGAATTTCCTCCGCCCTTTCGTAAGAGATGTCAATATGGTCAAACATTTTTAAGTTATTCACCAACTCGTGTAAATCTTCACGAAAATAGCCGTCGTTGTCCAAGCTGTAAATAATATTTTCACCAAGTATTGTTTCCTCTTCGGTCAAATCCAATAAATGGAGTTGTTCGAGCAATTCTTCCGTAAGCGTACTTTTGGCAGGAGCAATAGGACGGGAGTCTTCTTCCTCGTCATTTTTATTCGAAGCTATTTGCTCGAAATCCTCATCATTCATAAAATCTTCAAGATCGAATTCGTCTTCCGCATTGTCGCTATCGCCGGTTTCAATTTCATCTTCCGGTTTCTCTTCCTTCAATTCCATTTCCGGTTCTTCAATTTCTTCCTGCACTTCCTCCAACAAAGGATTTTGCTCAAGTTCGTTTTTAATCCTTTGCTCCAAAGCAAGAACATTTAATTGTAACAATTTCTGAAATTGAATTTGTTGAGGTGAAAGTTTTTGAGATAAACCGATTTTTTGAGAAATTGAAAGCATATTTAACTATCCAAATTGTTAATTAATTTACCGTACCATTCTTTTCCGTACGCTCTTATTAAAGAATCCTTACAAAATTCAGCTACCGTTAAGCCTGTCTCCTGCCCGTACTCCAATGCAATTTGGCATTCATTGTATTTTTCAAAACGTAAAACATCTCCTCCGAATTCTGAAACTCTAATCGGGAACAAATGACAGGAAAGCGGTTTGGGAAAATCAACTTTCCCTTCACGATAAGCTCTTTCGATTGCGCATTTTGCAATGTCTCCGTCGTAGTAAGCAAAAACACACTCCCTATTGTTAATGCTTTTCAGCAAAAGATCGCCCGATTTTTCTTCGTAAAATCCGTCTTTTTCAATTATTCTTTTGTTAAGCTCGGGTAAATATTCTTTAACAACAGGAAAAATTCTTTCAATAATCTCAATTTCTTCTTTTGTAACCGGTGCACCGTACTCACTTTCGAGCGTACAGCAAGCGCCCTTGCATTGCGAAAGATTGCAGGTAAACTTGACATTTAAAATGTCCTTGTTTACTAAAATTCCGTCTATTTCTAACAAATTAAAGTTCATTTTTCTTGGAATAATTTTTGC
>JALWGH010000258.1 GCA_027013735.1 Melioribacteraceae bacterium
TTTTGACACAAATTAAGTTTTATTTTTGTAAATAAATATTTTCGTTTTTTTGGTTATTTACTTGAAAAATTATTTGACTTAAAATTCCAAGAAACTTATTTTGCACGCTTGAATGTGCGTAATTAAAAAAATAAATAATGCCGAAACATCACATCAATAAAATCTTAGAGGTAGCAATTATGAATCAAAAATTACGAGTGCTATTTGCTCTTCTGTTTTTTACGTTCTCAATCCAGTTGTTTGCCGGTAACACCGGTAAAATAGCAGGTACGGTTAAAGACAAAGAAACCGGCGAACCGCTTCCGTTTGCGAACGTAATAATAGAAGGCACAACAATGGGAGCCGCTACGGATATCGAAGGTAATTTCGTTATCCTCAATGTTCCCCCCGGGGTTTACACAATTACAGCCTCGGTTGTAGGTTACCAAAAACAAACCTACAAAGATGTTCGTGTAAACGTTGACTTCACTACACGACTCGATTTCAAACTTTCCCCCGGCTCAATTCAAATGCAAGCCGTGGTTGTTGAGGGAGAAAGAAATCCTCTAATCAGACAGGATTTAACAAACCCTCAAGTGGCAATTACTTCCGAAACAATTCAACAATTACCTGTTGATCAAATTTCGGATGTAATTAAATTAACCGCCGGCGTAACCGTTGGCGATAACGGCGCAATTCACGTTAGAGGCGGTTACGGTAACGAAATTGCTTACACTCTAAACGGCGTATCGTTAAACGACCCGTATGGCAACAACCGTTCAATAGGGCTAGCAACAAACGCCGTACAAGAAGTTTCACTTTCCGCAGGTACGTTCAGCGCCGAATACGGAAACGCTCTTTCCGGCGTTGTAAACTACGTTACTAAGGAAGGCGGGAATAAATATTCCTTTAGTTTAAGAGGTTACAGCGGAGATTATCTTTCCACACACAAAGATTTATTTGATCACATTGATATGATTGACCCTCTGAACAGGGCAAGAGGCGAATTCACCTTTGGAGGACCTGTTCCGTACACAAATAAAAAAGTAAAGTTTTTTATGTCCGGCGTCTTTGAAAATTTCAAAGGCTCTTTGTACGGCGTAAGACTTTACAATCCTTCGGATTCTTACCTTTCGCGTGAAGCTTTCAGGAAGGAAGATCCGAGATACGGTGTTTCAACGGAGCCTTATTATTTCAATCCTTATTCACCTAACAGCAACGGGCATCCGACAGGCGACGGTAAAATTGTAGCAATGAACCCTTACTGGAGCTTGAACTTGCAAGGCAATGTTAGTTACAGACTGTCAAGCCTTTTCAAATTAAGATACGAGGTTGTTTACAATAAGGCACAATCACAATCCTTCAGCCGTTCTTATATGTTTAATCCCGACGGCAGAGGGACAAGTTACAGTGACGGAATGATTCAAACCATTGGGTTAACCCACACTATTAACGACAGAATGTTTTACACTTTGAAAGCGTCTTACGGTTACAACGAAGGCGAATATTATTTGTACAAGGACATCAAAGACCCGCACTACTTGCCCACCCTTTACAGAAGGACCATTGGCAACACAATGTATCTTGCGGGTGGAACGGACAACCACAGATTTGCGCGTAAAACGATAACATCAACCGTTAAAGGCGATATGGTTGCCCAATTATTTGAGCACCACGAAGTTAAATTCGGTTTCGAAGCACGCTTCCACAATTTGTGGGTAGAAAGTTACAACGTTCAGGTTCGTAAAGCAGACGGCAGTAACATTATTACGGATGATATGCTTTACGACAGCACGCTTCAAATCTTACGCTACAAACCGGATCCGAATACAGAACCCTCCTTAATTACCACTTACAGAAAATACCCCGTTGACGGAGCTGTTTACATTCAAGATAAAATCGAATTGGCAAAAACTCTTATTTTGAATGTCGGTTTACGTTACGAGTATTTTGATCCTAAAGCCTATTACAATACAAATCTTTCCAAAGATTTACAGGATATTCAATTCGGCTTTATTACTCGTAGCTTGAAAAAAGCAAAAGTAAAACAACACCTTTCGCCTCGTATCAGTTTCTCCTTCCCCATTACGGCAAAGGGTGTTTTAAGATTCAGCTACGGGCATTTTTACCAGAACGGTTCTCTTTCCAGTTTGTACAGGAATCACAACTTTTACGTAACAAACGTTGGTACCACTCCTTCTTTCGGCAATCCTAATGTTAATATGCAAAAATCCGTTCAATACGAAATGGGATTGCAGCAAGAGTTAGCCGAGAACTTCAAAATGGATCTTACGGCTTATTACAAAGACGTTAATGATTACATTTACACTCAAACGGTTTACACAAAAACAGGACGTCAATACAGCGTGTTAACTAACCTTGCTTATTCAAACGTTCGTGGTATTACACTTTCTTTCTACAAAAGAAGAGCCCCGGGCGGACTTTTCAGCGCAAGGTTGGATTATACATTCCAAGTGGCGGAAGGAAACAGGACTTATCCTTCGGAAGATCTATTCTACAGCGAGGTTTCGGGCAAACAAACGGAAACCTACCTTGTGCCCCTTGGATTTGACAGGCAGCACGTAATTAACGCTTCCATTGCATTAACTCAACCCGGAGATTGGGCATTAGGACTTATCGGTAATTTCCAAACAGGTACTCCTTACACTCCGATTCTTCCTTCTTCAATTCCGCGGACAATCACTTACGAACAAAATTCCGACAGACAACCTGTTCAGTGGAATGTTGACTTTAAGTTCGAAAAATATTTCAAAATCGGACATTTCAACTATTCGATTTTCTTGCAAGTAAGAAATCTTTTCGATACGGAAAACGAACGCTACGTGTATGCAAGCACGGGACGCGCTCTGCAAGCCGTAGAACAAACTGCTGATGCAATTAGATTCTCCGACATTAGAAAGAGAATCGAAAGACACGATCCGGGCTTGTTCGGCATTGACGTAATTAACGGTTACTACTCCCACCGTCCGGAAAGAATCAGCAGACCGCGGGAAGTTCGTCTTGGTTTCTCAGTAATATTTAATTAGTAGAAGGAATGGAAAAAATGAAAAATAAAATTTATCTGATAATTCTTTTGGCGCTTGGTCTTTGGACTGTTACGTCTGTAGTTCACGCTCAAAAGAAAGATAAGTACGGTTATCCTATTTACAAAGAACTTAGCGAAGCCGACTTACAAAGAATGTTCGGAGGGAATTACCCGCCGAGATTTTTTAAAACGACAGGCGACCCGAGAGTTATTAAAGAGTCCATTATTAGCGGTAATAATATTACGACTCTTGTGTTTAACTACGGCTCAATTTGTGCACCTCACCGCTTGTCGAACATTGCAGACCTCGTTTGGCACGGACTCGGTTACGGATTTGAATTCGGTCCCCTCGCCGCTGCGGAAGTAGTGGGAGACTCCGGTCAAACACTTCACATTGTTGACGACTCCTTCATCCTCTCGGGACAAGGAGATTACGACCCAACCCGTACAATCAAATGGGGTTGGTTGCCTAAAGACGGCTACGTTGACACAACTCAAAACGAAATTGCCCGTTTAAATATCGGGGACAAAAACGGTGACGGCAAACCCGATTCCTGGCCCGACAGTTGGTACGATCCGAGAATAGGTAAATATGTTTGGCCTGCTTTCTTGGGCGACCAAGCTACCGCACCGGACGAAGAAGTCTATTATGTTGACGACGACTTTACAAACGCAGAATTTCCATATTATCCTGTTCCTTCCGATACTACAATTCGCGGCATCGGATTAAATATGGAAGTGCGCATTATCCAGTTTAACAATCCCTTAGCTGACGATATCGTTTTCCTTGTTTACCAAATAACCAACGCAAGTGAGAAAAAAATCGAAAAAGCATACTTCGGAATGCACGGCGACCCGCACGTTGGAGGCGCAAGCGATTACAATGACGACTGGGCAGGATTTATCGACCCCTTCGGTCATTCGCTTCAAGGGGATAACTTCCCTCAACGCTCGCGTAATATGGTTTACGCTTGGGACGACCCGCCGGTAGGAATGAACGGTCACCCGACCGGATATTTCGGCTGGAAATTCCTCGAATCTCCCTCCAATGCAACAGATAATTTTGACAACGATGACGACGGTATTACCGACGAAACTCCTGAAAACAGCGCAGGACAATTTATTGACGGAGTAAGTATTCCTTTAACGACAGGAATTTCGGACGTTGCTAAATACACCGCAGTTTTCGGACCTCCGAAACCAAGGTTTGCCGGCGACGAAGACGGCGACTGGAATCCCGAAAAAGATGACGTCGGCATCGACGGCATCGGACCCGATTCGCCGAACTATCCGGGACCTGATTACGGCGAAGGAGATGGTAAACCCTCTCAAGCTTGGTATCAGGATGTTAACGGAAACAACAAATACGACCAAGGCGAACCTATTAGCGACGAAAGACTTTCCGGTTACAAATGGGCAGGCTCGGAAATTGATTTCGGATTGCGTGACATTTCCGAATCCGACCAAATTGGTCTTACCAGCTTCCACGCTTTGCCTTACACAAACTCTCTCCCGAACGTACCGATGAACGACCCGTTAATGTGGCAATTGCTTTCGGCGGATACGATTGATTCCTCGCAAGAGCTTTTGTCTCAACCGGGAGATAATGTGTTTAACTTCGGTACCGGTCCTTTAAGTCTGGACGTAGGAGAGACACAAAGATTCTCAATGTGTATCCTCTTCGGTAACGACTTGAACGACTTGGTAATGAACGCCGAAACATCCACAAGAATTCTCGAGGCGGATTACCGCTTTGCACAACCTCCTGTAAAACCGATAGTAAAAGCAGTTGCTGGAGATCATAAAGTTACCCTCTATTGGGATACGAGAGCGGAAAATTCGGTTGACCCTCTCTCGGGATTAAAGGACTTTGAAGGTTACAAAATTTACCGCTCCCAAGAATACACATTCCAAGATGTGTTTACCATTACGGACGGAAGAGGCAATCCTTTCTTGGGCAAACCGATTGCACAGTTCGATAAGATTGACTCTCTAAGCGGTTACCATCCGGTTGAGTATCCCGGAAGAGCAGTCAAATATTACCTTGGCGACAATACGGGTTTGGTTCACCAGTATGTTGACTCCACGGTCACTAACGGAATTACTTACTACTATGCCGTTGTAGCATACGATTTCGGTACGGACGAAATTCCGCCTACCGAAGACCAAGCCGTAATTTCTCGCGACCCGATTACGGGAGAATTAACATTCGATGTTAATACTGTCGAGGCTACTCCGGGTACTATTCCAGCTGGAATGGTTAACCCCGAAGTCGGCGAAGGCGGAACTCCCGAACAACTAAAAGGTAATTCGACAGGTCAAATAAGAGTTCAAATTTTAGATAAACTAAAAGTACCCGATAAAGTTTACACGGTTGAATTTGATTCGGATACAACTTACAATGTGCAAGATTCAACAGGCGTCACGGAAACTTTTTATTCCAAGGACACCGTGTTTGTTGAATTAGGTCACCAAAATATTATTACAAGCAGTGTTGTTGTTAAAGACGCCGGTGGAAACACTGTTGATACTTCCAAATATTTCGTTAACTCGGAATTTGGAAAAATCAGAGGTCTCCACAAAGGCGACTTGCCAATAGGCGAAGAATTCACGATTTATTACCGTTTCTATCCCGTTTACGAAAGCGGTCTGTTAAATAATGAAGATGCTAACCCGACATTTAGCGGAATGAAAATCTTCGTTAAAAACGACCCGTTAAATTTGGATTACAACAATAGCGGTTGGATTACGGACACAAAGACCGATGTTAAAGATTCCCTTCTGTGGAGCAACGCCGCAGGGTCTTACCCGGGTAACCACGTTCAATATCGTGGAGACTGGGAAGTACGTTGGAACGACCTTGACGTTGATTCTACGGGACATTGGGTAAACACAGGCGACACGGCTTACACAACAACATTGTCCAAAGTTGTTTGCCCGTTCACAATTTACGACGTAACCAACAACAAACCCGCCGTTTACCTCGTTGTTGAAAAAACGGGAACAAAAAACAACGGTCAGTGGGATTTTGGTGAAGACATAATTTTACGTCCATCCGACATTTCATCGCCTTTTGCGGACTTTAGAACTTCCTATTTGCTCAATTTCTCGCTGCCGGATACTTCGGTTAACCCCAATCCGAAACTTCCCGGTAAAGGAGATATTTACGCAGTAAAAACTACTAAACCGTTCCAGAAAGGCGACAAATATCTGTTTACCACAAAATCCGCTAAGTTTAGTAAGGCGGTAGCAAATTCTTCCTTAGACAAAATCTACGTGGTTCCCAATCCCTACGTGGCATATTCCGAAGCCGAAATGCCCGGAAGAACCACAGAAAAACGCGGCGACAAAGTGCTGCAATTCAGAAACCTTCCCCCGAAGTGTACGATTAGAATCTACACCATTACGGGAGAACTTGTTGACAAAATCGAAAAAGACGACAACTCAAGTATGGCTACTTGGGACTTGCTCAGTTTCGAAGGTCAACGTATTGCTTACGGTGTTTACATTTACCACGTTGAAGTACCAGGCGTGGGAGAAAAAATTGGAAGATTTGCTGTAATTAAATAATGCCTATCGGCTAATTTAACGGAGGAAATAAAATTATGAAAGGCATAAAAAATAAAATTTTGATTTTAGCTCTCGTTTTGGGAGTGGCTTCGGTCTCCAACGCCCAGCTTTTTAGAAGCACTTCTAAAGTTGGGACGACGGCCGGACAATTTCTCAAAATAAACCCGGGCGCGCGAGCCGTTGCCATGGGCGGAGCCTTAACTTCTATCGGCTCCGACATCTACTCGGTTTATTACAATCCTGCAGGGATTGCCGAGGCTACGGCTAACGCCCAAGTCGCATTTAATCACGCTAATTGGCTTGCAGATATGAGCTACGACTTTGCAGCCGGCGCAGTTAATATTGAAGGATTAGGAACAATATTCTCAACCCTGACTGCCTTCAACGTGCCTGAGGAAAAAGTAAGAACATTCCAAAATCCCGAAGGCGACGGACGCTATTGGGACGCAGGCGCTCTCGAAATAGGAGTAGGCTACGCAAGACAATTAACCGACAGGTTCTCCTTCGGTTTAACTGCAAAGTACATTCACGAATCCATTTGGAACACAGCCGCATCCGGCTTTGCAATGGATATCGGTATGCTCTACCGTACGCCGTTCAATGACTTGAAAATCGGCGCATCCATTACAAACTACGGCTCTAAGATGCAGCTTGACGGAAGGGACATTCAGTTCAACTACGATCCTAACAACGACATCAACAGCGGACCGAACAACATTCCTTCCAAATACACAACGCGGGAATTCGACCTGCCGATGTTGTTCAGAATCGGTTTGTCGATGGATGTTGTTCGCAATCGTTACGTTCGCGTTACCACTTCGGTTGATGCCGTTCACCCGAACGACAACACCGAATATGTTAACAGCGGACTTGAATTTGCTTACGACGAATCCTTCTTTGTAAGAGCAGGTTACAAACAGCTCTTTATGAACAACGAAGAAGGCGGTCTCACTTTCGGCGGCGGTATCAAAGCATCCTTGGCAAGCAATTTTAAAATTGTCTTGGACTTCGGTTACGCCGATTACGGAAGATTGAAAAGCGTTCAATTTTTTGACGTCGGGTTAATATTTTAACCGAGTCTTGTTTTAATTTTAGCGGTTCGGGGAGTTTGCAAACCAAACTCTTCGACCGCTATTTTTTTATTCAAGCTTTTGCAAAATGAATTTATGAGTAGTTTAAAACAGAAAATTATTTCAATCAACAAAAAATTAAAAAACCATTTCGGAGTTCCGCCGAGAGCTAAAGAATTACCCGACCCGTTGGATTTGCTTATTGCAACAAGGAAAAACCAAAACACGAAAGAATGCCAAACACTGCCACCATATAAAGAAACAAAACAGATAAAGGATTGGTAATTGTGTTGGATAATAGAGTAATAAAAAAATTAAAACTCAAATTCAAAGTTGACGAAGATGATTTTGATTTTGTTCTTTTATACGGCGGAGAGACCAATTCGTCCGATTTGATATTCGAATTGCGACAAATACCCCTCA
>JALWGH010000259.1 GCA_027013735.1 Melioribacteraceae bacterium
CAGAGAGAGTCGTCTCCGTAAAAACACAAAGAGGGAAAATCACAGAGGTAATAACAACCAAAAGAAAGCTAAAAGAATTCGACGCAGTAATTTCTTCCGTTCCTTTCCGGCAGGCAAAAAAAATATTCGGAGAAAATTTTTTGCCCGAAATTGAAGACTCGATTTCTTACTCCCCGATTTTAAATTTACACATCGGGTTAAAAAACAATCCTCTGAACTGTAAATTCGCCGCTTTGATCGATTCGAAAATTCACTGGGTATTTAACCACGGCAGTTACATTACACTTGTTACAAGCGCAGCGTTCGAACTAATTGAGAAAAGCAAAGAGGAAATATCCGAAACACTTTTGGCAGAATTGCAAAATTACATTCCTCTCTTTTACAACGACCTTGTAACGGGAATTGAAATCACCAAAGAGAAAGAGGCAACATTCGTTCCTTCGGCAAAATTCGAAAAACTAAGAAAAAAGATTAAAAGTCCCTTCAAAAACCTGCTCCTTGCGGGGGATTGGACACATCCGGGACTTCCGGCAACCATTGAAAGCGCCGTTTTAAGCGGGTTTTCGGCGGGTAGGAACGCTCTCGAAAAATTTTGATTTTTTTTAATTTTTTTTGACATAAAATCGGATTTTCGCATTCATTTTTCCGAGAAAAATCATATTTTTGAATGTGGTTGAATTTGATTTTTCACAAAAGTTCAACCGAATTCAAAATAAGATTTAGGAGGTTACAGTGGCAACTTTAAAGGAAAAACTCTATGAGAAGATTGAAGGTTGGCGCCCCAGAACGACAAGGCTTTTGAAAGAATATGGCGATGTAAAAGTCGGGGACGTTACAATTAAACAAGTTATCGGTGGAATGAGAGGCGTTAAATGCCTTACAACCGATATTTCCTATTTGGACCCTTACGAAGGAATCCGTTTCAGAGGGTACACAATTCCCGAAGTTCTTGAAAAATTACCTAAGGTACCCGGCGCTGAAATGCCTTACGTTGAAGGCTTTCTTTACTTACTTTTAACGGGTGACATCCCGACGGAAGAAGACGCTTTGATGGTAGCCGAAGAATTCAAGAAACGCAGAGAAGTGCCTTCTTACGTTTTCGACGTATTGAAAGCTATGCCTAAAGATTCACACCCAATGGCAATGTTTGCAACTGCAATTGTTGCAATGCAGAAAGAATCAGTCTTCGCACAAAAATACAACGAAGGCATCAGCAAAATGGATTACTGGGAGCCGATGTTAGAGGACGCTTTGAACCTCTGGTCGCGCATTCCCGAAATTGCAGCTTTCATTTACCGTTGGAAATATCGTGACGGCGATATTATCGCTCCCGATCCCGATTTGGATATGGGCGGTAACTTTGCACATATGATGGGCATCGACAAACCTTACGACGACGTAGCCCGTTTGTATTTCATTCTCCACAGCGACCACGAAAGCGGAAACGTCAGCGCTCACACCGGTCACCTTGTTGCAAGCGCACTTTCCGATTTGTACTACTCAATTTCGGCAATGCTCGACGGTCTTGCAGGTCCTCTTCATGGCTTGGCAAACCAGGAAGTACTACGCTGGATTCAAGGCGTAATGGAAAAAATGGGCGGCAAACTTCCGAGCGAAGAAGAAATGAAAAAATTCGTTTGGGATACGCTTAATTCCGGTCAGGTAATCCCGGGATTCGGTCACGCAGTTTTGAGAAAAACCGACCCGCGTTACCAAGCACAACGTGAATTCTGCTTGAAGCATTTACCGGACGACGAAATCTTCAAATATGTCGATATGCTTTACAAAGTAGTTCCGCCGATTCTGCAAGAGCACGGAAAAGCCAAGAATCCTTGGCCGAATGTTGACGCACAATCCGGCGTTATTCAATGGTACTACGGAATCAAAGAATACGATTTCTACACGGTACTTTTCGGAATCGGACGTTCCTTGGGCGTAGCAACCAACATTGTTTGGGACCGCGCTTTGGGTTACCCGATCGAGAGACCGAAATCCATTACAACGGATATGATGGAAGAAATTGCAGGAATAAAATAAATTTCGCACTTCCAAAACAAAGCCGCCTAAACAGGCGGCTTTTTTATTTTAAATTCTCAAAATATGTCAGTCTTAAAATTTTCCCTAACAACTATTACTCTAAAAACTCAGTGAAATTTTCAGGATTAATTAATAATGTCTTACTATTAGGGTAATTGCTTAAAAACGAGCGAGGAATCTTAACCTTACGAGTAGGGTTCCATTTAAACTCAGCAGCTAAGTACTCCTTATTATTATATTCAACGTAGTCAACCTCTTTTTGATTCACATTCCTCCAGAAGTACGATTTTACATTACTCTCATTATATTTAACAAATTTCAACCTTTCTGCAATAATGAAATTTTCCCAAATTGCTCCAACATCAGGTCGCAAACTCATCTCCGAAAAATTTGAAATAATAGCGTTTCTAATCCCGACGTCCCAAAAATAAATTTTCTTTCCTTTTTTAATTTCATTTCTCATATTTCTACTTAATGCGGGCAACTTAAAAACAACAAAGGTTTGTTCAAGTAAATAAATATATTTCTCGACGGTTATTTTATCAGCTCCAACCAATTGTGCTATTTCATTGTAAGAGACCTCGTTTCCAACTTGCAGCGCTAACGCTTGCGTTATTTTTACCAATAGGTTTGGTCTTTTAATACCTTCGAAAGAAAGTAAATCCTTGTAAAGATAACTATCTGCAATTAATGGTAATAACCGCTCGGCGTTTGAATAATCCGTAACAATTTCAGGATATAATCCGAACTTTAAAATCGAATCGAGGTGACGCTTAGCTTCAATAACTCCAAAATGCTCAACCATTTCCCCGTACGAAATGGGATAAAGGACAAATTCCAATTTTCTGCCGGTTAACGGTTCTTTTATTTCATCGAACAAATCAAAAGAAGATGACCCCGTTGCAACAACCTGTACTTTCGGAATGTTATCGTAAATCAGCTTCAACGTCAGCCCGATATTTTTAATCCTTTGCGCTTCATCAATAAAAACAAATTTGTAGTCTCCGATTAAAGATTTTAATTTGGTGGAAGTTGCGTTTAGAAACATTTCTCTTACATCAGGTTCATCCCCGTTAAACCATAAAATTTTTTCCCCGCTCAACTTTGCAATCTGTTTAAGTAAAGTTGTTTTACCAACTTGTCTTGCGCCGTAAATAACAATTATTTTACGCAGTGAGAAACTGTTAACTATCTTTTTAACTAAAGTTCTATTAATCATATTTTTGCTGTTTTTGGTGATTTGACTCACCAAATATAGTAATATTTGGTGATTTGGTCAAATTTGGTACAATTTAAAACCGGTGGCAAAAGATTCTTGCTAATTTTAAGTTAAACGTTTTGTCATGTTTCTCCCCGCAGATTGTTCCGAAGGAACGCTCCAACGGAGTCCATTGGACCGACAGAGCAAGCAATCTGCGCTACAGTATAATTTCACTCCTCCGACCCCAACGGGGTCGAATGCTCGAAGAAGAAAACAAAGGGAAGAAAAAAAACGATGCCGAAGGTATCGAAGCGAAGAATTGAATTGTACAAAGATAAAGACAGAGCAAGAGAATTATCCCGCTCAATTAGAGTAATTTCATTAACAAACAGCTTTGGCAACGCCACTTCTTCGGAGCAGCCGTTTGGACAGTACTGAGTTAACAAAGAACTAACCTGTTTACAGGTTTTAGGGTAGCTTGTTTCCCGGGGTGGAAAAAACCGGTAAACCGGTTTTTGTTTTACGATTTTGGTTCTTTTGCTCCCCACGACTGAAGTCGTGGGTTAACGATTTGATCCCCTGCAAATTGCGAGTTCCGCAATCTGCAGGATGTTACAGTTTAATATTTGCTTTTGCACTCCCAATCTATTTTACCGCAATGAATTACACGACGCCTGTTCCGCCAGCGGCGGAACCGAAGGCGGACTTGCCTCTCCGAAAGGGAGGGCAAATGACGAATAACCCTGTTGCAATCTCTCGACCTTGATTTTTCTCTGTTCACCGTTATCTGTTCTTTGCACCGGAATAACATCTTACGTCTTGCTTCTTGCGTCTAGCGTAGTATCCATTTCTTATTTCTCGTTTCTTCTTTCTTATTTTACCACCCATTTTAAATTTGTATCGTTAAAATCCTGTCGTTTATTTTAGAAATAATCAGCCTAATAAAATTGAGAAGAAAAGATTTTTTTTTATCTTAGGCACTAAAATTTCTAACTTTTATTAAGAGAGATGAAGTTCAAAAAGAAAGTTAAGTACATCTTCGTAACGGGGGGCGTTGTATCGTCTTTAGGCAAAGGAATAACAGCCGCATCTTTAGGTTTGCTTCTTAAATCGAGGGGTTATTCCGTTACAATTCAAAAGCTTGATCCTTACATCAATGTTGACCCCGGAACAATGAGCCCGTTCCAGCACGGGGAAGTTTACGTAACCGACGACGGTGCGGAAACCGATTTGGATCTCGGGCATTACGAGAGATTCCTCGACGTAAACATGACCCGTGCAAACAACACAACTACCGGTCAAATTTATTACGAGGTAATTAACAAAGAACGCCACGGGGATTACCTTGGCGCCACCATTCAAGTTATTCCGCACATTACCGACGAAATTAAAAACAAAATTAAATCCCTTGGCGAAACAAACAAATACGACATCGTAATAACCGAAATCGGCGGGACAATCGGCGACATTGAAGGACTGCCATTCATTGAAGCAATCCGCCAAATGCAGCTCGAGATGGGCAGGAAAAATGTTCTTTACATTCACGTAACTCTTGTGCCTTACATCAAAGCTGCAAAAGAAATGAAAACCAAGCCAACGCAGCACAGCGTTAAAAACTTGCTTGAACTCGGCATCCAACCGAACATTTTAATTTGCCGTTCCGAGCGCCCGCTCTCAAAACCGCTGCGTGAAAAGATTGCTTTGTTTACAAACGTTTCCCCCAAGTACGTTATTTCGGCTTACGATTGCTCCACTATTTACGAAGTCCCGATTGTACTGCACGAACAAAATCTCGACCACCTTGTTCTTAAAAAATTAAAATTGCCCGACATCAACATTGACCTTGAAAAATGGAAAGCATTTTTGGCAAAAGTAAAAAATCCTTCGGGCGAAGTTAAAATTGCCGTTTGCGGTAAATACACGGATTATCTTGACGCTTACAAAAGTATTTCCGAAGCTTTTATTCACGCAGGCGCCGAAAACGACGTAAAAGTTAATGTTGATTACATCAGCTCGGAAATTTTCGAGGAAGTTGAACCCCAGACAAAATTAGCCGACTACGACGGCATTCTCGTTCCCGGCGGCTTTGGCGAGAGAGGAATCGAGGGAAAAATCAACGTAATAAAATTTGCACGGGAGAATAAAATTCCTTTCTTCGGAATTTGCCTCGGTTTGCAATGCGCCGTAATCGAATATGCCCGGAACGTTTGCGGAATCAAGAATGCGCACAGCGCGGAATTCAAGAAAAACCGTTCCAATGTAATTCACATAATGCCCGAGCAGTTGAAAATAAAGGACAAAGGCGGAACAATGCGTTTGGGGGCTTACCCGTGTGTGATTAAAAAAGGCACAAAAGCGCGCAAGGCTTACGGCAAGGAGAAAATTTCCGAACGCCACCGCCACCGCTACGAAGTGAACAACAAATTCAGGGAAGTGCTTGAGAAAAACGGAATGATTTTTAGCGGAGTTTCCCCCGACAACAAACTTGTGGAAATGATTGAAATCAAAGATCACCCGTGGTTTGTCGGCTGTCAGTTTCACCCCGAATTGAAATCCCGCGCAACAAAAGCTCATCCGTTGTTCAGGGAATTCATCGCCGCTGCGGTAAAATATTCGCAAGAAAAAAAAGGACAAAATGACTAAGCGTTTCCTTCTACTGGTGCTCTTTCTTTTTTCTGCAAAATTAAATTTTCCACAGCCGGACAACTTTCTCCTAAAAGGGAATCACCTCTCTTACAATCTTGAGTTTTCAAAAGCGGAAGAATTTTTTAACAAAGAGATTTCCCTTCACCCGGACTCCCCCGCCCCTTTTTACTTTTTGGCGAGAAACTATTTGTGGAAATACCTTGGCGGCAGGCAGAAAGAAAACGCAATCATTTTCAGAAAGTATTTGAATATTGCTTTGAAGAAAGGCGAGGCGAGGCTTAAAAATTCGGACAAAGACAAATGGACTTACTACTACCTCGGCTCAACCTATATGCTCAAATCCGCTTTTGCGAGCACGGAAGCAAAAGCATTCCAAGCTTTTTGGGACACAAAAAAATCGGTCTCTTATTTTGAAGAGGCATTGTCGCTTGACAATAATTTTAACGATGCTCTGTTGGGCTTGGGCGTATTTGATTACGCATTGAGCTTCGTTCCCGGGATGTTGAAATTTGCTTTGGATTTAACGGGGCTGGATTACAGCAAGGACAAAGCAATCGTGTTGTTAAAAAAGGTTTACGCCAATTCAATCTTTTCAAGCGACGAAGCAGCCTACCACCTTTCAAAAATTTATTTGGAGTACCTCGCCGACTACGATTCCGCTTCTTACTACATCAATAGAGTAATCCGCAAATATCCGAGAAATATTTTATTCAAATACCAGAAGGCTCTGATAAAAATTGAGCAGAGGCAATTGGATAAGGCTGAGGTGTTGCTAAACAAAATAGCCGGAAGCAAAACTTCTGAGCTCGGACAAACAATTGCATTTTCTTATTTTCTACTCGGGGACATTGCATTCAAGAAAAACAATTTCAAGTTGAGCATTAAGTACTTCGACAAATTTTTTAAAAGCACAAGAATAGTCGATTACCTCGGCTACGCAAACCTGAGAGCAGCCATTGCTTACGCAATGCTTGGAGACAAAGAAAATTTTAACCGTCACTTGGAACTTTGCTCGCTCGGTGCAAAAAAAATTCAGGAGGATGTTTTTGCAAATTACGCAAGCGAACATTACCTTGCCAACGGTTTCACAAAGGAAGATTCGTTAGTTCAAATTCTTCAAAATTTTTACGATGCCGGCAAGTCCCGACAATGTTTTAATCTATCCGAAAAGTTTCTACCTTTAATTAAAGACTCCGAAGCAAAGGCAACCGCACTCACAATTCAAGCACAATGTTTGTCGGATTTAAAAAAGTACGAAGAAGCAATCAAGGTTGCCAAGCAAGCATTAAAGGAAAATTTTGATTTTAAAAATTGGCTGCGTACACTTAATTACATTACGCTTGCCCGTGCGGAACTTGGAAGCAACAACTTAACTGCTGCCGAAAATTATTTGGAGAAAGCAAAAGAAAGCAACGAAGGTTTTTTCAAAAACAAATTGGACGCTAAGATTAACAGAGTAAAAAGAGAATTAGAAAAGCACCGTTAGCAAAGCAATCTTAAAACCACATTACTTCAGAGAATCAAACTCAAACACTCTCCTTGCCCCGACAAAACGATCTTTGTAATAAGAGCTTTTTAACGAAGAGATCGTTACTCCTTGGTGAACGCTTGAATGTGCAAACAAACTGCCACCG
This sequence comes from Melioribacteraceae bacterium, assembly GCA_027013735.1. Lineage (GTDB taxonomy): Bacteria > Bacteroidota > Ignavibacteria > Ignavibacteriales > Melioribacteraceae > WFQV01. The sequence continues at coordinate 7,519 of JALWGH010000259.1, forward strand.
AGATAAATTCCCACGTGTCCGGGAAATCTCGTTTTTGTAGTATTAAAGAAAATCAAATCACCGAACTTCAAACTTTTCACTCCGCTAACTTTCTTACCCACAAGAAATTGTTCGGAAGCCGTGCGGGGTAAATCAATATTAAGACTATTCTTAAAAACAGTTTGAGTAAATGCCGAGCAGTCAATTCCGTTTTTACTCTCCCCGCCGTAAAGGTAAGGCGAATCGAGAAAGTTAATTATTTGAAACAACAATTTTTCCCGTGCGTTAAGTTTTGTTTTTTTATTTAAGACGCCGCCGTACCGTTTAATTACTTCGTCTTTACTAACGGGATGATTTTCTACCGGCGGTGTGTCAAATTCCTTAACATCTTTTTCCGAAGTAAACCGCGCGGAGCCAATCTCCTTTTTCTTGTCGGGAGTTTCCTTTTTCGAATACCTTTCGGTGTAAGTTGAAGACGAGCAAGCGGCAAAAAGAAGAGCCGTTAAAAAAGCAAGTAAAATAAGTTTAAAATATTTTACAAACATTCTCAGCCCAAATAAGCGCGCAGGTACTTGCTCCTTGAGGCGTGCCTTAATCTTCGAATTGCCTTTTCCTTTATTTGCCTTACCCTTTCCCTCGTGAGGTTAAACTTTTCACCAATCTCTTCCAGCGTTAAAGCGTGCTCTCCGTTCAGCCCGAAGTAAAGGCGGATTACGTCCGCTTCCCTTTCGGTAAGTGTGGAAAGGACTCTCTCCACTTCTTTCTTTAACGAATCCCGCATCAGTTGTTCGTCAGGCGAAGGATTTTCCGCATTGACCAAAACATCCAGCAAGTTGTTGTTGTCTTCCTGCTTGTTAAACGGAGCGTCAACGGAAACGTGCCTGCCCTGTAACTTTAACGCCGAGGCAATATCGCTTTCGCTCATCTCAAGAGCTTTTGCAATTTCCTCAGCCGTGGGTTCTCTTTCGAACTGCTGTTCAAGCTGGCTGTAGGCTTTACCGATTTTAGTTAACGTTCCTACTCTGTTCAATGGCAAGCGCACAATGCGGGATTGGTCGGCAAGAGCCTGAAGAATGGATTGGCGAATCCACCAAACAGCGTAGGAAATAAATTTAAATCCTCTTGTTTCGTCAAATCTTTTTGCCGCCTTGATTAAGCCCAAATTTCCTTCATTAATCAAGTCACCGAGAGACAAGCCTTGATTTTGGTATTGCTTGGCAACGCTGACAACAAACCGCAAGTTTGCCTTTACCATTTTTTCAAAAGCTTTCTCGTCACCCTCACGAATTTTTTTTGCAAGCTCAACTTCCTCTTCGGGCGTCAGCAGCTCTTCCTTGCCGATTTCCTGAAGGTACCTGTCGAGCGACTGGCTCTCCCTGTTGGTAAATTGCTTAACAATTTTCATTTAATCTCCCGAATGAATTACCGAATTTATTGAATCAACAATTCCAACAATCGAAGCATCAACGGGCGCCATATCCACATCCATTGGAATGGAGGCTTCTCCCGAAGTGATGTAAAAAATAATTTCGTCCGGTCCGGCGCCAATTGTGTCCAGTGCAATAATCGGGTCGCCTAATTTTTCCTCTTCGGCGTTAATCGGTTGGACAAGCTGCAACTTGTAATTGTTAACAGCCTCGTACTTTCGCGTAGCCCAGATTGTACCGATTACTTTGCCGAGCTCCATTACTCTTCCGACTCCAGCGCCTGTTTAACCGAAACGTCCAACTTGTCAACAATAGCCATAATCACCGCGTCAACGGGGCGATTCTTAGTTAGCACGGTTTGACGTGCGGAACTTCCCGATGCGTAAAGCACAATCTCGCCCACACCTGCGCCAACCGAATCAACAGCAACAGTAAAACTATTCTTCTCCGAATAATCAAGATTCAAATCTCTCACAATCAAGAACTTCATTCCCACAAGATTTTCGTCCTTTCGCGTTGACCAAACCGTTCCTATTACTCTGCCTAATTTCACTTTAACCTCTTACTTTTTCAGCGTCATTATTCCGCTTATTTGATGGTTACTTAACTTCTCTTCGGTAATTCAATCGAAAAAAATTTTGATTGTCAAATTCTCACATTACGAATTAAAAATCAAGTAATTTTAAAAGAAGAAAAGTCAAAAATTTATTCTTCCAAAAAGCTTGTTCCTTTAAGCGAGTTATTAACCGTAAAGAAATGAGCTACTGTTTGAGCAACATCCGAGAAAGTTTTCCGCACTCCGAGATTTCTCCCGGCGTGTCCTTTTCTGTAAAATAACAAAGGAACGTATTCCCTGCTGTGGTCGGTGCTTGGTGTTGTCGGGTCGTTGCCGTGGTCGGCAGTAATTACGAGCGCATCGGTCTCATCTAACGTAGCTAAAATTTCCGGCAGTTTGGAATCGAACTCCTGCAAAGCCTTGTGAAAACCTTCCGGGTCGTTGCGGTGCCCGTAGTAAACGTCGAAATCAACGAGGTTGGCAAAAATAAAACTTTCCTTTTCAGACGAATTAAATTCGATTATTTTTTCAATTCCTTCCGCATTGGATTTTGTTTTTGCCCGTACGTCAATGCCGCTGTAGTTGAACAAATCGTTGACTTTCCCGACGGCAATTGTTTTTATTCCGTTAAATTGAAGCACGTTCAGAATAGTGTCCTCGGGAGGGTTGAGAGAAAAATCTTTTCTGTTAGTGGTGCGCGTGTAATTTCCGCTCTTACCGACAAAAGGTCTTGCAATTACTCTGCCTACGGAATCTTTTCCCACCAGCACCTTCTCGCGTGCTATGCGGCAAATTTCGTAGAGCCGTTCGAGCGGGATTACTTCCTCGTGAGCGGCAATTTGAAAAACGGAATCGGCAGAAGTGTAAACAATGGGATAGCCCGTTTTAACGTGTTCGTCGCCAAGCTCTTTAATGATCTCTGTGCCTGAAGCCGGCTTATTCCCCAACACACCTTTTACACCGGTTTCCTGAATGAATTTTTCAATCAACTCTTGCGGAAAACCTTTAGGATAATAAGGAAAATCAATCTCAACTTTTAGACCGGCTATTTCCCAATGCCCTGTAGTGGAATCCTTTCCTTTCGAGACTTCCGCCATTTTGCCGTAAGAAGCCAGCGGGTTTTGCGCAGGAGGGACTCCTTTAATTTCGTGAATATTTCCCAATCCCAACTTTTGCAAATTCGGTAAATTCAAACCGCCGAGTTTTTTCGCCATGTTACCAAGTGTGTCGCTCCCTGCGTCGCCGTATTTACTTGCATCCGGCAATTCTCCGATTCCCACGCCGTCAAGAATTATTATTACAAAATTTTTCATCTCGCTCACTTAATTATTTTTTCAACATTTGGAATGATTCGTTTAATCAAGACAAATCAAAAAATGAAAAATGCATTATTCTAAAAACAATCTTTAAAAATATATTTACACTCCCCAAAATGCAAGGAAGGAACGATGCCGGAGATTCAAAAGCAGTGATTTAAAATCAGATAGAAAATAAGAAAGAAGAAACGAGAAATAAGAAATGGATTCCACGCAAGACGCGAGACGTAAGACGTCCGCCTTCGTCTGCGCTTTGCTTGACTACGGCGCGACAGGCAAGACGCTAACCTCATCAGTGAGCAGATAACAGAGAACAGAGACTCAAGACTCGTCACGCGTAACTTAAGACTTAATTTAATTGAAAATGGAAAGTGGAAAGTTTTGATTTGTAAAGAATATTGAGTTTTCCTATTCGAATAAATGTACAAAATAAGATTGGAATTTTTGCTAACGGCGTGCCTTTTAACCCAACGTTGAAAACTGAAACGCCGAGTTAAAAAGCAAGTCCCACAAATTATTTAAAAATTGTTACTTATTTGCTTACGTAAATTTACAACATTCACTGAAAACTTTTCTCATTTAATTCCCTGCGCTTAATTCTACAAACCATTATTTTTACGGTCTTAAAAAAAGGAAATTAATGGGAAGAAAGAAAAGTCTTAAATTAGCGGAAGTCGATTATTTGCCGAACGTGTTTTCCCACAGATTCGGGAAAATAGAGGAACGTATGTTGGAATACCTCCCTCCCGCAGAACAGTTTGTGCTTGAGCTTGGCTGCGGCAGAGGAGATTATTCAATTGCTTTGGCAGAAAAATATCCGTACAAAAATTTCGTCGGCTTCGACATCCGCGGCGCGCGCATTTGGAGCGGTTCGAAAAAAACGGAAGAGTTGGGATTGAAAAACGTTGCCTTTGTGATTGCCCGCGCGGAATTCCTGCCCGAGATTTTTACAAAAATTAAGTTCGACGAGATCTGGATTCCTTTTCCCGATCCCTTCCCGCGCAAGAGGAGCACAAACAGGCGTCTTGTTGCACCCGGATTTTTAGAAAGATACAGACAGATAATAAAACCCGGAGCTTTAATTCATTTAAAAACCGACGATGACGGGCTTTACAATTACGCGCTCGAAACTCTTTCGGAAAACAATGCCGAGATTATTGAAAATTCCCCCAACCTGTACGAGAATGAAGATTTGGATTTTGAGAAAACAATCAAAACAAAGTACGAAGAAGAGCACTTGAAAAACGGGAAGATAATTAAGCTTATTACGTTTAAACTTGAGTGATTATAAGAAATAAGAAACGAGAAATAAGAAATGTCTCCACGCTAGACGCAAGAAGCGAGACGTCCGTCTCCGCCCTCGCTTAGCTCGGGCTACGCCGCGACAGGCAAGACGCACTTTTTAGAGAACAGTTAACAGTGAACAGAGAAAAATGATTGTTGCCAAATAACATCCAATCATCCAGTTATTCAACCTGTCGCGCCGAATCCCGCAGAATGCGGGAGAAAGCGAATCATCCAAGAGCACTCGCGCACTTGCCCAAACGAGACTCTTGGATAATTGGAGGAATGCATTATTGGATACAGAACTTATTTGGTGAAAGTTGAAAATGGGAAGTGGAAAGTTTTGATGTGAAAAGTATATTTAGTTTTTTATTCGAAGATGTATGTAAAATAAGAAAGAAAAACCAACAAAGATTCTAAAACAAGATTGAAATTTTGTTAACATTTTAAATATGGTGCGTTTGGCATTTTAACGCTCGAATTTTTCGGTGTTGCCTTACCAAAGGAATTATGTTGTTTTTAGGAAGTAGTTATTTTGTTTTAATCATCTTTGTTGTCTAAGAGCCAATCAATTGCATTTATCTGTTTTACTCCATTATGATTTCCTGTTTCATAATCCATTGTAATTAACAGTCTTTCATTGAAATCGGGAATTTTATTAAATGGAGCTAATTCTCGCTCAAGTGTTTTCTTGTCCTTAACCGTGTAGGCTACTTGTACATATTTTGTATAACCGGTTTTATTTCGGACAACAAAATCAACTTCAAGACTATCTGTTTTTCCTATCCAGATTTGATTATTCCGACGTAATAATTCAAGATATATTACATTTTCAAGTAAATGTCCTGCATCCGCCGTAAGTTCTTTTCCTATTAACGCATATCGCAAACCTAAATCTACGAGGTAATATTTTTCCTGTGTTGCCAAATGCTGTTTTCCTTTGATGTCGTATCTGTTTACTTTGTAGAAAAGATACGCTTCCACAAGCGTATTAATGTATCTCGATACCGTTTTATTATCAATTTTTTTCCCATTTGCAGTAAGCACCTTGGCAATGTTTCTTGCCGAAACGTTTGAACCGACACTATCAATTAGAAACTTGATAACTTCTTCATAAGAAGTTTCATAATAAATCTTGTACCTTTTTTTTATGTCATTTTCATAAATATTCCGAAAAACGGTTTTTAAATATTCATAAACATAGCTTTCTCCTGATACAGCGAATCCAACAGCTTCTGGAAATCCTCCAATTCTCAAATAATTAGCAAAAGCACGTTCGGTATTGGTTGATTTTCCAGTAAATTCCAAATATTCCGCAAATGAGAATGGCAGCACATTGATTTCATATGCCCTGCCTGTAAGGAGGGTTGCCAACTCGCTTGATAAAAGGTAAGCGTTTGAGCCTGTAACATATAAATCTACATTTGGAGTAACATACAAGCCTTCAAGCAGTTTTTCAAATTCCTGAATATTCTGAACTTCATCTATAAAGACATAATTTGTTTCGCTTTTTCGTAATAATGATTTAATATAATCGTAAATTTCTTTCCAATTTTTTTCACCAAGAAAACGAAATTCGGGTAAATCCATATTTATGGAAATAATTGACACATTAGGATTTTGTTCTCGCAATAATTCTTGAAATTGCAATAGTAAAGTAGATTTCCCCGCGCGACGAACACCTGTAATAACTTTTATAAAGTTTTTATCCTTTAGAACAAGAAGTTTGTCAAGTAATCTTTTTCTTAAAATCTTTTGCATATTATTATTTTCAATTTTATGAAGCAAATATACTTATAATTCCTCAAAGTTTGCAAAAATATTTAGTTTGAGGAATTCTATTATGGTGTTTTTTTGGAGAACAGTACTGATTTAACATTTATGGAAAAAAAAAAAAAAAAAAACAAAAAATGGAGCCTGCGCTAGACGCAAGAAGCGAGACGTCCGTCTCCGCCCTCGCTTAGCTCGGGCTACGCCGCGACAAGCAAGACGCACTTTTTAGAGAACAGTTAACAGTGAACAGAGAAAAATGATTATTACTCAGTAATTAAAACCATGTGATTCAAGTTACAACAGGTTCAACCTGTGGGATTGATTTTACTTCAACAAAATCATTTTTCTTGTTTTAACAAAATTGCCTGCTTTCAACGTGTAGAAATAAATCCCGCTCGGAAGATCCTGAGCATTGAATTGTACGGAGTAATTTCCCGGCGCCTGCGCTTTGTTTACAAGGGTTGCAACCTTACGACCGAGAACGTCGCATACAATTAATTGTAGAGACAAGGCATGCCTTGTCTCTACGGACGGCACAACGTAAGAAATTGTGGTCGTCGGATTTCCCGAAGGGTCTGCACCAAAAGGGTTCGGGTAATTTTGAAACAACTTGAAAACCGGTTCGGGAATCTTTTCGGATGAGGCAACGGATGTAATTAACCCCGCTTTGTAAACACGGTAGCTGTAAACCTTGTCAGGCAGGGAAAGGTCAAACACAATTTGCCCGTCGGGTGTTACTTCCGTAACGGTTTTGCCGTTGTGGTTTTGTCCCCAGCCAATCAAAGTGTTCCCGTTCGAGAGGCGTTGAACGTAGCCCATTGCGGAAGTGTAAACACTGTCCGGGTGAGTAAATGACCAAACTTTTTTAACGGTTTTGTTTGTCTCGTCAATTTCGTATTCTACGGCGCGGGACTTTTTAACCTTTTTGAGATTCCCATTATCAAAAAGAGTCAGATGTCCGTTGGGTAAAAGCCTGACCGCATGCTGATGGGAAAAGCCTGTAAATCCCGTAGAGTCCGTATCGTTGAGAAAAGTGAATTCATTGTTTTTACATTTCGAACCGCCCATTCTCCAGATAATATCGCCCGTTTGTCTGTCAATTTTTGTTATTTCGTCAAAGTAACGAACCGAGAGTAAAATATTGCCGTCATCCGCAATTTCCAAAGCGTTACAATGTGCATAATCCACTACCTGTTTTGTAAGGTCAATATCTTCCGTTGCGTCGGTAATATTAAAGTGGTCGAATGTGCTCCAATGGAAAACCACATTTCCCGAAGGGTCAACTTCCTGAATAATAAAACCGATTACCTTGGCATTGGGATTTCCCCGTTGAACAATTCTGCGCATATCAATGAAGCGGATATCGTTGCCGAGCAATAAGTAATTACCGTTCGGAAGTATCCTCAACTCGTGTTCATCGGTAGGGGAACCGTTTCCGCAATAAAAGCTGTCCGTTATTTCAAAATTGGAATTCATTCCGTAAAACTTCCCCTTCTGGTAATCGAAGTAAGTGTAAATTCCGTTCGGTTGAGGCTTGAAATCAAGATTTAAGGCAGAGCTCATTTTACGGTAAAAAAACGGGGTACCCTCTTTTGTCAGAATTATTAAATAGGGAGTGTTTTTAACTCCTGCTTCCAGAATAAAATTGCTTAGGTAAATGTAACCCTCGCTAGGATTGTTGTTAACGGAAACAGTGATTTTGGGAAAATCCGATGGCAAGGAATCCTGCACGGAAAAATATCCCTGCCCTGAAAATTTTAATGCCTGCCGGGCAAAGCCCATTTCAGAAATAAGAATTAAAAAGAAAAACGGTAAAGCTTTAGCAATTATTTTTACTCTACTCATAATATTTCCCGGATGTTTTTGTTTTAACTTTCGCAAGAACCGAATGCTCTTAATCGTTTATCGCGATTGTCCGTTGTAATCCGTTTTGACTTTCTCATTTTAACAAAATCATCTTTATTGATTTGGAAAAGCTACCGGCGGAAAGACGGCAGAAGTAAACTCCGCCGGGCAGATTACCCGCGTTAAATTTCACGGAATAATTTCCGGGCGACTGTACCTCGTTTACAAGGGTTGCAACTTCGCGACCCAATACATCGTAAACTGTCAATTGTAGGGACAACTCATGAGTTGTCCCTACATCCGGTAACGAATATTTTATTGTTGTAACCGCGTCGCTTGTTCCGCCACCGGCGGAAAAAGGATTCGGATAATTTTGGTAAAGAATGAATCTTTCGGGAACGGGACTTTCTTCTTTAACGGCAAGGGTGGAAAGTCTTTTTTTAATGTAGTTTTCCACGCTCGTTACCGGCGGAGTGCCCTGTTCGGAAAATGCAACAATTTCACTCATGTGATTGTACCCGGTAAGAAAATCCGATTCAACAGCAATGCCGTAACTGCTCAGTGTGTCTTTAAATTGAAGCGCCTGACTTGGCAAAGAGGGTAAATCGAATTGGCAGTGAATCAGAAAAAACGGTGGGATATTTTTATTTTGCCTCACGTAAAACAAAGGAGAGGCAGAATCCAATTCCGCGTCATTGTTTTCAAAACCCCCGTGGAAAGTCTGGTCGATAACATCCTTGAACAATAACGGATTGATGTTCTTAATATCGTAAGCTCCGCTGATTGAAATGGTACCTTTAATCCTTTTCGCCAATTGGGAATAAGCCGTGTCAGTTGCAAAAAGGGAAACAAGATGCCCGCCGGCGGAATGCCCCATAATAAATATTTTGGAAGAGTCCCCGCCGTTCCGTGAAATATTTTCCAGAGTCCATTTAAATGCCTTGGCTACATCTTCGATATTGTCCGGATACCACGCAGCTTTTTTCCTCAGATTTTCGTCGCAGTGCCACCTGTCCGGGCAGTTTTCGTCCGCCACAAAAACAGAATCCGAAGTAAGTCGGTAATCCACGTTTACAACCGTCCAGCCTGCTTCACCTGTCAGAGTTAAGGAAATAAAATCGTACCACGATGCGTAGCCGTCTGTCCACCCTCCGCCGTGAACAAAGAACACAACCGGCTGAGGCGGCAGAAAACCGTTTTCATTTTTAGCTCGGTAAACGGAAAGATTCTGAATATTAAAACTGTTAATGCCCCAGTATGACGAATCCTTGCGGATGTCGGTTATCAGGAAAGGGGAATCGGTGTAGTTGAAATTCTTTTTGTAAATTTCGTAAGTAGTGGAAACATTGTCATAAATTCTTTCTCCCCATTCCTGTGCGGAAAGCGAGTTTACCACAATGAAAAGAAAAATTCCCAACAAAGTTTTAGCTTTCATTTTTTTCCTCGATTACTTTAATAAAATCATTTTCTTAACGTCTGAGAATTTACCGGAGGAATTTGTTACCGTCAATTTGTAGAGATAAATCCCCGCCGAAAGCTTAGACGCGTTAAAATCAACCGAATATTTTCCGGGGTTTTGCTCAGTGTTTACAAGAGTGGTGATTTCACGTCCCAATATATCAAAAATTTTTAAAACAATATGGGAAGAAAAACTACCGGTAGCATTATTCAGAGAAGGAATGGAATATTCAATCCTGGTTGTGGTGTTTCCTGATGGGACGGCTTCGCCGAAGGGATTCGGGTAATTCTGAGCCAGATTGAATTTAACGGGAATGTTATCTTTAGTCTTGACCGCAAGGGGTTGCCCCGCATGCTCGTAAAATCCGATGGAAGTTCCGGCTACCAGATCATCATAGTAAAGTACATTGATTTCCGTACCTTCGGGATAGGAATACCCCAATTGCCAAGAGCTGCCAGAATTCAAAAAATTGTAATAATAGATTTCGTTCTTAATAGCACAGTAAACAATACTTTTACCGTAAGCAACAGCTTTTACCGGTTCACCTGTTTTTAAGGATAAAACAGAGACAGGCAAAGGTGTCCATTTGCCCGCCGGGGAAAAGGTTTTGTAATAAGCCACGGGATTTGTGTTTCCAATATCAATCCCGCCTGCTATTATTATGTTGTCTTTTTTATTTATTTCCAAATCGTAAATAGAAGCAACAATATTGTAACCGACGCTTGTATTGTTTGCGTTCATATCTTGCGCAACGCTCCAATTGGTACCGTTCCATTCCAAACGGTAAACGCTGTATCCCGGCCGTCCGTTGATTGCCTTTACACTTACGTATGCAACGATATTATTATTCTCAAGATTAAAAACAATATCGGAAACGTCAACGTCTTGCCCCATTTGTGCAGATTCAATCAAAACCTGCTGCCAGGATGTGCCTCCGTCCGGGGAGAAAAATAATCCTCCCTCCTCTGTTTCGCTCATTAATTCGAATCCTGCCATAACAAAATTTGTTTTGTACGGGCATTCGGCAATTGCATTGATTTTTGTGCCCGTTTCGGGGAAGTTCCAAACCCCGGTGTTGGGCGCAAAAACTTTTTTCCATTTGTTCCCTGCGTCGGTTGTCTTGTAAATTCTAAGATTTCCGGCGTAAGCCACATCGGGATTGGCGGAGCTTCCTTCCACAGCATAATACGGCGAGCCGTCCCCTAAGGGAAACATTGAATTTGACCAAACAGGGGAGGTGCTGAAATTGTCCACCCGTCTTATTCCCGACTTGGAAGCCAACCAGCCTTTGTTTTTGTTAGCATCCAGCCAAAAATCATTGACCTGCACGGCGGTTATGCCATTGTTAATTTCAAAGATTGTATAACCCCCGTCTGTGGATGCGCCCAAACCCTGATCAGTAGTAAGATAAGTAACTCTGTCGTTGGTCGGGTCAACAAAGACAACCCCATCGTTCGGGTGAGTTTCGTAGCCGTTAGTGCCGAATTCCTTCCAATCGGAGCTATTGCCTTTATTCGGGTTAAAAATGTTCGATGTAAAAACAGTGTAGGAATTCGAAGTTCCTGAAAATGCAATATTTTCACCAACTCCTCCGTCAATGTAAACGCCCGGAATTTGGATGTTGTAATAACTCCAGGAACTCCCGCTGTTTGTGGAAGTTGCACAATATTTATTTGCACCGTCCGTACCCATCATAAAAAATACACCGTCCGGGGCTATCCCAAAGGATAACCACCGGACGTTGGATGGAAGGGAGTAAGGGGTAATGTCAACAATGCTTGTATTGGGACTAAAGGAAGTGTAAGGCACGCTTGTCTTAAATAATTTTGGCGAATTCCCACGGGAAAAAATGTAAACGACTTTTGTGGATTTATCGACAACGATTGAGTTATCGTTGCCTACCGAGTTTATTTTGAAAGGGGAAGCCGCACCGTTAACAAAAGCACCCGCGCTGCTTGCGGTGCCGTAATAAAATTTGTCGGAATCAATAAAGAAAATAAGGTTGTCGTCAATTGCCAAACCTGTAACGTTTCCCGAAAATGTTTTTAAAGCCGTAGCCGACCCTGAATTGGAGCTGTAAAGATTACCGTTTGCTACGAAAAACAGCGTAAATGTTTTTTGATAGGCGGCGAGATACTTAATATCCGCTCCGAATCCTGCGGAAGCATTTGCTGATGGCAGTTCTTTAAATTGCCCGAAGCTCGGTTGCAAACCGCTGAAGTTGACGTCTGCAAAGAAAATTGAATTTGCGCTTTTGGTCGAAATGAAAATTCTGCTCATTGTGGGACTTAATGAAAAGCCGGTAATTGCATTGACTCTTCCCCCGAAAACCGATTGAACTTTCGGCGGAGTTAATTGTCCCATCGCAGTAACTGCGAATAAAAACAGGGACGAGAGACTGATAATCAATATCTTTTTCATTTTATTACTCCGTTATTAAATTATTTAATCAATATCATTTTTTTAGTTTGAGAAAAACTCCCGGCTGTTAATGTATACAAATAAATTCCGTTCGGAAGATTCTGCGCATTGAATTGAACAGAGTAATTTCCCGGCGCCTGCGCTTTGTTTACAAGGGTTGCAACCTCGCGACCGAGTACGTCGTAAACAATTAATTGTAGAGACAAGGCATGCCTTGTCTCTACGGACGGCACAACGTAAGAAATTGTGGTCGTCGGATTTCCCGAAGGCTCTGCACCAAACGGGTTCGGGTAATTTTGGAACAATTCGAACTTTTCCGGAGCTCCAACGGTTACCTCTACCACGTTGGAATATTCAAAACTTCCGTCCAAATCGATTTGTTTTAGTCTGTATTGAATTTTCCCATCAGGAGGATTTTCATCCGTAAATGAATATTCTTTGGGAGAGTTGCTATTGCCAAAACCTTCAACAAAGCCGATTTCTTTCCATTCGTTCTCTTCTATTCCCTTTCTCCTTTGAACTTGAAAACCGTAATTGTTAACTTCCGTTGCTGTAAGCCAATTCAGCAAAACGTTATTTTTCTTAATCAAATTTGCCGAGAAATTCACCAATTCGACTGGCATAGCGGCATTGGGATCGGAATAGACATAGCTTTTCCCGTTTTGAAATCCTTTTAATTTATTGTAAGGCGCTCCGATAATAAAATCATCATAACCGTCGTTATTTACATCCCCTGCATTTGAAACCGAATAACCGAACTTATCATAGTTGTTTTCGCCGTTCATTACAACGTCTGCGGTAGAATTCATCGATGAGCCACCGTAAAAAATGTACGCACTTCCTTTGTTTGTATTTCTCCCAATAGCGCCCACTATCACATCATCATAATAATCTTTGTTAACATTGCCGGCGCACGAAACGGAATAGCCGAAATTATCGCCGTTTTTTTCCCCTTCCAAAATAACGTCCGCCGTTGCATCCATTGACGAACCGCCGTAAAAAACGTATGCTCTTCCTTTGCTTGAGTTGTAACCATAGGCTCCTACTATTACATCGTCGTATCCGTTGGAGGAATTAACATCGCCTGCGGTTGAAACGGAATAACCGAAATAATTATTATTTGCTTCTCCTGTTAAAGTGACATCCGCCGTCGCATCCATTGAGGAACCACCAAAATAAATGTATGCTCTACCTTTCTCTGAACTGTAACCGTACGCGCCAACTATTACATCGTCATAACCATCTCCGTTAACGTCTCCTGCGGTTGAAACGGAATAACCGAAATAGTTATTACTTGCTTCTCCCGTTAAAGTAACGTCCGCCGTTGCATCCATTGATGAACCGCCGTAAAATATGTATGCACTTCCTTTGCTTGAGTTGTAACCGTACGCCCCTACTATTACATCATCGTATCCGTCTTTATTTACATCACCGGCAGAAGATACCGAGATGCCGAAATATGTATTTGCATCTCCTGTTAATGTGACGTCTGCCGTTGCATCCATTGTAGAACCGCCGAAATAAATTCTTGCTCTATTACTGAAATATTCTCCCACTATTACATCGTCGTAACCATCCCCGTTTACATCTCCAGCGGAGGATACGGAAATTCCAAAATAATTATTCTTAGAATTACCTGTTAAAGTTACATCCGCAGTAGTATCCACAGACGAACCGCCGAAATAAATTTGAGCCCTCCCTTTTCTTACATCGTAACCGTAAGAACCGACAATCAAATCGTCGTATCCGTCATTATTTACATCCCCTGCATCCGACACAGAATAACCAAAATAATTATTACCTATTTCACCCTCTATTTGAACATCGGGGTCGGCATTCATTGAGGCATCACCAAAGTAAATGTAAGCTTTACCTCTTCCCGAATTATAGCTTTTTGCACCAACTATGACATCGTCTATTCCGTCATTATTCACATCTCCGGCAAAAGCCACGGAATATCCGAAATAGTCGTAAATATTTTCACCCGTCATTGTAACATCTGCATCGGAATTCATTGATGTGCCTCCGAAATAAACATAAGCTCTACCAGTATTGGTTAAATAACCGTAAGCACCAACTATCACATCGTCATAACCGTCGTTATTTACGTCTCCGGCAAAAGATACCGAAATGCCGAGATAATAATATGTTGAGGAGCCTATCATTGTTACGTCGGCTGTTGCGTCCATAGACGAACCTCCGAAATAAACATACGCTTTACCTTTATTCTGACTATATCCGGAAGCTCCTACAATCACATCATCGTAACTGTCACCATTCACGTTTCCCGCAAAAGAAACGGAACGTCCGAAATAACTATCGCTTGTTTCGCCTGTCATTGTTACGTCCGCCGTCGAATTCATTGTGGACCCGCCAAAATAAATATACGCTCTACCCTTGTTCGAGTTATAGCCTTCCGCCCCAATTATTACATCGTCATAACCGTCGTTATTTACATCGCCAGCGTACGATACGGAACGCCCGAAATAATTATTTCGTGCCTCACCGTTCATAGTAACGTCCACAGTGGAATTCATTGAAGAACCTCCGTAATAAATGTAGGCTTTGCCTTTCTTCAAACTATTACCGTAAGCACCTATTATTACATCGTCGTAGTCATCTCCATTTACATTACCCGCATTTGATACGGAATATCCGAAATAATTATTAGCACCTTCGCCATCAAGAACAATATCGGCACCTTCATTCATTGACGCTCCGCCGTAATAAATGTAAACTCTTCCCGTATTTGAATTATGTCCGTATGCACCGACTATTACGTCATCGTAACCATCTCCGTTTACGTCGCCGGCGGTTGAAACGGAACAGCCGAAATAATCATTGCTTGACTCTCCATTCAAAATAACGTCGGGCTCGGCATTCATTGACGAACCCCCGTAATAAATATACACTTTGCCGGTTTTTGAATTAAACCAGTAAGCGCTTATTGCCACATCTTCTATGCCGTCTCCGTTTACGTCTCCAACGGAAGTTACGGAACGCCCGAAGTATATTTGTTCTTCGCTTAATCCGCGAAAGTTTTGTAACGATTTAGCTTGAGCAAACAAATTACTACCGCTAATGAAAACAAAAAATACTGAAATTATAAATACAACAGTCTTTTTCATTTAGTACTCCCATTATTTAACAAATAAATTTCTTTGGTTATTTATTTTAGCAAAGCCATTTCTTTAATGTCTCTGTCGTCACCCACCTTCAATTCGTAATAATAAATTCCCGAGGGCAAGCCGGACGCATCGAAAGAAACAACGTGAACTCCCGGAGTCTGCTTTGTATTTACAAGAGTCTTGACTTTTGTCCCCAACAAGTCGTAAACAACAAGGCTTACCTCAAGACTTTCTTTTCTACTCGAAAAAGGGACACAATATTTAATGAATGTAGTCGGATTAAAAGGATTCGGGTAGTTTTGGAATAATTTGAATCCGGAAGTATTATTTATTGTCACTTCCACATTCTCGGAGAATTCGTATTCACCGTTAGCATCAATTTGTTTAAGACGATATTGAACCTTTCCGGCAAGCGGATTTTCGTCCGTAAAAGAATATTCCTTGGAAGAATTGCCGTTACGGGCACTTTCAACAAAACCGATATTTTCCCATTCGTCTTTGTCTTCTCCCTTTTGCCTTTGAATTTGAAATCTGTAATTACTTACTCCGGTTACGGTTTTCCAGTGCAAAAAAACCTTGGAATTGTTGACCGTAACGGAAAGGGCGGGCAATTCAACCGTCATCGGAGCAATGGGATCGGAAAGAACCGTAACTTGGTAATTTCCTGATACGGCAAAATCGGGATACCCGTCACCGTTTGTGTCCCCGCCTCCCGTAACGGCAATTCCCGTTCTGTGTCCGTAGCCGAAAGTAATATCGGCTACGTTATCCATTGAGCGACCGCCGTAAAAAACCCGAACCCTGCCGTTATTACCGTCATAACCGTCGGCACCTGTAATAATATCATCGTATCCGTCGCGGTTAATATCGCCGATTCCGGCAACACTTATTCCTTCATAGTCGCATAAACTTTTTCCCTCAATGCTCACATCAAAATCTCCGTCCATTGCCGGGCCACCAAAGTAAATTCTTGTAAGTCCCCGCAAATTATTATAGCCGGGAGCTCCTACGATAACATCATCAAAACCGTCTCCGTTAATGTCTCCTCCCCCGGCAACCGACGAACCGAGTTTGGAGCCCCCCGAGGGTCCAGCCATTGTAACGTCAACGGTAGTGTTCATAGGAGACCCCCCGTAAAAAATATTAGCCTTGCCACTGTAACCGTCGAAAAAATATTCTCCTACTATTACATCATCAAAACTATCACCGTTCACATCTCCTGCCCCGGCTACCGAATAACCGAAAGTTAAGCTACCGCTAAGAAGAATATCAAAAGAGTTATTCATTTGCGAACCGCCGTAAAAGATGTAAGCTTTGTTCACTTGATAAGCACCGACAATAACATCATCGTAGCAATCGCCGTTTACGTCCCCTGCGCCTGAGACCGAAAACCCGAAATATGAATTAACTGTTTCGCCGGTTAAAATAACATCGGGTTTATTATCAGGTGAACTTCCGCCGTAGAATATGTAAGCCCTGCCGGTGCAACCGTTGTAATTGCCTGCACCTATAATGATATCGTCGTATCCGTCGCCGTTTAAATCTCCTGCAAACGAAATGGATTTCCCGAAATTGTCGCCTTTGTTTTCTCCTTTAAATATCAAATCCGCATGGTTATCCATTGGATTTCCGCCGTAATAGAGATATACCTTGCCTTTAAAATTATTGTAAGAATTATCGCCAACTATCAAATCCGCATAACCGTCGCCGTTAAAATCTCCTTTATCGGAACAGCTAACTCCAAAAGTATAAGAACCGGTAAACAATTGTACCGTTTGAGTTTGTCCCGTTAAAACTCCGGCAGCCAAAGAAAAGCTTATCATAAGTATTAGGAACGTTTTCTCTAACATTTTTACTTCTCCGATAATTCCGAATCTTTTTTCAAAATTTTTTCCGTTTATCTTCTTTTTGAAAAACTCACCGCAATTATAAGTGTAGCTTCGTACGATTTTCGTTCAAGTAATTTTGTTTGAACGTTCAAACGTGAAGGATTGAACGTTTTTTGAAGACAGTTCTTAGCGAATTGCAATAGGTGAAAAAACGTAACTTATTTGAATTTAATAAGTTACGTAAATACGGGATTTTCGGGCGGGAAAGATTTAATCAGACTTTAGTGTGTGATTTGGAACAACTTATCGGTAAAGAAAATATTCGATTTTTAATCAGTTATTCTTTTGCAAAAAATTTTTTCGATATTCGGAAGGCGACATTTTGGCTATTTTTTTAAAAGCAATATTGAAAGTTGTTTTGGAATTGAAACCTACATCATAAGCAATTGAAAGAATCGAACTGTTATTTTCCACATTCTCCAATAATTTTTTTGCTTCTCTAATCCGGTAGTAATTTACAAATTCGTAAAAATTTTTTCCGACCGCCTCATTCAGAACTTGTGAAAGATGGTTTTGTGAAATGTTCAGTTTGTCGGCTAAAAAACCGGCAGAGAGCTCGGGATTAAGATAATGTTTTTCTTTTTCCATTAAATCAACCAATGCCAAGTAAAGCTCGCGCTTCCGCTTTTCCGAAAGCCCTGAACGGGCATACTTGCTTTCCTTTCTACCTGCTTTCGAGTGTGAAAAACTCTTTTCTTTAATGTAATAATAACCCAGCAGGTAAATTAAAACCGAGAAAAATATTCCGAGCAAGAAACGGATTTCCAACCCCAGTGAGAAAATAAGAATAATTAAATAAACAAGTAAGGTAAATGAAGAAACGGAAAGCAGGATAATTAATAACTTCCAGTCAAATGATTTTTCAGCGGCGAATTTCTCATTTTTTTTATTTCGGAGAACGACCGAAAAAGAAACCGTTGTGTAAGCAAGTCTCATTAAAAAATCAATTACCATGAACAGCTTTATTCCCAACGGCAAAGTTCCGCCCATTAAAACTTCAAATTGGGGCGGAGTTGTTAATCCTCTTGCTAAGATTCTGTACGAGAAAAAAAGGACGAAAAAAATGTACGGCAAAAAGTTTAAGAGAAAAAGCGGTTTGGGACGATAAGAAGGATTTTCGACGGTCAAAGCGTACAAATAAATAAATGGCCCGATTAATAAAAACATCGGGAATACAAAGGGGAACATTACCTTAAAAGCAAAAACTTTTTTTACCAAAAATAATGTTGCAAAAAGGAGTAAAAACGAAATTACAAAAATTATTCCCGCAAGAGCTACGCTTGCGAATGAACGACCGGGTTGTTTTTTTAACAAAACAACAAATCCAAGGAAAATCCCTTGCACCGCACCTATTAGCAAAAGTACAGCCGGAAACTCAACATTCTGCATTGAATAATTTCACTTGTGTTTTTTAAAATTTAATGTTCGGATTTGTTAATAACTCGTTACACTACCTTATTAAATATTTCTACTATTTAATCCTTATCCAC
>JALWGH010000260.1 GCA_027013735.1 Melioribacteraceae bacterium
AATCTGTCAACCGGAGTTTACTTTTACAGAATGCAAGCTGGGAATTTCATAGATACTAAGAAATTTCTTTTAGTTAAGTAAGATTTATGTATAACACCGTCTTCAACACTGACGCGAGTACGCGGGCTATGAATTGGCAAACGTAAGTTTCTTAAATCGTGCTCGCGCAGGTTAAGCCTATCGTTATTGGAATACACTCAGAATATGATAAAATAAACGCCGAAACAATTTAAGGGAAAGCTCATGAACATCAAACCAATCAGGACGGAAGAAGATTACGAAAAAGCATTAAAAAGACTTGAAAAGAAGTTGCATTTATCCGCATCACTATTGGTAAAAAATTACGAGCTAATAAAATAGGAATTTAGTAACAATAAATTTTCACTCATTTTCCCACTCCCACAAAATTCGTCACACTACAAAAACAAGACACTCAGGAAATTTTCTTTACAACTTCAATTCCCAATTGCTCCATTCGGTATCTCAACTTTGAGCGGGAAAGTCCTAAGATTCTTGCGGCTTTTAATTGATTTCCTTTTGTAAGTTCAAGTGTTTTGAGTATTAAATCCTTTAAAACAATGTCTATTTTAATTCCCTCGGGAGGTATTTTAAGAACGTAGTCTCCTCCCTCTCCTTCCAAGCCCCCGACATTTAAAAAGCTCAAGTGATGTTTATTTAAAACCTTTTCGGAGTCATCAAGCAAAAGCACGGCTCTTTCAATTACATTTCTCAACTCACGAATATTTCCCTTCCAACTGTAATTTTTCAACATTTCCAAAGCATCATCGGAAATTTCGGAAACACTTAACCCGAACTTTTGAGCAAATTCATTAATAAAAGAATAAGCCAAGAACGGGATGTCGTCCTTTCTTTCACGCAAAGGAGGAATATTAATATTAGCAACATTCAGACGGTAAAACAGGTCTTCACGAAAAGTACCTTTTTTAACTTCCTCTTCAAGATTTTTATTTGTCGCCGCAATGACCCGCACATCGACGGAAATCTCTTTTTCCCCGCCGACTCTGTAAAATTTCTTTTCCTGCAAAACCCGCAAAAGTTTTACTTGCAGGTCTAAGGAAAGCTCGGCAATTTCGTCAAGTAAAATTGTGCCTTTGTCGGCAAGTTCAAATTTCCCCAATTTGTTTTTTTGAGCCGCACCGGTAAACGCACCTTTTTCGTAACCGAAAAGCTCACTCTCGGCAAGCTCCTTAGGAATTGAGCCGCAATTTATTCGAACCAAATTTTCGTTTGCACGCGGACTGTTTTGGTGAATAAACTTGGCAAACTCTTCCTTGCCCGTACCGCTTTCGCCCTGAAGTAAAATTGTCGTGTCCGTTTTAGCCAACTTTTGAGCCGTACGAACGAGCATCTGCATTTTCTTATTTTTGCCGAAAAACTCGGGCGTTATTATTTCTTCGCTGGCAATGGATTTAAGTTTTAGCACCTCTCTCTTTAATTCAAGATTGTCAACAATTCTTCCGATAAGAAGTTTTAAATGTTCCAGCTCGAGTGGCTTAAGCAAAAAGTCGTGAGCGCCTAATTTCATTGCTTTTACGGCAATGTTGACGTCCGCAAAGCCGGTAATCATAATCACGGGCAAATCGGGAAATTCGTTTTTAATATCCTGAAGAATTGAAATGCCATTGTACTTTTGCAAATAAATATCAAGGAAAATAATGTCCGGCAAAAAGTTCTTAACCTCTTCAACCGCTTTCCCGCCGTCCTGACACACTTCGGTTTCGTAACCTAATTTTCCAAGAGCTCTTTTCAGAGATTTACCAACCAGCGGGTCGTCATCTATTATTAAAATTTTGTATTTCATTTTTTCTCCT
The DNA here is from genome assembly GCA_027013735.1 of Melioribacteraceae bacterium. Classification (GTDB taxonomy): domain Bacteria; phylum Bacteroidota; class Ignavibacteria; order Ignavibacteriales; family Melioribacteraceae; genus WFQV01. Next base: position 1,833 of record JALWGH010000260.1, read on the forward strand.
TAATTGAATGAGATTACAAACACCGTACCTTCGCCGTATTTACTTTCAAAAGAGATTTCGGCATTTTGTTCTTTCAAAATATTTTTACACACGTGAAGACCTAACCCCGTGCCATCTTTTTTGGTGGTGTAAAAGTCATCAAAGATTTTAGCTTTATCTTCCTCCTTAATGCCTATTCCGTTATCTTCCACAGCCAAATAATATTTCGGTTTGCCGTCCTTGTCTTTTTCAACATAAGTTCGAATGACCACTCTGCCGTTTTCGTCGCAAGCTTCAATAGCATTTGTAATTAAATTCAAAACCACTTGTAATAATTTCTTTTCGTGAACATGGCAACTCTCCGCTTCCTGTTCAAACTGCTTAATAACTTTAACGTTTTTACTTCTTGCTTTTACTTTCGTTAATTCTACCGCTTGTGCGGCAATAAAGTTCAAAGGAGCAAATTCATCGTCGGCGGATTCTCTGGCAAAATTCAGCAGACTTTCAACCAAATATTTAATTCTGTCCGCAGCCTCTTGAGAATGCTTAATGGATTCCACCAATTCATCATCCAGTTCGTCTCTGGACATTTCCAAAAAATCCAAATTCAGTTTTATTGCGGACAAAGGATTGCGTATCTCGTGAGCCAAACTAACAATTAGTTTGCCCAATAATTCAAGCTTGTTCCTTTTTAATTCTTCGCTGTTTTTTTCTGCCATTAAGCCTGCTCAAAAATGAATTCAAATATAAAAAATTGTTTGCTCTTTTTGAAGTGGCGAAAG
>JALWGH010000261.1 GCA_027013735.1 Melioribacteraceae bacterium
AGCCACAAATGCGCCGTCAATTCCGTGAATGTGGGGGTAAGTTTGTACACAGCCGTTCTTGTCAAAAAGAGAATCGTCCAGCCCGCACCGTTCCTCGGAAATTTTAAATTCGGGATGATTGTACAGGAATTTTTTAATAATTTCAAAATTTTCTTCCGGCTCAATTGTGCAAGTACTGTAAACAAGAATGCCGCCCGGCTTCAGAATCTCCGCCGCTTTTTCCAACAAATCCGATTGTAAATGGGACAGTTCACGGATGTCGCCCATGTCGCGTTTCCATTTAATGTCCGGCTTTTTAGTCAACGTTCCCAAACCGGAACAAGGTGCGTCCAACATTACCCTGTCGAAATTTTTCTCGTCGAACTCGAGTGCATCGGCAACAACACTGCGTACGTTTTTTACTTTCAACCGTTCGAGGTTCTTTTTCAGAATTTCAAGTCTGCTTTCGTATCTGTCAACGGCAACAAGCTCGCCGGTATTTTCCATTAGTTCCGCAATGTAGGAAGTCTTACCTCCCGGTGCGGCGCACAAATCCACAACTTTCATTCCGGGCTTGGGGTCAAGCAGTTTGCAGGAAAGTCCGGTGCTTTCATCTTGAATGGAAAAATAACCTTTGGCAAAATATTTCCAGTCGGTGATGTTAGTAAGTCCCTGCAACCTGAAAAAATTGTCCAAATATTTTCCGCGCGTAAATTTCAAATCCACACTTTTTAACAATTCCGAAAATTCTTCGGGAGTAGTTACAAGATTGTTAACCCTTAAAGTCAAATTCGGGCGGTTGTTGTTTGCCTTTAACAATTCTTCGGTAAACGAACTGCCAAAAAGTTTTACCCAACGCTTAACCAGCCATGCGGGGTGGGAATAGTAAGCGCTAAGAAAAGTGATTTCGTCTTCTTTTCTGTCGGCGTAACGGATTGCGTTTTTACTTCTGATGATGTTGCGCAAAAGTCCGTTTACCATGTCCGCAGCTTTCTGCCCCTGAAATCTTTTGGCGAACTCAACGGCTTCGTTAACGGCTGCGTAATCGGGAACTCTGTCAAGAAATAAAATTTGGTAGAGAGCAACCCTGAGAGTGTTTTTAATGTCCGCCGAAATTTTGCCGTACATTCCTTTGTAAAAACCTGTTAAAACCCAATCCAGCCGTCCCATCCACCTCACTACCCCGTGAACAATTTCGTACAAAAGTGATTTGTCCGCGCCGGTTAATTCACTGTTTTTCAACTCCGATTCCAATAATTTGTCCAAATAGGAATCGGTTCTGTCGATTCTATTTAAAATTCTAACAGCTCTGCCTCTAACACCCGAATAAAGTTCGTCGCTCATTGAAAATTCCGTAATCAATAAAATATCATTTTGAAATCAATTTACGAAAATTAAAAAAATTAAACGAATGAACCTATTTGGAAAAGTTGGTTACGGGTTTAAAATCGGGGATGAAAATTTAAATAAGAAAGAAGAAACGAGAAATAAGAAATGGATTCCTACGCGAGACGTAAGAAGCTAGACGCGAGACATTTTCAGCAAACAGGTAACAGTGAACAGAGAAAAATGATTGTGTCCCAATAATTGTGTTAACTCCATCCATTCATCCAGTCATCCAATTCTCCAAAAGCACTAGTGCACTCTCTCAAACGCGACTCTTGGATAATTGGAGGAATGCATTGTCGGATACAAGACTAATTTAGTGGAAAGTGGAAAATTGAAAATCAGTAAGCAGTGAAAAGAGACAATTACTTAAGAATAGTTACTTGAGACTTAGGACTTGCTATAATTTGTCATTTGCCCTCTCCTTCGGGGAGGCAGGTTCGCTTTGGTTTCGCCGCTGGCGGGACGTCATTCGTTGTGGTGGAAAAATTTCGAGTAGTGAAATATTTTTCTGCGTTCTCTGCGCAAAGTCTCTGCGTCCTCTGCGTGGGAGAAAGGGAATCGAGCAAATCTTTACTTTACCCCTAATTGCTTTCTAATTAAATCGCACAAACTGTTTTTAATTTCCGAGTGTCTGGGAACAGGAGCCTTCTTTCCTGTTTTGGGATTAAAAAAATATCGTGATTAGCACCGTGTCTAACCAAATAACAGCCCGCTTTCGTCAGTTCTTTAACAAACTTGTTTCGTTTCACACTTTAATAGCCAGTTCTTTTTTGTGAGTCTTTCTTTTAATAGAAAATTCGCCTTCTGCCAGCATTAAACGATACGCTTCCTCAATGTTTTTTTTCATTTTTTTTATTGTTTCTCCTTGACTAAAAACCCCAGGGACTTCTTTTAACCTGCCAACGTACCATTTGTCGTCCAGCCAATATTCCAATGTAAAACGTCTTTCCATTTTAATAATCTCCATGAGTATTAAAACTTTCTCCGGAATAACTTACTTTGTTAGTAGAATTGATTCCAAGTTACTAAAATAGGAGCTAACAGTCAAGAAGGGGGACTCGATTTTAGTAGCAAAAATAAGAAAGAAGAAACGGTACAAGTTTAAATTTAGTGGCAAAAATAGAAGAGATAAGAAACAAGAAATAAGAAATGGTTTCGCAAGAGGCGAGACGCAAGACGCAAGAAGTTAATACCGTCCACAGAACAGATAACCGTTAAC
>JALWGH010000262.1 GCA_027013735.1 Melioribacteraceae bacterium
TCAACAAAACAACAGCTTAAATCCTAATAAGGAAGAAACGCCTTTGGAAATTCTAAAAAAAAGATACGCCAAAGGAGAAATATCAAAAGAAGAATACGAAGAAATTAAAAAGAATCTTTAAAACCGGATGGTTTTGAAAACTTGTTCTTTCTAATATTTTGCTGGGCACAATCTGCAAAAGTAGTCTTTCGTAACGCAGATTGACTTGTCCCGCAGTTTGCGGGATTGCAATATGCGAAAAGAGTTAAAAATAAAATTTTTTAAATAATTTACACATTTTGCTCGCTACGCTCAGCAAACTGTGCTACAAAGATATCTTTATTAAAATAAACGGAAAGAAAAATGAAAGAACACAAAGAACATAAATCGGCTGAAGAGCACAAAAACCATGTGCACCGGCACCAAGAGGATAATCATGAAATTCATGACCACCCTCAACACAACCACAAGGAACATACGTCCCACCACGAGCATAATGCTCACGGCGGAGAACACAACCACGAAAATCACAATAAACACGTGCAGAGCGAACAGATACACGAAATCTTAAAATAAGTAAATGAGAAATTATTGTAAGTTTGAAATTTAAAAAACAAGTTTCAAATAATTTTACTAAATTAATTTTATTATTTCTTAATAGTTATTTTTCTTCTTTGTTTACAAAAAATATTTCAGGAGACAAGCATTGTGATTAAAGACATTAAATGGTCCGGAGGAGAAAAGAAAATAGCCCGCAAAGCTTTTGATTTGGCATACCGGAGAGAAATGGAAGATTTGAAAAACATAGTTAAGCAAAAAGCGTCCGGCTTAAAAGAGGATGCGGAACTTTGGCAATTGGAGGATTTTCTTTACAACAAAAGAAGAGAAATAGACAATAAGTACGATTACAGATACTCGCAATTATTGTTTGTTTTCGGAAGACTCCTTAAAGACGGTTACCTAAAACTTGAAGACCTTGAAGGACTTTCACTTGAAAAAATCAGTAAAATTAAAAGTATTGCGGATATGTAACAAATATCAACTTTCTTTATTTTTTATTTTTGCAAACCGTTGCAGTTAAACAATTTTAAACCTTACATACGGAAATATTGTCAAAAGTTTTGAAAACTATTTGAGAAACTTTTTCCGTCTCATATTATTCCTTTTCTCAATTCCCAAATAGTTTGAAATTAAAAAATATTTGGGAGTAAGAAAATGAAAAATTTTATTTCTTCGAGGTCCCTCCTTTCCGGATTAACTTTTTTGGTCATTTTCTCTCTATTTTTTTCCTTCCTTGTTGAAACGTCTGCAGAAACCTATTACGTAAACAACAGCAGTCCGAACGCAAGCGATACTAACCCCGGATCTTTTGACTACCCTTGGGCTACCATTCACAGGGCAAACATTAAAGTTGCCGCAGGGGACACGGTCATTGTAATGGGCGGAGTTTACCACGATTGGATTGCTCCCGGCGCTTGCGGTGAACAAGGAAAGTGGATTGTGTACAGATCCGAACCACAATACGCCGCCGTTTTGGACGGAATGGTAAATTTGAGTGATGCTCTTGCCAACAATGCAGCATGGGAACGAGACGATTCTTACGGCGGAAACGTTTGGAAAATTGAACTAAAGACCTCGGCTTTTTACGAAGCGTGGAAAGACGGCAAAAGAATGCCCTACCCTTACCCTTATCCTTGCGACCCCTTAGAATTTGCCGAGGGGCGCAGCTTTGTTGACAATTCAGGCTACCTCTTTGTTTGGCTTTCGAATAACGATTCCCCTCAAAATCATGAGTGGAAAGTTACTTTGAAAAGCGGCGTTTGGATTTTAGCCAACGGCGAACCTCACGACAAATACTTAATTGTCGAAGGATTTAGTGTTACTAACTATGGCCTGGCAGGAATTGAAGTTCAAAAAAATCACGTGAGAATCTTGAATAACAAATCTTTCGGTAACGGAAGAGCGGGAATCGGCATTAATTTTTGCAATCACGTGCGCGTTGAAGGAAACGAAGCTTACGAAAATTGCAAGTGGACAGGCTTTTCACAAGGAATAACGGCTTACGGCGCAACGGGCTCGGACATTTATTTTATCAGGAACATCTCTCATGATAATTACGACGGTGACGACACTGCGCACTGCGGAACCGACGGCTCGGGATTTTTGCTTGACACGGCAAACCCACAAGGAGGAGCGTATTTTATTAATAATGTGGCTTACAACAATCGGGGCTTCGGCTTTGGAGTGTTCAAATCCAATAACGGTTATTTTATTAACAACACTTCTTTTAATAACGGTTGGAAAAGCATTTGGGTTTCCGAGTGCAGCGTAATTTCGACATCTGATGGCACAAGTAATAACTTGATTTTCAGGAACAATATTTTTGCCGCGCGAACAAAACATCCTTATGTGACTTCAATTAGATATTCGGCTTCGCATCCGCCGGAAAATGTTTTATTTGACCATAATTTGTACTATGCAAAGGATAAAGATTCCACCTCCGAAATTGTTGAAATGACGATTACAAGTGCGCTCGGGGATTCAACACTGAGACTTAATTTACAAGGTTTTCAACGGCTTTATTTCCCCACGGATTCCGGTAATGT
>JALWGH010000263.1 GCA_027013735.1 Melioribacteraceae bacterium
CTTCCCTACTACACACAAGCTAATGTAACCGGACTTCAAATATCTTGTCCCGTCAATTGTGTCCGATATTTTGTTTCTTTCCGTGATAGTCATTTTCCGAATTTCGTTTACCAAATATTTACAGGAAGAAAAACCTTTCTCCAAAATTGTTTAATTTTACGAGGTCATTTTCACCGATTGAAAAACAAATTATTTAACAAGCGAAAATACGAAATTTTGACTCCATTAGAAGCATTAGAAAAATATTTCGGTTACACTTCTTTCAGACCGGCACAGGAAGAAATCATTTCCGCAATTCTTTCCGGCAAAAATGTTCTTGCCGTTTTGCCGACCGGAGCGGGCAAATCCCTTTGCTACCAAATACCGGCAATAATCAGCGAAGGACTTTCAATCGTAATTTCGCCCTTAATCGCATTGATGAAAGACCAGGTCGATTCATTAAACAAAAAGAACAAAATTGCAGCTTACCTGAACAGCACTTTAGACTACCGGGAAGAGCAAAAAGTTCTGTACGAATTAGGCGAAAATAAAATCAAACTCCTTTACGTTTCCCCTGAAAAGTTAAACAACGTCAATTTCATTGAACAACTTAAAAGATTAAGTCCGCAAAGGATTTTTGTTGACGAGGCACACTGCATCAGCGAATGGGGGATGGACTTCCGCCCGAGCTACAGGAGGATTAAAGACATTGCAGAAATTCTCGAGCTGAACAGCATCTCGGCTTTTACCGCCACGGCAACGCCCGAAGTGCGGGAAGACATCATCGAGCAACTGAATTTGAAAGACGCTGAAATTTTCATCAGCGGTTTCGAAAGGAAGAACCTGAGTCTGAACTGCGTAAGGACAAAACATAAAAAGGAAACCGTATTGCAATTGCTCAATCAACACGGCACGCCGGCAATTGTTTACGTTTCCACGCGCAGGAATGCGGAGTCAATCGACAAGTTCCTGAAAGCAAACGGAATAAAAAGTTCTTACTACCATGCGGGGCTTTCGGCGGAATTACGCAGGATGATTCAGGACGACTTCCTGAGCGGGCGCACTCCGGTAATTTGCGCAACAAACGCTTTCGGAATGGGAATAGACAAAGCGGATATCCGGCTCGTAGTTCATTACAACATGCCCGGCTCGATTGAAAACTACTACCAGGAAATAGGACGCGCGGGAAGGGACGGCGAGCCTGCAAGCGCATTTCTTTTGTTCAGCGAACACGATGTTGAAATTCACAAATATTTCATCGAGTCGGCAAAGCCCTCACGGGAAACCGTGGAAAGAGTTTACAATCTGTTAAACAGTTTTGCCCGCGTTGCCACGGGGGAAATTTACGAAAAGGATATTCCGCTCGGCAACGACTTGAAACAATTCTTTAACATCAACGGAATTAAGGCGAGTGAGCTAAACGCATCGCTGAACATTTTAACCGAATCGGGTTTTCTTGAAGTTTACCCCAACCGTGAGCTTTCGGCACGAATACGCTTGCTCCTTTCCCCCGACGAAATGAAAAACTACGTGCGGAAACTTACGCTCGGAGTTGACAAAGATATTTTACTGCAACTGATCAAAGTTTACTCGGGCAAAATATTTCAGTCGGAAGTTTCCGTTAATCCCGCTTTTTTCAGCAATACACTGGGCATTTCGGAAGACCAATTTCTGGAACGCTGCGAAATTCTTAACGAAAAAGGAGTAATCGAATTTTCACTGCCTACGGCTGCGCATTTAATCAGATTCAAAACCAGCAGGGTTCACCCTGATTATTTGAAACTCAACTTCGAAAAAGCAGAAAAAGCCTACGAGCACTCATTCCGAAAATTAAACTCAATGATTGATTACGTTTTCACAGACGCCTGCCGTTTCCGTTACGTCCTGAATTACTTCGGCGAAAACGTTGAGAACTATTCCTGCGGCAGGTGCGACAACTGTTTGCGTAAAAAAGACTCTTACGACGGCTCGGCTTACCTGACGGAAATAATCCTGCGTGCGCTCAAGGAAAGCGTTACGGGCTTGAATCAAAAACAATTGAGTAAAATTTTAAGAGGAAAATCAGCAAAAGAATTTGAGGGACAATATTCGGTTTTCGGAGTTTGCAAACATTACTCAACCGACGAAATAAACAACGCACTTGAACTTTTAATCTCAAAGGGCTGGGTAAACAATTCCGAGAACATTTTAACGTTAACGAAAGAAGGCAAAAGCAAACTTTCCGAAACAAGCGAAGAGGAAATCGAACAAAAGGAAAACGAAGCAAAATACGAAAGGACTTTGGAGCTGTTCAACATTTTAAGGGAAGTACGCGAAAAAGCTGCCAAACGTTTTTACCAAACCCCGCAGTTAATTTGCCGGGACGACGTTCTCCGCAAAATTGCCGAGGCTGAGCCGGAATCGGTAATTCAACTTTTGACAATCAAAGGCGTTAACGAGCGCATTGTAAACAAAGCGGGAGAAGAATTTGTCGAGGCGATTAAGGAGTTCAAGAAAAGCAAAGAATCGGAGGAAGAATCGGACGGGATTCCTTCCAATCTTTCGGAAATTAATTCGCTCGTAAAAAAAGGCTACTCGTTAAAAGAAATTGCTTCTCTGCAAAGA
>JALWGH010000264.1 GCA_027013735.1 Melioribacteraceae bacterium
TATTGCGTAGTATCTTCCGGTTGAAAGGTTTAACGGAGCGTTCCCGGGAATGAAAGATGTCCGAGAGCCCGAAACGGAAATTGAACCCGTTAAATAATTTCCCGATTCCCTTCCGACTTTCAATTTTGCTGAGTTGGAAAGATTTTTCGACCAGCTTAAGACAATGCTGTCCGAAGGGGAAAAGAAGATTTTTAATTTGAGATTGTTGTTTGCGTCGTATCCTTTGGCGGGATTTAATAAAAACGTTTGTCCTTGTGTAGCAATGGGCAAGAGAATTAGAAGTAAAAACAGGGAAAAATTTTTTAGACTCTTCATTGTCTTCATTTTCCGTTTTATTTACAAATTATTTTTTCCTCTTATTATCGGCTATTTCAGTGAGGACTTTAATTGAGCCGGTTTAATGTCGTAGGTGTTGCCTCTGTGAGTATTGAAAAAGAACACGGAATAATAGGTGCAAAGTATTTGAATAAAAGTCAATCTTTAATTCGGAAAAACCCGAAGTCCTAATATTTGAATTTTAAAATAAGAAAATTTTTAGAAAGAAACAGAAATTTAACGAATAATTTTTACCGGACATCCCAATAAGTTAAATTAGGGTGCAAGTTTAAATTTTGTAGTAAAAGATTTTTGATGATTTTTCCACCTGATTTTTTGTTGTTTTTGTCATTTGCTCTGCTCTCAGCGGAGCGTCATTAACGAGTTTCCTTAAATCTACTTTGGCAATTTGCTGCCTTCGGCAGTGTCTTTTTTTCAACGAGATTTTTATTTTGGACAATAAATAACAAACAAATGGGACAATCATTTTTCTCTGTTTACTATTATCTGTTCACTGAATTTTTCACTTTCCCCTAACTAACCCTTTTATCCAATAAAGCATTAATCCAATTATGCAAAAGTCTCGTTTTAGCAAGTTTAGTGTCGCTCCGCTGGAGCTCATTTTTAGATTTTCATTTTGTATTTTACAAAGATGTCGTCCCGCTGGGACTAAAATCCTGAACCTTTTTGATTTATTGAAATGGTATTGAAAAACATTGTATTGGTTGGTACTCCAAACTTTTCTACCGCAATGAATGACGTCCCGCCAGCATAGCGGCGGGACAAATGACAAACCACTTCGTTAAAAACTCCTAATCTCAATTTTCCCTGTTCTCTGTTATCTATTCTCTGAATAAGGCGTCTTACTTGTCGCGCCGTAGTCAAGCGTAGCGCAGACGAAGGGGGAAGTCTAACGTCTCGCTTCTTGCTTGTCACGGCGTAGCCCGAGCAAAGCGAGGGCGAAGACGGGCGTCTAGCGATAATAATTTCTTCTTTCTCGTTTCTTCTTTCTTATTTTCTCCCAGATTTTACATTAGTACGGTTTTACAAAAGAACGTCAAGTCTTACTTTACCTTTCTAATCGCCGATGAATTACTTTTTGCAAATATTCTCCACTGCTTTGTCGTATTCGGAAATTATTTTTGCAAACACATCTTTAACCGTTAATATTTCTTTAATTAAACCTGCGCTTTGACCTGCTTCCAGCATTCCGTTAACATCATCTCCCTCGAATATTCCAAGTTTTTCCCTTTTGGTGTTCAAAAGTTCCAAAATTTCCTCGCGTGATTTCCCTTCTTCTTCAGCTTTAATTGCTTCTATTGCAAAGGGATTTTTAATTACTCGTGCAAGCAGAGCTTTTCTTAAAATAAGCACCGTGTCGTTGTCGCCCGCTTCGGCAATTTTTTGCTTGTAAACTTCGTGAGCAGAAGATTCTTTTGTAGCAGCAAAGCGAGTCCCCATTTGTACTCCTTCCGCACCGAGCACCAGCGCAGCAAGAACACCTCTCCCGTCGGCTATTCCACCGGCTGCAATTACGGGAATATTTACAGCGTCAACAAGCTGGGGAATAAGCGCAACGGTTGTAATTTCATCTTTGCCATTGTGTCCGCCCGCTTCCACTCCTTCGCCTACAATTGCATCGCAGCCTGCTTGCCCGGCTTTGTTCGCTTGCTTAACCGAAGAAACGACGTGAGCTACTATTATTCCAGCCGATTTAAATTTTTCAATGTGTTTTGCCGGATGCCCAGCGGAAGTAAAAACAATTTTAATTCCTTCGTCAATGATTACGTTTATTAATTCTTCAATGTCTTCCCTTACCAAAGGCAGGTTAACGCCAAAGGGTTTGTTGGTAGCGTTCTTGCACTTGCGAATGTGCTCGCGCAAAAGTTGTGGCTTCATCGAGCCCGCGCCAATTAGTCCCAATCCGCCTTCTTCCGAAACTGCGCTTGCCAGCTTCCAGCCGGAAGCCCAAACCATTCCGCCTTGAATGATAGGGTATTGAATTTTAAATAAATCGGTTACTCTGTTTTTAATTTTCATTGCTCAACCTGAGAAAAGAATAAAAAAATGTTTTAGCAAATTTAGGGATATTCTTATTGAAAAAAATTCTCAAATTTTTTTATTTAGCACTCAACAATTTCACAAATTCTTTCACATTTTTTCTTTGCCCAATCTTTAAAATTTCAACCGAAATACGAAAATAAATGTAAAACAAACAAAGAATGAAAATGGAAAGGTTAACATTAGAAACGTTCATCTACGCAGCC
>JALWGH010000265.1 GCA_027013735.1 Melioribacteraceae bacterium
CCATTTTTTGGCTTTGTCTAACCATCCCAAAAGTCATTAGATTTTTAAGCATCTAATGACTTTTGGGGTTGTAATTCCATTGCTTTTCTTAATTAAATCTCACAGTAGTTCTTTTAATTTCCTTTATTATTTAATTTATTATTGTATTTTCTCGCCTTAAACTTTTGCCACCGATTTTAAACCTGTACCAGGGTTTGACAAACCGTAACGTAGATTGCTTGCAATCTGCGGTATGAGCTTGACAATTTAATCTGATATTCATATCTTTAAAAAAGGAAAACAACGGACAAAATATTCAGAGGCTAAACAGTTTTTAAAACGTGAGGAAAAATAAATAACGTGGGCAGGGATTAAAAAATCAATTAAATAACAGAGGTCAAAAATGAAAGCGCACGCTAATTTCAAAGGGTTTCTACTTTTTCTTTTGGTGGTAAGTTTTGTTGTTTCTTGCTCAAATAGTAATCCAACCAAAGTACAAGAAAAACAATTGGAGTTTTCTGCACAACAAGTTCCCGGATGTTTTTCCGATTCTTCTCTGGCAAAAGTTTTGTCTAACGATTCTTGTTTCGATTACACTTTCAGGGACACATTAAAAATAGACTTTTGTGTCTCGGGTAATTGTTGCCCCGATTCCCAGAGATTTGTTTCGGACGTTAAAGTAAAATCGGACACAATCTTTGTAAGTGTAACCGACACGGCAAGGAATTTATGTTACTGTAAATGCAAATACAAAATCCACCTTGAGATAAACGGATTGTCCGAAAATCAATATTTATTTTATTGCGATTATCCCGGAAGGTATGACTTCCAAGATTCTTTAAGGTACAGAGAAATAGTCAAAAAATATTAATTTGTTTTTGTAAAAGTCTTAAGTCTCACGTAACGAGTCTCAAGTCTCTGTTCACTGTTCTCTGTTATCTGTTCACTGAGTAGAGCGTCTTGCTTGTCGCGCCGAAGTCAAGCGAAGCGCAGACGAAGGCGGACTTGTCGCGCCGTAGCCCGAGCATAGCGAGGGCGGAGACGGACCTGTCGCGCCGTAGTTCCCGCAAATACGGGACAAGCAAGCGAAGCGCAGACGAAGGCGGACTTGTCGCAGCATAGCCCGAGTAAAGCGAGGGCGAAGACGGACGTCTAACGTCTTGCTTCTAGCGTCTTGCGTTTAACCATTTCTTATTTCTCGTTTCCTCTTTCTTATTTTATTTCCAATTTTAATCCCGCACTAATCAAAATTAAGATTTAACAACAATAAAAAAATTTTTTCGTTATTTTTAAACATCGGTTTTATTCCACAAGGGCAATTTCTTAAAATCATCGGAGGCGGTGATGACAAAAACACTTCTGCTGTTGTTATTATTTCCTGCAATAATTTTCCCTCAAAAAGGAGGTAACCAAATGAATGAAGAATTTAAAATCTTTTCTCCTGCATTTGAATACGGCGGCGAAATTCCCAAGAAGTACACCTGTCAGGGAGAGGACATTTCCCCCGCTCTTAAGTGGAGCGGAGCGCCCGAGGGGACAAAAAGTTTTGCCTTAATTGTTGACGACCCCGACGCGCCCGACCCCGCAGCCCCAAGAATGACGTGGGTGCATTGGGTTTTGTACAACATTCCTGCAAGCGTTCAGGGTTTGGCGGAAAACGTTCGCGACTCTTTGCCGGAAGGAACGTTGCAAGGATTAAACGACTGGCACAAAACCGGCTACGGCGGTCCATGTCCGCCAATCGGAAGGCACAGATATTTTTTCAAACTTTACGCTCTGAATTCCACTTTACCCGACTTAAACAAATCGACAAAAGCCGAATTGCTCAAAGCAATGGAGGGTAAAATTATTGGCGAAGCGAAATTAATAGGAACTTACATTAAGAAATAAAAAACGGAGGCAAAAATGGCGGATTTCGAAAAGGCTGTTGCCAAAACATTAATCCGCGAAGGGGGTGCAAGGATTGTAAACGACCCCAAAGACCCGGGCGGATTAACCAAATACGGCATCTCGAAAAGGGCTTACCCGAATATCGACGTTGCCAATCTTACGGAAGAGGAAGCCAAAGAAATTTACAAACGTGATTACTGGGACAGAATTCGCGGAGATGAAATTTCCCTGCAAGCCGTCGCCGAAAACATCTTCGACACGGCAGTAAATATGGGCGTCAGGACCGCTTCTCGTCTTGCTCAACTAACGCTCGGCGTTCAACCTGTGGACGGAATAATCGGCAAGGAAACACTAAAAGCATTGAACCAAGCGGACGAAGAAAAATTCCTGACGGAGTTTACACTTGCCAAAATTGCACGTTACGCCCACCTTTGTAATAAGAACAAATCTTTACGGAAATTCCTTTTGGGCTGGATTAACAGAGCATTAGGGGAGGCGGCATGAGTATTTGGGACACACTGCTTGGAGGAGGAAATTTGGTTAAAGCCGTCGGCGACGTTGTTGACAATCTCTTTACGTCCGACGAGGAGCGGCTCGAAAAAGAGCTGGAACGCTACAAAGCCGAACGCGAATACGACTACAAAGAAGCCGAGCTTATTGCGCGTCAAAATATTGCACAGGCGGAGGTAAACAAGGAGGAAGCCCGCAGCGGCAGTTTGTTTGTTGCAGGCTGGAGACCTGCAATAGGGTGGGTCGGTGCAATTGCACTCTTTTACCAATTTGTTCTTTACCCGCGTTTGTTGTGGATTCCCGGGATTAAAAATCCGCCCGAACCGCTGGACTACACAATGCTTTACACCTTGATTACGGGGATGCTCGGTATTGCAGGAATGCGTTCTTACGACAAATTGAAAAAGACAGACACGAGAAAAATTTACTTGTCGCGGTCAAAGAAGGAAGGGAAATAATTGGGCTGTAAATATTAGGAGTTAATTTCAGAACAAAAATATTTTATTTTCCAAAGGCTAAAAAATCAGGGAGAAATACATTAAGGTTGATTTTAGAGCAATTTTATTAACAACTCACCCCCTAAATCCCCCTCTCTTTCAAAGAGAGGGGGACTCTGCTATTCCAAAATTTTCAACTTGGTTTGAATAGGGGGAGAGTTCTGAAGAAAAAAGGTAACGGTTTTTGAAATAATTTAAGTGTGTATTTTTCTTCTACCGAATTTAGACTTAGTCCAATTTGTCTCCTTCCCCTAAGTTAAGAAAAACCTTTACCGTGGCGTCTGTTTATTTTACCAAAATCATTTTTCGAACAACAGAATAATTACCGTAAGTCAACCGGTAAAAATAAATACCAGCCGGAAGATTCTCGGCGTTAAATTGCACGGAATAATTCCCGGGGTTTTGTGCTTTGTTTACGAGGGTGGCAACTTTTCTACCAAGAATATCGTAAACAATTAACTGTGTTTGTAGGGACAGCTCGTGAGCTGTCCCTACAGCAGGGATTGAATATTTAATTGTGGTTGCCGGAGCACTTGTTCCGCCAACGGCTGGAAAAGGATTCGGGTAATTTTGGTAAAGCGTAATTGTGGAAGGCAAGCCTGTGTTAACCGAAACGGTTTTTGAATAATCATAAGCACCGTTTTTGTAAACGGCTTTTAACCTGTAAAAGTAAATCCCGTTCTGTAATTGAGGAAAATCCGAAAACGTGTAGCTTGCCGGAGCCGTGCCGTTGTTCCTTGCTTTAACAAATCCTGCATTTACCCAATCGGGAGAGTTTTCCTGCCTCCGCTCAATTTCGTAACCGGTTGTTTCTCCGTTTTCTTTTAACGACCAAAACAATTTTACCTCATTGTTACTAAGCCGTGCGTTAAACACATTAAGCTCAACATCTGCAAAAGCAAAGTGGTAAAAAGATGCAATCGACCCGTCGGCAATCTTTTTACCGTGAGCTGTTAAATTTGAAATTGAAATGTTCAGGTAAACATCTTTCGGCACATTTGCGGGAAAATTAAAAACAAGTTTTACGCATTTCTCATTATCGTTAAAGTAAGGAATTGCCTGCACGGGGTTGCCAACGCCCTTGTTCACAAAATAATTGTTGACATCAATCGCTGTCAGCGAATCGGGCTTGTCGTTGAAGTAAACAATTACGGCGTCCAAAGCAGAAGCATCTTCTTCGACTTTTTCAATAATAAACCCGTCGGAGAGATAAATCCTGTCTGCAAATTCGGGATGGTCAATAAAAGGATTTCTGTTATTTTGAATTGAATAAATCACTTCGTTTCTGTGTCTTTCGTAATCGTCCGGCGGATCGAGGCGGTTCCATTTCAACAATGTGGAAAGCTTCCCGAGCATGCTTCCGCTCGTGCCGGAGTAGTCAACCAATTGTAAATCGTAGCCGCCAAAGCCTTGGTAACGCGTTGCCATGTAAAAGACGATTCTTGCAACGTCACCTTTAACCGCGTCGCGCGGTTCCCAAGAATCGGCGTCGGTTTTGCATCCGGTATCGCCGTCGGGGTCAATGTATTCTTCACCGCCATTGTCAAAATCTTTACTACCTCTTGCAGAGTTAACCGAAACATCCGCCGGACGCAAATGGTGAATGTCTGTGTAAGCGGTGTCCGATTTGCTTGGGAAACCGTGGGATTTCGGCCAAACGTGTTCACGGTTCCAGCCGCTTCCGCCGTTGTATTCCGCCGCGGCGTTCCTTTTCCAACCTGTGTAGAAAAGAATAACATTGGAAGCATCCGTTGTATCCTGATCCGTTTTTTTGAGTGCGTCCCACACGTCCATCGAAGAAGAGGAAGAATACGGGAGCTTTTTTTGCCCTTTGATTATCTTGTAAAGCGCATTTTGTAAATCCGTTCCGTTGTAAGGTTGGGCGGAAGAATAATAAGCGTCCCAGTTTGTTTGCTGTGCGCTTACTTGAACAAAGAGAACAAAGATTAAAAATAATTTGGAAAATGTTTTCATTTTAACACCTGAAAATTTATTGGAATTATTACTTTGCCAAGGGTTTCCTAAAAATTAATAATATCGCTGTAAAGAATGAAAGCCATTAAGAGTAAAAGCAAAACAAAGCCGGTGTTTTGAATAGCTATTTTAACCTTAACAGGCAATTCTCTTCTGAGTATTCCTTCTATTGCAATAATAACAAAATGCCCGCCGTCAAGTCCGGGAAACGGAATAATGTTTATTATTGCCAAACTAAGGCTAAGCATTGCAAGGAAAAACAAGAACGACGACCAACCGGAATTTGCAGACTTAACCGCAAACTGCGCAATTTTAATTGGTCCGCCAAAAACCTGTCCGAAAGCCACTTTGCCCGTTATTACGTCTTTGAACATCACAAAAGTAAGAACAGTGTAACGGTAAATATCCACAAAGCTTTTGCCGAGGGATTCGAAAAATCCGTACTTGATGTATTTAACGGGACCGTTGTAAGCGTCTGCTATTGCAATCCCGATTTTCCCTACCATGCCCGTGTTGGCTTGGGTAACAATCGTGTCCTTGCCGCGCAAAAGCGTAATTGAAATATCCTTGTCTTTATTGGACGAAATGATTTTCACAACGTCCGATGCAAAGTTGACGGGCTTGTTCTCGATTTTTAAGATTACATCTCCCGCTTGAATGCCCGCATCCTTAGCCGGGGAGTTTTTCAACACGTCGCTAATGTAGGGAACGGTGTGACTGTAAGGAAGAAACAGTTTTTCCTTTTTGCCGGAAAGCACCGTTGGCGGTAAATTTATTGCAACTTCTTGACCGTTTCTTAAAACTTTTACAATGGCGCCTTTACCCACACTTTCGACAAAAAGTTCTTTATTAATGTCTTCCCAGTTCTCTACTTTTTTGCCATTAATAAATTCAATCTTGTCGCCTGTGCGAAAGCCCGTTACAAATGCCGTGCTTGTCGAATCGACCTTGCCTATTGTGGTGGTTAGAATGACCTGCTTGCCTTGGAAATAATTAGCTCCCCAAAAAATTACAATCGTAAGAAGCAAGTTCATTAAAACGCCGGCGGTTATTACGAAAAGTTTTTTGTACGTGGGTTTCGCCCTGAATTCATTGGGCTGGGGCTCTTTGTCAATAAAATCGGTGTCAAAACTTTCGTCAATCATTCCGGCAATTTTTACGTATCCGCCCAGTGGCAAGAGAGCAACCCTGTAATCCGTTTCCCCTTTAAGGTCAACATCTTTCGGAAGGTTGCCAATTGTAAAGCCGGTGATTTTATTCCACCCGAACAGCCTTTTGCCGAAGCCAATTGAGAAAACATCGACCTGCATTCCGCTTAGCTTGGCAGCGGCAAAATGCCCGAACTCGTGAATAAAGACCAAAACACCAATTGTAATAATGAAATAAATAATATAGTCCATTGAAAAAGTCTCCTAATTAAAAAGCGTTGCAACAAAATTCCTTGTCCTTTTGTCGCAGTCAAAAATTTCTTCCAAATTCAAATCTTGCGAAATTTCAATATCGTCCAAAGCCTTGGAAATGATTTTAGGAATGTCGGTTAATTTTATTTTTCCTTCCAAGAATTTTTGAACGGCAATTTCATTCGCAGCGTTCAAGATGCACGGAGCCGTTCCGCCCGATTCTATTGCATCGTAAGCAAGTTTAAGGCATTCGAATTTTTGAAAATCCGGCTCGAAGAATGTAAGCTCTTTTATTTTCGGAAAGCGCGTTTGCACAAAATCGCTCTTTAGTCTGCGAGGGTAAGTTAAAGCATATTGAATGGGCAACTTCATGTCGGGCAAACTTAATTGCGCTTTTATTGAACCGTCCTTGAATTCTACCATCGAGTGAATAATAGATTGCGGGTGGACAAGCACCTCGATTTTTTCACTCGGCAATCCGAAAAGCCAATGCGCCTCGATTACTTCCAGTCCCTTGTTCATCATTGTAGCGGAATCGATTGTTATTTTACTGCCCATGTCCCAATTCGGATGTGCAAGGGCTTGTTCCACTGTTGCGCTTTGTAAATCTTCCGCGTTCCACGTGCGGAAAGGTCCGCCGGAAGCCGTAAGCAGAATTTTCTCGATTTCTTCCTTTTCTTCTCCCACCAAACTTTGAAAAATTGCGCTGTGCTCGGAATCGACGGGAATAATTTCCGAGCCGTATTTTTCCGCCAGTTCATTTACAATGGAACCGGCGACAACAAGTGTTTCCTTGTTTGCAAGAGCAATTCTTTTTTGCCTTTTGATTGCTTCGAGCGTAGAAGCAAGTCCGGCAAATCCCACAACTGCCGTTACAAGAATATCGTAATCGCTTTCACGCGCAGCAGTTAGCAAGCCTTCTGCCCCTGAAAGAATTTCGCAGTCTGCTTTATTCTTTAATTTTTCTTTTAATTTCTCCGCGTTAAAATAATCCGCGACAACAGCAACGGGGACATTAAATTCTTTTATTTGCTTTTCAAGCAATTCAATATTTTTATTTGCACTTAATCCGACGAGGACGAACTCATCCCTCAACTCGCGTATTACGTTGAGCGTATTAACTCCTATTGAGCCGGTTGAGCCCATTACAAAAACTTTTTTCGGCAATTCTACCTCGTCTTAAAAAAAATTTTGATAAAGCAAAGTAATTTAATGATTTCTATCGTTAAAAGTGGCACGGAATTAAAATCAAAAGAAAAATTTTGAGAGCAAAAAAAGGTACAAGTTTAAATTTGGCGACAAAGATTTTTTGATGATTTTCTAACCTAACCTTTTGTTTCTTTTGTCATTTGTCCTCCCTTTTGGAGAGGCATGCCCGCATTCTGCCTCCGCCGCTGGACCCGCCGGTGGCGGGTCAGGCGGAGCGTTATTTTTAATTGTGTCACCTCGTAGATTTCAAGCAATATACGCTAAGGTTTTATGTTACCCCTCTATTCTATACGTGTGGCAAAAAACCAACGTCATTGCGAATCGCGACGTTAGGAGCGGTGAAGCAATCTGTTAAATATTCGGCTTTTGTTTTCCTAACCGACAGATTGCTTCGCTTCACTTCGTTTCGCTCGCAATGACAGTATTTTATTGGTCATTGCGAAGGAGCGTAGCGACTGAAGCAATCTATTGAATATTCGGCTTATGCTTTTTAAGCAGACAGATTACTTCGCTCCGTTACCCTC
>JALWGH010000266.1 GCA_027013735.1 Melioribacteraceae bacterium
ACTGTCTGTTATCCTCGGTGTCGAGCGCAAAGGGTGCAATTGCGTTTGCAGTAAAGTTCGATTTTCTTCCTTCTTTAGCTAACGTTTCCACCAAATAGTTTAACCCCGCTTTGGAAACGCCGTAAGCTCCTTTCCCCGCTTCGGGCAAAAAGGAAGTAATTGCCGACGTAAACAAAACCGAACCGCTTTTGAAATTTTTAACTTTCTTAGCAAAATATTTTCCTAACAAAAATGCAATATTAAGATTAAGCGTTTGCATTTTTTGCCATTCTTCAAACGGAGTTTCGGAAATTTCTTTCCCGCCGAAATACCCGCCAACAGTTGAAAAAAGGAATAGTTCATTTTCGGGATTATCCGGTATTTGAACAAAAATCTTTTCAACACTTTCTTCCGATGTCAAATCCCCGGCTTTAATTTTTACAATCCTTTCTCCCGCAAACTCCAAACGTTCAGGATGTCTGTCCGGCAGAAATATTTTCCCGAAATTTTTCTTTAACATTACACCAGTTACGGCTTTCCCCAAAGAGCCTGAAGCCCCGAATATTATTAACGTTTTTGACATTCTAATTCTCCAATTCAAATTCCGCAGCCACGGGGTAATGGTCGCTGTAGCCCGCCAAATATTTGCGTCCGCCGAAAGTCGGCAAAATTGCTCCCTTGTACCTGCCGTATTTCTGAATAACATAAACAGGCTTAACCAAGTGAAACGAATTACAAACGTAATTAAAATTGTTTTTAAGAATAACCGCTTTGGAAACAATAATCTGGTCAAGCAAATTCCACTGGTCACGGTATTTGTAGCTCCCCTTTCCTTCCTTTTTTACGACGTAAGAAAGGTTAAACAGTTTTGCATTTTCGGGCTTCTGTGAACAAAGGTAATATTCAGCACCCAAAACATTGTGAACCGAATAATTTGTGGGCTCGTCGTTAAAATCACCGAGAATAATCACGAAAGGATTTTTCTCCTGTGCGTAAACTTTTGCCAGAGCATTCTTTAATGTTTTCGCAGCGGCAATGCGGTTGGGGCGAGATTGCTCCAAGCCTCCGCGGCGTGAGGGCCAATGATTTACAAACACGTGCAGTGTTAAATCGTCGTCTGTTTTTAATTTTACGTAAAGAATGTACCGCGTAGGGTGTCCCGAAGGCAAATGAATCTCAAATGTTTCGACCGTGTCGAGTGAAAACAAATCCGAATTGTAAATCAGTCCGTTGTCTATTCCACGGAAGTCGGGGGATTCCGCGTAAGCTATTTTGTAATGCTTAGGAACAACAACGTAATTAAGCATTCTTTCGAGCAAGGCTTTGTGCTCAACTTCTTCCGTGCCAAGCAAATCGGGGCCTTCGCCCTTGTTCATACCGGAAACAACTTTTGCAAGATGTTTTAATTTAGTTTCCAACCGTTGCTCCGTCCAGTGTAATTTACCTTCGGGGGTAAACTCTTCGTCCACTTTGCCGGGGTCATCCTTTGTGTCAAATAAATTCTGCACATTCCAATTGGCAACGTAAATTGTTTTGCCCCCCGGCTCAAAAGCCGAGCAAGCAATGAACAAAACAAAAAACAAAACCGTGGTAAAAATTTTACTCTTCATTTTTCTTAATTTCTTTTTATTTTTGATTACCGTTTAATAATTTGAAATCCCTTTTCAAAAGGGAATAACACGCGAGTAAAAATAAATATTTTTTGTCTTTAAGGAAAACCGTAGAATGGAAAAGAAAAAAAGATTTGTAATCATTGACGCTCTTTCACTTGCCTACAAGGCATATTTTGCTTTCATCAACAGACCGCTGAGCACTTCCAAAGGCGAACCTACTTCTGCTGTTTACGGATTTTTAACCCAGTTGTTCAAAATAATCGAGGACACCAAACCGGATTACATTGCAGTGGCTTTCGATTCCAAAGAGAAAACTTTCCGCCACGAACGCTACGAAGGCTACAAGGCTTCGCGGCAGGAAATGCCGGATGACATGATTCCCCAAATAGAAAGAATCAAACAAATCGTCGAGGCTTTCAATATGCCCATTTACATTCTCCCGGGCTACGAGGCGGACGACTTGGTAGGCACGGCGGTGGAAAAGGCGGCAAAGAAAGGTTTCGAGGCAATTGCCGTTACTCCCGACAAAGATTACATTCAGCTCATATCGGAAAACATTAAAATAGTTAAGCCCGGGAAATCGACCGACGAAATTGTTGTCGTGGATTTGGAAAAAGTCAAAAAGGATTTCGGATTCAAAGACCCGAAACAAATGATTGACTACCTTGCCCTCGTAGGCGACCAATCCGACGACATCCCGGGAGTAAAAGGAATAGGACCGAAAACAGCTCTGCCTTTAATTCAACAATTCGGAAGCATTGAAAACATTTACGAAAATTTGGACAAAATTGAGAAGCAATCCGTAGTTAAAAAATTAATCGAAGGCAAGGAAAATGCTTTCCTTTCGAAAGAGCTCGCCACTATTAAACTTGACGTCCCATTCGAAATAAATTTTGAAGACGCAAAATTCACGCAACCAGATTTTGAAAAAATTAACAAATTGTTCGCAGAGCTTGAATTCAAAAATCTCGGCGCAAAACTGTTGAAAGCTTTTCCCGATTTTTCAGGCAAAACGGAGACCAAGGAAGAAAAACCCGAGTGGCTCCAGTTCGACAAGGAAAAAGTAAATTACAAATTAATCTCGAACACAGATGAAGCAAAAAAGCTTGCGCAAAAGTTGAATTCGGCAGAGCTTTTTGTGTTCGACACCGAAACGGACAACTTAAATTATTTGCACGCCAATATCGCAGGGGCATCCTTTGCGCTCAAAGAAGGGGAAGCTTACTTTGTGCCGGTCAATCCTTTCAAGCAAAGAGAAGACTTGTTCCAACGAACGCTGGACGACAGAATCAACATCTACGAATTCGTGGAAATTTTCAAACCGGTTTTCGAAAATCCCGACGTCAAGAAAGTTTGCCAGAACGGGAAGTACGACATCGGCGTACTGCGGACTAACGGCATTGAGACAAAAAACTTTTACTTCGACACAATGCTTGCAAGTTACGTGCTCGACCCCGATCAAAAGCACGGAATGGACGAACTGGCAAGGACGTATTTAAATTACTCCCCCATTTCATTTTCCGAGATTGTAAAGGACAAGAAAAACCCCGATTCCATTTTCGACGTTGAGCCCGAAAGACTTAAAGACTACGCAGCCGAAGACGCCGACATTACCTTCCGGCTCTACAAAGTTTTTAAAGACAAACTCGCAGAAGAGAAACTTGAAAAAGTAGCCTACGATATTGAATTCCCCCTTGCACCCGTGCTTGAGGAAATGGAACGCACCGGGGTAAAACTGGACGTAAACAGCCTGAGAGAGTTCAGCAAACAACTTGAGGTTTTGCTCGACGATTACACACGACAAATTTATTCCATTGCGGGGACAACGTTTAACATTAACTCCACAAAACAATTGCAGGAAGTTCTCTTCAATAAATTGGGACTGAAACCGACAAAGAAAACCAAGACAGGATTTTCGACCGATGCGCGCTCGCTGGAAGCCCTCCGCGGACAGCACGACATTATTGACTTACTTCTAAATTACCGGCAGGTGTCCAAATTAAAATCGACTTACGCGGACGCACTGCCGAAGCTGATTGACCCGGACACGGGAAGAATTCACACGACGTACAACCAGACGGTTGCTTCGACAGGACGGCTTTCCAGCCTTGACCCGAATCTCCAAAACATCCCTATTCGAACGGAATTGGGAAGAGAAATAAGGAAAGCATTCATTCCTACAAATGAGAATTACGTGATGTTAAGCGCCGATTATTCGCAAATAGAATTGCGAATAATGGCAAGCATTTGCGGAGATGAATATTTAATGGAAGCATTCCGCAAAGGGGAAGACATTCACCGCCACACGGCGGCGCTCGTCTTTCAAGTTCCTCCCGAAGAAGTAACATCCGAGATGAGGCGCAAGGCAAAGGAAGTAAATTTTGGGATCCTTTACGGCATCGGGGCTTACGGCTTAAAGACACGGCTGGGAATAACGCAAACGCACGCGCAGGAAATTATCGACACTTATTTTGCTAAATTCAAAAATGTAAAGAACTACATGGAAGAATCAATTCGAAAAGCCCGTGAGAAAGGGTACGCCGAAACGTTGCTTGGAAGAAGAAGGTATTTGAAAAACATTAACAGCAAAAACAAGACCGTCCGGCAATTTGAAGAAAGGGTTGCAATCAACATGCCCATTCAAGGCACGGCAGCGGATATGATTAAGTTGGCAATGATTAAGATTCACAACGAGTTGAAAAAGAGAAAAGCCAAAACAAAAATGGTTCTGCAGGTTCACGACGAACTTGTCTTCGACGCTTACAAAAACGAACTTGACGAAATCAAACCTTTAATTAAAGAGCTAATGGAAAACGCTCTGCCGTTGAACATTCCCGTGATTGCGGACATCGGAATGGGAAACAACTGGCTGGAAGCACATTAAGTTGAACTATTACAGTAGTTTTAATTCTTTTGCTTTCTGGAGAATGTATTCGTGATTTTTACAATTAATAATAAAATCGTAATTATTTTTCAAAACTTCAATCTTTTGTAAAGACTTACTTCCCGTATTCCATTTTTCAACAAGTATCGTCGGGACAAAATACAAATCATATCCGCCCGAATCGTTAGGATGCACTCCGACAACAACATCGGAAGTCTTTGTTGATTGAACATATTTTTTAGCATCGGACTTATATTCTCTATCAACTCCTCCTCGCGTTCCCCCTGTAAAGGAAATATTCTTACGTGCAGTTTTAACTTGCACTCGAATTATATCATCTTGATTTTCTTCGCCTTCCCTCCTTGCAATAATGATATCGTAAGAAGATAACGGTAAATCGACCAATGAAACATTTTGAAATTTTTTCATTAGGATGCCAACCACTATATGTTCGTGAGCAAATCCATCAATTGAAGCTTGCTTGCCTCTTTTTGCCTGCAAAGATTCACTTTCGGAATTCATTTTAAATTTTCCTTAAAATAATTATCCAATCGGTATTAATCCGCTCTTCTCTTTTTATTTTAATAAAATGTTTGATAATTTCCGATCCAAAATAATTCTCTAAGGTAAATCCGTTTCGTTTTGCTATTTCAATCAAATATTTCCAACTTTCAAAATTAAATCCCCTTATTTTGTTGTTGCCGATTACAATGGCGTATCTTCCATTCTTTTTTAGTACCCTATTAACTTCCTTAATATTCTTTTCCATATCAAAAAGAAATTTAAAAGCTATGTAGGCACGCCTCTTATCTTTTTGAAAAATGTTTTTTAAAACTCTATCCGCTTCTTCAACTCCAATTAAATGAAGCTCCCCATAATCCTTAACGCTAACACTTTCAGTACCGACGTGCTTCTTTTTTAAATGAGTCAAACTACCCTTCTCTAATTCAAGCCAGTAAATTTCCAATTGATGAGTTCTCGGGTAATCCACTGCATTTACGTAAGGCGGGGAAGTTAAAGCAAAATCAAAATAATTATCCGAATAATTCAAATTCCGCGCATCGGAATCAGAATCTATTACAACTTCAATATCATCGGGGACATACTTATTAAATTCTTCAATTCTTGTTTTGTACAAAAGTAAATTCTCAACAAATTTCGTCAACGCCATTGTCGGATATATTTGCTTGTTTAATTTTTTTCTTATTACGGTTCTCGTACAATTATTATCGGCATTCGAAACATTCCTAATTATTGAAGAAAACGTGGCAAGGAAAAAGTTTCTTAAATCTTCACTAATATCAAATTCATAAATACACTTTTTAATGTAAGCCAATTCAAAAATTATTTCTTTATTAAACCAATTATCTCTGTATGGAAATTCTGGAATGAATTTATTCAATTTATCCGTAACTTTGAACTCAGTTATTTTTTTTACTAAAAGATTTGAAAATATTTCAAGTTCTTCATTATCCAATCTTGTTGTTTTTACCTTTGCTAAAAATTGTGCAAAAGGATCAATATCAACACTCACAGAATGTCTTCTATTTAATAATGCTTCAACACTTGTTGTAGCACTTCCCCCAAAAGGGTCTAAAATAATATCTTTTTCCTTGGAGTATCTTTGAATCAACCACCTTGGAAGTTCAGGGAAAAATTTTGCGGGATATTTGTGAATCCCATGGGTAAAACGCGTCTGCTCGTAACTAATAAAAAGAAATCTATCTCCGTTATTAATCTCCAAATTTACAGGGATTTCTCCGTCAATTCTTATGAGTGTTTCTCCAAATGAGTTTGAAACTTCAGAAACATTAATAAGTTTCTTTTCTAATTTCCTTTGGAAATTACTGTTCTTTTTGGCAACTTTTTCTTTTATTTCTTCTATTTTGCCTACTGTTACCATTAATTTTATCCCTTGTTTTTTAAAGAGAATAAAAAATCTTTTTAATATTATTTAATTTATGAAAAAATTGTGATTATTTCTTTGTCCAATAGTTTTTTACTCGTAGTGCCCTTTGCCAAGCATTACAACGAAAATTGTTCGTAAGAGGATTTTTAAGTCCATTCGGAGAGACATATTCTCGATGTAAAACAAATCGTAGCGGAGTTTTGTTTTTACGTCCTCAATAGTTTCGTCGTATTTGTGCTTTACCTGTGCCCAACCCGTAACACCCGGACGGACTTTAAGGCGGCGCGTGTAAAGCGGAATTTCTTTCGAAAGTTTTTCCACAAAGTAAGGACGTTCGGGCCTCGGACCAACCAAACTCATTTCGCCTTTGAGGACATTAATCATCTGTGGAATTTCGTCAATCCTCGTGCGCCTGATGAATTTACCCACGCGTGTAACACGCGGGTCGTTTTTTGCCGACCACGTGGGCCCCGTGTGTTTTTCCGCATCGTTAATCATTGAGCGGAACTTAAACACTTTGAAAATTTTTCCACCCTGCCCCATTCTCTCCTGACGGTAAAAGACGGGACCTTTACTGTCCAGCTTAATTGCAATCGCGACTAAAAACGTAATTGGGAATGTTACGATTAAAATCAAAAGCGAAACGACAATGTCCATTAGACGCTTGATTTTCTTTTCCCATTCGGGCATCAGTTGAGGCATGATGTCGATTAACGGAAAGCCGTAAATTTGCGAAGTCCTCGCCTGCCCGCTAACGATTTCGTACAAATCGGGAACAATCTTTAATCCGAAATTTTCTTTGTCGCATTTGTCAATTACGTAAATCGTAACGTCGTCCTCGTGTTTTTCGAGTGCAAGAATGATTTCCTCCGCGCCAACTTTGTGTGCAACTTCCACAACATTTTTGTAAGTGTCGAGGACTTTAACCCCGTTAAATTCTTTGCCTACATTTTCTTCTTCAACCGCTACGTAAGCTTTAACGTCGAGCCCGAGTCCGCGGTATTTTTCCAAAGTGTTGTGAATGTTTTTTGCCTTCGGGTTAAAGCCAACAATAACAGCGTTTTTCCGCCCCACACCTTTGATTAACAAATTTCTTTGCAGGCTCCGGACGGCAATCCTCCCAATGCTAACAAAAAGAAGAAACAATCCCCAGTAAATAAAAATCAAATAGCGCGAAGCTGTTGTTGCACCGTGGGTTGCGTCGTCGTAAAAAATCAAAAAGAAAAGAATGAAAATCCCCACAAAGGAAGCCTTAAACAGCGTCGAGAGTTCATCGAAACGGGAAGAGGCAAACCACGTGCGGTACATTCCCACAAAGAAAAATATTATTAACCAATAGAAATAAATTACGAGAAGTGGCAAAAACATTTCCGGCTGTGAAAAGAGGTGAAACCAGCCGGTCTTTACACGAAAATAAAAGTAAATGATTCCTACGAGATTGATTGTAATAAAATCAACGGTAAGGAGAAGTATTTTTTCTAATTTTTTATTCAATTCTTTTTTGCGCTATTCTTAATCAAACAATCTTAAGCTACAACAATGTATTCC
>JALWGH010000267.1 GCA_027013735.1 Melioribacteraceae bacterium
TTAAAGCACAGATGACGGTAGTGAACAGTACTCCTACCGACGGGCAAGTAGGGGTAGCGTCCGGTACATTTGTTTCCATTACTTTTAGTTCGGCTGTGGATACGTCAGTGAGATTTCACGAAGGAAATTATTTGCTTACAAACATCTTTTCAAGAGTTGGGAATATCTCGCCCGATTCCATTTCTTTTAGTGCGGACAGGAAAACGCTCACCATTAACGTCCCGTTAAAACCGGACAAAGATTATTTTGTGCTTCTTTACGGCATTAGTGCGAGCGACGGTTCAAAGATGACCTCGCCCTATTTAATCAGATTTACTACATCCGTTTCTTTTCAGGGAAAGACAGTCAGCGGAACGGTAATTCCCGATCCTGCGGCATCTGACAATATTGCCGTAATCCTTCTTGACCCGGATGTCCCCGAAGGAGGAGACCCCGAGTTAAAATATTGCACGGTTCCTAATTCGGAAGGAAACTTTTCTATCCCGGCAGTTCAAGCAGGCGACTATTTGGCTATAGGGGTTACGGACTTTGAAGGAGACGGAGTTCTGGATTTTGACGAAGGAAACGATCTTCTTTCTTTCGGCAGAACGTTTACCGTTAACGATTCGGACATTACGGATCTGGAAATTGACTTTCAGAATATGATTGTTGTTGACTCTTCTCCGTTAAACGGAGCAACGTCCGTTTATCCCGGTGATGACATTTACGTTTATTTTAATTATTCTCTTAATGAAAATATTCGTTTTAAGGATGTGAATTTTTTAATTACAAATCTCTACAACGATTTGGACAATGCGCTAACTGATTCTATTAGCATAGTGGAAGATCACCGTAAGCTTGAATTTGAAACAAACTTGAAACGGAATCAAGATTATTTCATTTTACTCTGGGGGATTTATTCTTACAACAACAAACGAATGACCAAACCGTTCCTTACGAGATTTACGACTGCGGCAAGCTTTTCGGGCTACACGGTTAGCGGTAATATTTCAGTAAAAGAAAATTGTTGTACTGCGGAAAATTCCGTTGTGTTCTTAGCGGAAAATCTTGGGGAAGACGGTCCACCGACTTTTGATTACTGCGGAATTGTTGATGAGGACGGTAATTATTCCATTCCTTACGTTA
Source organism: Melioribacteraceae bacterium (assembly GCA_027013735.1). GTDB lineage: Bacteria > Bacteroidota > Ignavibacteria > Ignavibacteriales > Melioribacteraceae > WFQV01. The sequence continues at coordinate 1,126 of JALWGH010000267.1, forward strand.
AACCCGGAACGTACATCCCAATAGTTGTCAAGGATTTGAACAATGACGGTAGTTTGGAAATTGACTACGGCATAGACCCGATTGGTATCGGGGACTCAATTGTAGTAACAAACTCCGATGTTGGCGGAGTAGATTTAACACTTGATTTTACTGAGCCCTACGATTTTTCGAATGCTTTGGATAGTGCGAATTCCATTGTTGCTTTAGAACCAAATTGGATAAACTACCATTTAAAGTTCGTTAAAGGGTGGGGGATTGTCAATACTCATTATCCTACCGTTTGGGAGTTCTTTTATTTTGATTCCCTTCAGAACAAGGCAATGAAAGTCGAAATGGGAGCTTTTTACACAGATGTTGACCGCGATTACCAAAGCGGAAAAACGTGGCTTAGCAATTTCAAAAATCTGGACAGTTACATTAATAGAGTGGGAAATCTCGACAAATTTCTTAACAGTGTTTTCACACACGACTTAACTCCCGTGTTGAATTACCAAGCATTTCCTCCGTACCGAAAGGAGATTTACGTTGAGTTAGGTCAGCTTTCACAAAACGGTTTTCAAGATATGACTCCGGATCCAAACGGAATTTACTGGGGCGCTGTTTTTTCCGTTGTTGACACTACAAATGTTCCTTACCAAATACCTCCCAAAAAGATTATTCGTTTCCTCGGGGATTACCAAACCGGAGATTTGATTGCGGTTAACAATGTAAAGAAAGAAGATTCCGCTTTGCCGAAGAAGTTTACTCTTGAGCAAAATTATCCCAATCCTTTTTCCGCCGGTGGCGGGACAAGCGCTCCAACAACCCGGATTAAATTTTCATTACCTTTTTCAACACGAGTAACTTTGAAGGTTTACGATATTCTCGGCAGAGTGGTTGCAACACTTGTAAACAAAAATCTTTCCGCAGGTTCTTACACTGCAACGTTTAAGGCTTTAAATTTTCCGGCGGGAGTTTACATTTACAGACTTGAAGCAGGGAAGTATTCAATTACTAAGAAAATGATGCTTGTTAAATAAAGAATAATTCCAACACTAAAAAAAGCGCGGGCAACCGCGCTTTTTTGTTTTTACTCTCCCTCCTAAAATTTAATAAAACTTTCCACTTTCCGTTTTCAACTTTCAATTAAATAAGTCTTAAGTGACGCGAGTGACGAGTCTTAAGTCTCTGTTCACTGCTAACGGTTCTCTTAATAGGGCGTCTTGCTTGTCGCGCCGTAGTCAAGCGTAGCGCAGACGAAGGCGGACTTGTCACGGCGAAGCCCGAGCATAGCGAGAGCGAAGACGGACGAATTGCGTTTCATCATTTTTTATTTCTCGTTTCTTCTTTCTTATTTTTCTTGTCGCTGATTTTAATCTTGTACTTTACTTTTTACTATTCTCTGTTCTCAAAATAATTAAAAATACTTGATTAAAAAATTAAGTATGCTTAAATTTAAAATAAAAATTCGGAAATAAAATGCCGACGGTTTCAAAAGAAGATTATTTGAAAACAATTTACCAGAGAATTGAGGAAGGGGAACAGGCAAGTACTTCCTCTATTGCGCGGACGTTAAAGGTTTCCAATGCTGCGGCAACCGATATGCTTAAAAAACTTTCGCTACAAGGTTTTGTGAACTACAAAAAATACAAGGGCGTTTCCCTTACAGCCAAAGGACGAAAAGAAGCGCTGAGCTTATTGCGACGTCACAGACTTTGGGAGCTGTTTTTAATGAAAGTATTAAAATTAAAGTGGGACGAAGTTCACAAAGAAGCTGAGTTGCTTGAACACAAAACGAGTGAGAAGTTAATTGACAAAATTGACCAATACTTAAATCATCCGAAGTTTGATCCGCACGGAGCACCCATTCCCGACAAGCGTGGCGTTTTGCCTAAAGAGAAAAAATTTATCAGACTCGACGCAGCCAAGGAAAACAAGATTTACACAATTGTAAAAGTAAACGACAAAGACGACGAATTGATTCGTTACTTTGCGGAAATCGGTTTTAAATTAAACACTAAATTCGAAGTAAAAAAAATCTTTAACATCGACGGTACGATAACCGTTAAAAATAAAAAGGGGCAATTTAATCTTAGCCCCGTTGTTGCAAAAAATATTTTTGTTAGAGAGGTAAGGAAATGAGTAATCCCGTAATATTACTATTTGTCCTGTTGGCAATCATTGCTCTCTTTGTCGTGATTGTGATATTTAAAAATCCGATTGGAAGATATTGGAATAAAGTAATTCTAAAAAGAGAGAGAATCCTTGTTGAAGATGCGCTCAAACATCTTTACGATTACGAATACAAAGGCTTAATGCCCACACTCAACAGCCTTGCGGGAGCTTTGTCCATTTCGGTTTCTAAGGCGGACAAGCTAATTGAAAAACTTGTCGATATGGGGTTGTTGAAATATTCTGACGATAAAATTGTACTTACACCGGACGGCAGAGTTTACGCTTTAAAGGTTGTACGTATTCACAGGCTTTGGGAACGCTACCTTGCCGAGGAGACAAGCGTGCCAGATACTCAATGGCACAACGAGGCTGAAGTTCGTGAACACCAACTAACCGAAGCCGAAGCCGAAGAACTTGCCGCGCGGCTGGGTAATCCGCTTGTTGACCCGCACGGGGATCCGATTCCCTCCGCAAAAGGAGAAATGCCCGAGAGCAAAAACATTACTCTTGCCGAGCTTGAGGAAGGGGACTACGGGCGCGTTGTGCACGTTGAAGACGAACCACAGGAGGTTTACGAACAAATTTCTGCATTCAATATTTTGCCCGGCGTTCAAATACACGTGATTAAGAAAGACGAGAAAAAAATAATTTTTGATGCCGACGGGCAGGAAGGAATGCTTGCTTTGCGGTTTGCACGCAACGTGAACATTATTAAGTTAACTTCCGAGGAAATAAAACGTGAAAGATTTCAAATACTAAGTGAATTGGAGTTAAATCAAGAAGCTGAAATTGTCGGAATTTCAAAATCCTTAATCGGGCAGCAGCGACGCAGATTACTCGACTTCGGATTTGTGCCGGGCACAAAAATAAGAGCCGTGCTCCGCGCAGCGGGCGGAGACCCCACGGCTTATTTGCTTCACGATACTATTGTGGCATTGAGGGAAGACATAGCAAACAAGATTTTTATTAAACCGGAGGCGGACGGTGGTAAATAATAATTGTGAAAACTGTCCCGTTCACAGGAAAGAAAATCTTGTAAAACTCGGAATCGAAATGAAAGATTTCGATTTCGTTGTTGCCCTTGCGGGAAATCCGAATACCGGTAAAAGTACAGTGTTCAATGCACTGACGGGCTTAAAACAACACACCGGCAATTGGCCCGGCAAAACGGTTACGCGCGCCGAAGGCGGATTCATTTACGGCAACAGGCGTTTTAAGCTTGTCGATTTACCCGGCACTTATTCATTGCTTTCCACAAGCACGGACGAAGAAATTGCGCGCGACTTCGTGCTTTTCGGAAAGCCGGACGTTACGGTAATTGTTGTTGATTCCACAAGGCTCGAACGCAATCTTAATTTGGTTTTGCAAATTTTGGAAATTACCGACCGAGCGGTCCTTTGCCTTAATTTAATTGACGAAGCCGAGCGGCACGGATTAAAAATTGACGACCGCGCCCTTTCGCGAAGATTAGGCATTCCGGTTGTGCCGACTGCGGCAAGGAATAATTTAGGAATCGACCGGCTACTGAAAGCAATCGATGAAGTGGCAACGGGCAAGTACAAATGCAATCCTTTAGTCCTTTCAGCTACCGACCCCGAACTTGACAAAGCGCTCGAAAAAATTATCGGTGAGCTAAAAGTAATTTTCCCCGACCTGCCTAATTCGAAATGGGTGGGGCTGAGATTACTCGAAGGCGACCGCAGCATTACGAAAGCAGTTAAAACCGGCGATATTATTACGCTTTACGAATCATCTGACGAAAAAGAAAAGTTTGATTTTGAAAAACTTCAAAAAGAAATTGAAAAATTGTTAGAGCTTGTTAATCAAACCCGTTGGAGTTTGGGCAATAATATTTACGATTCTGTGACTTCGGCTATTTACAAACAAGCCGAGCGGATTACGCGGGAGACCGTAAGCAAAGGCAAGGACAAGAAACTTTCCTTCGACCAATGGCTCGATAAACTTGTAACAAACAAATGGACAGGCTTCCCGATAATGTTTTTGTTGCTTGCGCTTGTACTTTGGCTTACGGTTGTCGGAGCAAATTATCCCTCGGATTTCCTTTCAAAAGTATTGGTTGACGAACTTGCGCCGGTCTTGAAAAATTTTGTCCTTTCGTTAGGTTCGCCTGATTGGCTCGCGGGAATTTTGATTGACGGCGGGTATCTTGCAATGGCTTGGGTAGTGAGCGTGATGCTGCCGCCAATGGCTATTTTCTTTCCACTGTTCACAATTTTGGAAGATTTCGGTTACCTCCCGCGTGTCGCTTTCAATATGGATGCTTTGTTCAAGAAAGCCGGCGCGCACGGTAAGCAGGCGCTTACGATGTCAATGGGATTCGGCTGTAACGCGGCAGGCGTAATTGCCACGCGAATAATCGACAGCCCGCGCGAAAGACTGATTGCAATTATTACGAACAACTTTTCCCTTTGTAACGGCAGGTGGCCCACGCAAATTTTAATTGCGACTATTTTCATTGGCAGTTTGGTCCCTTCTTATTTGGCAGGAATTGTTTCCTCCGCAGCGGTTATTGCCGTTGCGCTTATCGGGATTTTCTTCAGCTTGATTGTTTCCTGGGGGCTTTCGAAAACTATTTTGCGAGGTGAAGCTTCGGCGTTTACGCTGGAACTTCCTCCGTATCGGCCGCCGAGAATTTTACAAACGCTTTACACTTCGTTAATCGACAGAACGCTGATTGTCCTTTGGCGAGCGGTTGTTTTTGCTTTCCCTGCCGGACTTGTGATTTGGCTTGTCTCAAATATTACCGTTGATTCCGTAAGTCTTGCGGCTTATTTTATTCATTGGATTGACCCTGCAGCGTTCTTCTTCGGCCTGAACGGAGTAATTATTCTTGCCTACATTATTGCAATTCCCGCAAACGAGATTGTAATTCCTACGGTTTTAATGCTTACCGTTTTGGTTAGCGGAGTTAGCGGGCTCGGTGCTCACGCCGGAGTTTTGTACGAAACCAATTCGCTTGCAACCACGGCGGAAATACTTAAAATCGGAGGGTGGACGGCGTTAACGGGCATTAACGTGATGCTTTTCAGTCTTTTGCACAATCCGTGCTCCACAACAATTTACACGATTTACAAAGAAACAAAAAGTTGGAAATGGACTTCCGTGGCTACATTTTTGCCCGTCGTCTTGGGCTTGATAGTAACTTTTACGTTAACGCAATTGTGGAGAATATTTGTAAATTGAATTTTTGTGCTGTCCTTTTTTGATTCCATTCAGGTTCAAATTTAAATTTTGTGGTAAAAAACACTTGCCCTAATTACTTTTAAAATTTTTTTTCACCACTGAACTCTCCCCCTTCAAACCAACTGAAAGTTCAAACGGAGCAGTTTCCCCCTCCCTTCCCAAGGGAGGGGGATATTCCGTTACGGAATCTTCAACTTGATTTGAAAAGGGGGTGAGTTCAAAATGCTGTAGGGGATGCAAAATTTGTGCCCACATTCTGCCTTCAACCTTATTTAATAATGTAAATCTTGTCCGAGTTAAACGTAGGTACGGCAATAATTCCGTTGTCCACAACGGCAGGCGAGCTAAGTCCGTGACTAGCTTCCAATTTCACTTTCCACAAAATATTTCCTTCGGCGCTGAAGCAAAAAACGTAATTATTCGTTGCTTCCCCGTTTGTTGCGCTGAAACAGAATTTATTATTTGCATCGGTGATAATGGGGGAGATTCTCATTAAATCTTCAGGCAGTGCTTTTTTCCAATTGACCTTTCCTTCCAAACTGATTGAGTACAATGTGTCCGTCCCACAATAAATATTCCCTTTGTAATCAATAGCCGGTTCCACGTTGCCAATATGCAAGTAGTTTAGTTTGTAATGCCATTTAACTTTTCCTTCGGGTGTTAATAAAGTCAATTGACTGACTCCGTCGCCCGCCGGTTCGGTAATAATCAGGTAACCTTCGTTTGTTACAACGGGAACATTTCTTGTTATTTGAGAACCGTAACTCCATTTTATTGTTCTCGTCTTAATATCAACTGCAACTACCGCCGAATTGGAACCTTCAAGGTAAACTGTTTTGCCGTCCGGCGAAAATACTGGCACCTGATTAATTCCACCAAGAATATTTTCATCGTTAAGCTGCCAGAGCAGTTTACCTTCGGGACTTAACACAACAAGATTATGTGGCGATTCGACAAAATAAAAATTTCCTTCGAGGTCAACGCCGATCCTTCGATTGTAGTTGATCCCATCGTTTTTGTATTTCCAAACAATTGTTGAGTCAAGGGAAATTAAGAACGTCTCCTTGGTATCACTCGAAACAATAATCTTATTGTTTTTCAACAATAACGGTGAATTTGCTGGCAAGAAATATCCCACGGACTTTGACCAAATTACTCCATCGGTTAATGAGTAAGCTTTTAATACAGAAGGATTACCGTCATCCAGAAAAAACAATGTTCCGTTTTTACCGCAAACAATGTCTCCTTCGGTGAAATTAATTTGGACGCTTTCGAGGGTATTAGCGTCGTTTGGAAATGAAAGAGGCGTTCTTCCCGTGGATTGCATATCGTGGTGCCAAGCGGGCCAGGGGCTATCCGCTAAACTGGGCCAAGGAATGTCTTCTTGGTATCCCGGCGGATTTTGCTCGGATGGTTGTGGCTCTGTGCTTTGTTTGCAAGC
>JALWGH010000268.1 GCA_027013735.1 Melioribacteraceae bacterium
ATAAAAAGCGATTGAGGATAATTGGCGGGCACAACGAAATAACGCTCGGTTTCGTCAAATGCCCCATCTTCCTCCTCCCCTGCGCAAATAAGCACCGGGTAAGTATTATCGGAAAAATACGTTTCAAGTTTAGCTTTCAAAGTGTTAAAGGAAAAAGTTTTTTTATAAGGGACTTGGAACCTGCGGGAAATCCAACTCCTTCGCTCAGGAATTACCCAACGGATTGAATTTTTTCGTAAGGAATCAATGTTTTGAATTGTTACCCACTTGCCCTTTAAATGATGAGGACTAACGCCCTTCGCCGGCTTAACTTCACCCGTTTTTTGATAAGGGTAAAACAGAAATCCTTTGAACAAAAGCAACGGCTCGGGTTGTTCTTTAATCCCTAATTGTTCCAAAACATCGCGGGCATTTGGATTCGAGGTTAAAGTAATTTGCCCGTTTAACATTTTCCCCAATTTGTCCGCAAGGTTGTCGGCAGGATTTGGTCCGTAAAAATCTCTCCATTCGGAAGTTCCTTTGCAGGAAAGATAATACTTACCGGCTGCTTCCAAATGGAAAGGTTTTCCGTTTTCGTCCCGGATTAAAAAATCAATCTCGCCGATTGTCCGCCCGTTTTCAAAAATTTGCAGGTTAGACTTAACCAAAGTAAATTGGGAAAGCTCCGCCAGCCAAAAGCCGATAAGGTTTTCGAAATACTTTCCCAACAATCTTGTGTTTCCATTGTTAATAAAACTCAAAAGCTTTTCGGGAGATTTGTCCAGTTCAAAAAGCCCGGGTAAAATCCGCAGGAATTCGTTTTTAAAAAAATCGTAAGTCAAAAAATTTACGGATGTATCCGGCAGGCTTTCAAAAACAGGCGGAGCTGCAATAACCCAAGCAAGATCCCGCACCTCGGGAGTTTTAAGTGATTTAATTTGACGGCTTACAAAATTCAGATAATCATTTTCCATTGTTATTATTGCTTCCGGGAGCGCTCGGTCTCCCGGAAGCCTTTATTTTCAATACATTGAGAGTCCCATGTTGTAAAACATGAAAGCAAAAATATCCGTGTAAAGGTTAATTGTTTTGGATGTGCTTGTACCGGCGCCGTGTCCCACCTTTGTTTCAATGCGGATTAAAATCGGATTCTTGCCTTTGTACTTTGCCTGTAAAGTGGCTGCGTATTTGAAAGAGTGAGCGGGGAAAACGCGGTCGTCGTGGTCGGCGGTGGTAATTAACATTGCCGGATATTCCACACCCGCGCGAATGTTGTGGAGCGGTGAATATTTGTAAATGTACTCGAACTGTTTTTTGTTGTCGCTCGAACCGTATTCTGAAACCCACGCCCAGCCAATTGTAAATTTCTGGAATCTCAGCATATCCATTACACCCACTGCCGCAATTGCAACACGGAAGAGATCCGGACGTTGATTAACAACCGCTCCTATTAAAAGTCCGCCGTTTGAACCGCCGAAAACGGCAAGCCGGTTTTTTGATGTGTATTTTTCTCTGATTAAATATTCCGCCGCCTCAATGAAATCATCGAACACATTTTGTTTGTTGAACAACATTCCCGCTTTGTGCCATTTCTCGCCGTACTCGCTTCCGCCACGCAGGCAAGCCATTGCGTAAACCCCGCCGTTTTCCAACAGAGGCAGAATTGACAATCTGAACGAGGGACGCATTGCAATGTTGAATCCGCCGTAGCCGTAAAGTAAGGTTGGGTTTTGACCGTTAAGTTTTAAGTCTTTTTTGTGCACAATAAAAAGCGGAATTCTTGTGCCGTCTTTACTTTTGTAAAAAACTTCTTTGGTGACGTAATTCTCAATGTCAAATTTTAAATTCGGTTTTCTGAAAAGAGTAGAAGTATTTTTTTCAATGTCGTATTTGTAGATTGTCGGCGGGTAAGTAAATGAAGTAAACGTGTAGAAAACTTCTTTGTCCGTTTTTTCACCGCCAAAACCCCAAGCGGTTCCGATGCCGGGAAGTTTTACGTCGTAAAGCGGTTTACCGTTGTAATCAAATACTTTTACCTTTGTGTTTGCATCTTTTAAATAAGAGACAATCAATTTACCACCAACGGATGAAACGCTGTTGATTACATTGTTGCCTTCGGGAATAATTGTTTCCCAGTTTTTCTCATCTGGCTTGTTGGGATTAACGGCAACAAGTTTAAAGTTTGGTGCGTGGTAATTGGTAAGTATTAAAAACTTTCCGTCAAGGTCGTCAACAAAACCGTAATGTGCATCGGGATTTTTAAAAATCATTTTGATTTCAAGCGGATTCTTTCCGCCCAGTTTTGCATAAGCAAGCCGGTTATTTTCGGAAGCTCCTTCCCAAATGTTAATAATCAAATATTTCTCGTCGTCTGTTACGTATCCGTCAAATCCCCGGTCGGGGTGCTTTTTGTCTTGGTAAATTAATTTGTCTTCGGCTTGCGGCGTCCCGACTTTGTGGTAGTAGAGTTTCTGAAATTCATTCTTAACTTTAAGTTTGTTCTCTCCTTTCGGTTCGTCGTAGCGGGAGTAAAAGAAGCCGTCCTTGTACCA
>JALWGH010000269.1 GCA_027013735.1 Melioribacteraceae bacterium
CCTCACTTCCACTCGCCGGAAATAGGACTTGTGCAAACACGTTGGGAACACCTTAACGAAGATTATTCCCTGCTTACCAAAATTCAGGCTCTTGCTCTTAACGGTCACTTTGTGATTGAACAAAAGGTTAGAAACCAATCAGGCTTCTTTATTAATTTTAACGGCACGGGCGGAGTATGGAGAAAAGAGTGTATTGAAGATGCCGGCAACTGGCACGATGATACGCTCACCGAAGATTTGGACTTGAGCTACCGTGCGCAAATGAGAGGCTGGAAGTTCATTTATTTGAGAGACTTCACAACCCCCGCGGAATTGCCTGCCGAAATGAATGCACTCAAAGCTCAACAATACCGCTGGACAAAGGGCGCAATCGAAACAGCAAAAAAATTACTTCCCGCCGTTTGGAAAGCGGACTTACCGTTGCGCGTTAAAATTCAAGGAACGTTTCACCTTACTAACAACATTGTGTTCCCTTTTATCCTGCTTGCAGGAATACTGAACGTGCCTCTCATTTTCATTAAAAACAGCGGTCCGTGGGATATGTTTTTCAACTTTATGTCCATCTTTGTTGTGGCGTTCATCGGTTCGTTTCTGTTTTACCTTTACGCGCAAAAAGATGTTTACCCCGACTGGCACAAACGCATTGCGCTTTTCCCTGTATTTATGGCGGGCAGCATGGGGCTTGCGGTAAACAACACTAAAGCCGTAATTGAAGGGTTCTTCGGAAGGAAAAGCGAATTTGTCCGTACACCTAAATTTAAGATTGAAAGCAAGAAAGATTCTTTTTTCAACAACAAATACATTAAATCGATTAAGCCAGATTCTTCCGCTTTTGTGGAGTTAATTCTTGCTGCGTATTGTTTAATCGGTGTTGTTGCTTCGCTCTACTTTTTGGAATTAGCCTCTCTGCCGTTTAATTTAATGTTCTTCTTCGGATTTGCTTCCATTGGATTTCTTTCATTTAAACAGGCGGCAAAGGCATCAAAAAATAATTAGGAGAATAAAATGTCCGGCTCGGAAATTAAAAATTTTGCTTTGCTTTACGAATTCGACAACCGCTCTCCGCTTTTTGCAAGAATTGCTTTTGAAAAAATGGCGGAAGAAAATTACGAAGAAGCGGAAGGAATTTTAACCCGCGGCTTAAACGACTTCCCTAATTACCCTACGGCTTATTTTCTCCTTGCGGAGGTTAAAGTACGGCTTGGGAAACAGAACGAAAAAAACGAACTTCTGGAAAAGGCAAACACACTACTTGGCGACAAGCGTACACAAGAATATTACGACGAAAAAATTTCCGAGCTTGAAAATAAATTGAAAAATTTTGAAACTCCGCGAAGCCCTGAGTTTATTACTCCCGAAGAACCTGCCGTTGAACCGGAGCAACCCGTGGAACAACAACAAGCCGTAACAGAAGGGCAAGAAGAAATAAAAGAGGAAACCGGGGAAAAGGTGGAAACCGGACAGGAGCCCGAGATACCTATTGAAGAAAGGCTTGACGAGCTTGCAAAACAACTTGAAAATGCCAAAATTTCCACCCAAGAACAAAAGGAGAGTGAAGAACTGATAGAAGCGTCGGATTCCGAGGAAGAAGTGTCCCGGTTTGAAGACTTGGACATTGCTTCGGAAACGCTCGGAATGATTTTGGAGTCGCAGGGTAATTACAAAGAGGCAATTGAGGTTTACAAAAAATTAATCGAGCTTGAGCCGGACAAAAAAGAAATTTACGAATTAAAAATTCAAGAGCTTACCGAACACCTTTCCGAAGAGAATGAATGAGTTAAAATTAAAGACCGACGCGGGCGAAGTCTTAAGACTCGTTAAACTTCCACAAAGTTTTTACATTAGGGAGGCAACTGTTGTAGCCAAAGAATTGCTCGGTAAAATTTTTGTTCGAAAAACAAACGGCGGGCTTTTAGCCGCGCGCATTACGGAAACGGAAGCCTACGACGGCAGAATCGACCCGGCGGCGCATTCCTTTGTGGGTAAAACAAAACGGAACGAAACAATGTTCGAAAAAGGAGGATTGCTTTACGTCTATTTCATTTACGGAATGTACTATTGCTCAAATGTTGTTACGGGAGAAGAGGGAGAAGGCTCAGCCGTTCTCTTACGTGCAATGGAGCCCCTTGCGGGAGTAAAACAAATGGCGTTAAATCGCTATGGTAAGGAAGACCTTACACGAAAAGAATTTGTGAGCCTGCTTAACGGTCCCGGCAAACTTTGCATGGCTTTTAATTTAACCAAGAAAGAAAACGGCGCAGACCTTTACGGAGATGAAATTTTTATTGCTACTGAAAAAGAAGAAAAGAAATTTGAAATAACCGAAACCTCGCGCATCGGAATTAAAAAAGGGACGGAATTCGACTGGAGATTTTACATTAAAGATTCGGAGTTTATTTCCCGCAAGTGAAACAAGCGAAAAAAATATTGATTGTCCGCACGGACAGAATCGGCGACGTTGTGCTTACGCTGCCTTTGGCGGAAATAATTAAACGGCACATTCCCGAAGCCGAAATAACGTTTTTGCTTAGGGAATATACCGCACCGCTTGCAGAGGGAAATCCTTTCGTGAAAGAAGTGATTACATTACCCGGCGACGAAAAAAACTTTCGTTTCTTCGAAGCTCTTTCAATTCTTAGAAGCAAAAAATTCGACGCGGCTTTTGTTGTGCGTCCGAGATTCGGAATTTCGCTTTTGTTGTTTCTTGCGGGCATTCCTTTGAGAATAGGAACGGCTTACCGGTGGTATTCTTTTTTGTTTAACAAAAAAATACGACAACACCGCAGGCAGGGGGACAAACACGAGCTTGAATTTAACGCGGAGATGCTTGGTGCAATAGGAATTGACGAGAAAGTTTCCCCGGGAAGTGTTTCGTTTAATGTACAGCCGGACGGTGAAAGTAAACAAAAAGTACTTGAATTTCTAAAAGCTAACGGCTGGAAGGAAGAACTGCAAACGGCAATTATTCACCCGGGGAGCGGGAAAAGCGCTCTGGATTTGCCAAAACACAAGTTTAAGGAAATTATTGAAAGTCTGGCACACAAGTTGCAAGCTAATCTGATATTAACAGGCAGCAAGGAAGAAAAGACAATGTGCGAGGAACTAAATACAAACGGGAAAGCAATCGTAACGGCGGGGGAATTTAACTTGCGGGAGTTGATAGCTTTAATATCCTTCTCGGATTTGATGATTGCAAATTCTACGGGTCCCATTCACATTGCTGCCGCCTTGGGAAAGAAAACAATCGGTTTCTACCCGAACATCAACGAATGTTCCCCGAAGCGCTGGGGACCTTATTCAAGCAATTCGTTTGTGTTTGTGCCGGAGAAAGATTGTGTTTCCTGCAAAGCCGTGGATGAAAATGACTGCATGGAAACAATCCCCACCGAACAGGTGATTTTAAAAATTGAGGAGTTTTTAAATGCTTAGAATCGGAAGAATAATATTGACTTGTGTTTTGGCTATTACTGTTACCTCCGCCGCCTATGCCGGAGGAAAAGTAACTTTTAGAAAAATTGAGAATAAAGCCTTCAAAGCAGGCGAACGTCTCCTCTTTGACGTAAAATACGGTTTTGTTACTGCGGGTATCGCGGAAATGAAAATCCCGAAACTCAGAAGAATAGCAGGCAGGGATGTTTACTACGTAACGTTTAAAGTTAATTCCGTGCCTACCTTCGACCCTTTCTACAAAGTGCGCGACCGCTACGAAACTTACATCGACAAGGAAGGAATCTTCCCTTGGCGTTTTGAGCAACACATCAGGGAAGGCGGCTACAAAAGGGACTTTGCGGCATTTTTCGACCAAAGACGCGGTAAGGCAAAAACCACCGAAGGCTCTTACGAAATTCCACGTTACGCAAACGACATCATATCGGCTTTGTATTACGTGCGGACACTTGATTTCTCAGGCTTTCAAAAAGGCGACAGCTTGCATCTCGTTAATTTTTACAAGGACAAAGTTTACCCGCTGGACGTTATTTATTGGGGCAAAGAAACCGTGACAGTTGAAGCCGGCACATTCAAAACATTTGTGCTCGAACCGGTTATCGTTAAAGGCGGTTTGTTCAAAAGCGAGGGGAGCATCTTGATTTGGCTGACCGATGATGAGCTGAAAATTCCGGTTAAGGTTCAAACAAGAATAATAATCGGCTCAATTGATGCCGAGCTGAAAAAATACGAAGGGCTTGCCGGGAAATTAACTTCGCTTGTTTCGCCCAAAGGCGAAAGTGCGGAAAAAGTCTCAATGAGACCTTAATCTTTGCCGGTTGAATTTTCCTCTTTAAGCGTCCGGTAATTTTCCAAATTAAGCACAGAGCACTCTTGATTAAATCCGGCAATGGGAATTCCGAGGGACTGAATCAGTCTTCCCCAATAATTAACTTGCGCAATTGTAGAGGCAAGAATAACAATTTCGCGGTCGGAAAAATTTTCCTTCAGTCTTTTTATTAATCCGGCTTCAAAAGCGAGCGGGGAAGAAGAACCTGCACGCGCATATTCGAGCGCAATTAATTCCCTCTGCGAAAAAGTCCCGACTTCGTCAAAAGACTTGAGCCCCTGTAATGCAAGCAGCTCGTCGTCGGTAATTCCAAATTCTTTGTACTTGAAGGAATTCATGTCAATGCAGAACGGACAGGAAACAGCAAAGGAGGTTTGGACGCGCACGAGTTTCAGCATCCGGCGGGAAAGGTTTTTGTCCTTGTGCGCAACAAGGCTTTCAAGAATGCCCGAACTTATTAACGTTTTGGGATACCACGCTAAGATTCGTGCAGGGAGCAATTTTTTGTGAAGAAAAAACTCGGTTAATCTTATTGCTGCTCGGAGGATGGGGTTTATTCTCTTTGGCTCCGCAACGTAAGCAGTAAAATCGTCCGGCTTAATCCTTTCAAATTCCTCGTCCATTTTAAAAGACTTTCACTTCAAAATATTTTTTCGGATTTCGCTTAATGTCTTTAGCCAAGGAATCTATTGACGCGGCGGCTTTGTTTAAATTTTCGTAAAGGGAATCGTTTTTGGCAAGAGCGGAAAGCGTGCCTTTTTTGTTGTTTAATTTACTCAATAAAGAGTCCAATCTTTTCGTGGTTGAATTTGCCACGCCTAAAAGTTTGTGAAGCTCTTGCGAGTTTTCGTTCAGAGAATCGAACAACTTGGAAATTTTTTCCTTATTACCGGAGGCAATTTCATTTACGCTTGCAAACGTTTCCTTAACATCTCCGTTCAAAAGCCCTTGAATATTGCCGATTACCAAGTTCATTTTTTGCAGTGTGGAATTTAATTTGTGTAGCGTCGTTTTGCCGGTCAGGGAATCGATATTGGTTAGAATTTTGTTAATTGCCGGCTTAAAGCTCCTGATGTCCGAGAGTAGTTCGGTCATTCCTTCTGCCGTGTGCCCAACTACAGTGTCCCCTGCCGAAAGGTAATTGTTCGAGTTCCCCGGATCGATCTCGATTATTTTTCCACCGACAAGGCTGTAATCTTTAATTGTAAATTTCGAATCTTTTGGAATTCCCGAAATTCCTTCCAGCTTTAATTTTAACAAAATAGAGTGGTCTGCAATTTGTGCATCCCTCACGGTGCCAATCTTAAGCCCGCGGAAGTAAACTTCGTCGCCTTGGGAAACGCCCGCCGCATTTTCGACGAGCATGTTTAAAGGAAGACCCTGCACAAAGAAGTTGGATTTTCCCAGCCAAAGGATTCCGACAATAACAATCAAAGTTGCCAGAGACATCATTGTGCCGATTATGATTTCATTTTGTTTAATATTCATTTATTCCCATCCTTCCTCTGATGAAGTCATTAAAAATTTTATTTTCCTGTTGCCACATTTCCTTAGCGTTGCAAGTGTGAACAACTTTCCCTTCGTACAGCATAGCCACGCGGTCGGAAACCGTTTCCACACCTTTAATGTCGTGGCTAATAATCAATGTGGTAATTCCAAGTTCTGCATTTAATTTTTTAATCAAATTATTAATCACGTTTGAGAGTACGGGGTCAAGTCCGGTAGTCGGTTCGTCGTAAAAAAGATATTTGGGGCGTGTTGCAATTGCGCGTGCTATTGCCACGCGTTTCATCATTCCCCCGCTCAATTCTTCGGGGTAAACATAACGGATATTTTCCAACCCGACTTTTCTTAAGCTGTCAATAACAATCTCTTCCCTTTCCTCCGGGTCCAAATGCTTTTTAATTTGCAATGCAAGTTCAATGTTTTCTCCAACGTTCATAGAATCCCACAAAGCGCCTTCCTGAAACACTATTGAAATATTATTTCGAACTTTCGCATTGAATTGGTCTTCACTCATCCCGACAACTTCCATCCCGTCAACCTCTACCGAACCGGAATCGGGTTCAATCAATCCTAAAATGGATTTAATCAGAACGGATTTTCCCGTTCCGCTTTTGCCGATAATGCTTAGCACTTCCCCGTCCAAGAGTTCGAGATTAACGCCGTTTAATACGGCGTGGTTGTTAAACGATTTATGTAAGTCTCTTACCTTAATCATACGAAATAAAGTATTGCTGAAATTAAGTAATCTAACATTAAAATATCCACGGAAGACCAGACGACTGCCAGTGTTGTGGCTTGACCAACGCCTTTTGCTCCGCGCTTTGATTCAAATCCGAAGTAAGAACCGAAAATGACAATCACAATACCGAAGATATAAGCTTTCAACAAACTCGTTAGCACGTCTGCCGTGTGGAAGTCGTGGCGCATTCCTTTCACAAAACTTGCCCAACTGAGATTGATTGTAAAGAAAGAAGAAATGAATCCCGAGAAGATTCCTACGAAATCGGCAAAAACGAGCAACGTCGGGACTGCAAACATTGCGGCAATTAAACGAGGCATGACAAGATATTCAATCGGGTCAATGGCAAAACTGCGGAGTGCGTCTATTTGCTCGGTTACTTTCATTGTGCCAATTTCGGCGGCTATTCCGGCAGCAACTCTGCCCGAAAGGATTAGCCCGATAATAATAGGACCCATTTCGAGCAGCATTGATCGTAAAATCAATCCGCCTTCCATCCAGTGGGGAGTAATGGGATTCATTTGCGTGCCTATTTGCACGCCAAGCGCAAGCCCAATGAATGTGGAAGTAATTAAAACAATTGGGAAAGATTTGCGACCGATGTAAACAAATTGAGCAATTATCTGGCGGGAGTAAACAGGCGCTTTTTTAAAAGAAACAACCGCCTTGAAAAACATTATGTTTAACTTTCCGTAGGAAGCAATGAAAAATATTGTAAATTTCCCCAGCTTCCCGAAAAAATTTTTTAACGACCCCGTCTTAATTGTAACCCCTTATCGAATTTGTTACATTGAAAAATTTAAGATTGCAATATAATAAATGTTTCAACTTAAAAAAATTACAGGTTGTCTTATTTAAGCTTGAGCCACTTCTTGTTTGTCAAATTCACTCTTTACAAAAAATCATTTCCCTTTTGCAATTAAGGTGCAAAGGATTTATTTTCGAAGCTAATTTTAGTTTGGTATTAATAAGGCAGAGGAAACAATGGCTGAAAGATTAATTGAATGTGTTCCGAACTTTTCGGAAGGAAGAAACCTGACAATAATCAAGCAGATAACGGATGAAATTGAAAAAGTTGAAGGCGTAAGACTTTTGGACGTTGACCCCGGTGCGGATATGAATCGCACGGTGGTTACTTTTGTGGGCACTCCCGAGGGGGTGAAGGAGGCTGCTTTCAATGCAATTAGAAAAGCGGCGGAATTGATTGACATGAGCAAACACCACGGCAGTCATCCGCGCATGGGCGCTACGGATGTTTGTCCCTTTGTGCCGGTTAGCGGAGTTACTACCGAGGAAGCAATTGAAATTTCCAAGGAGGT
>JALWGH010000270.1 GCA_027013735.1 Melioribacteraceae bacterium
GTTTTAAGGTAGCATGTTTTTGGGTGTAGAAACCGATAAAACGGTTTCGGTAAAGTTTAGAATTTTCTTAGTAAATCCCCACGGCTAAAGCCGTGGGTTAATGTTACGGCTGTACCGAAATGGTAAATTTGCCAAAGCCGTAGGTTAACGAAAAAGCATGGCACAGTTTGCTTGGCCTCCCGCTGAATCCAGGACGAAGCAGGATTTCTTATTTCTTGTTTCTTCTTTCTAATGAACCTGTAATTTAAAATAAAACTCACACCTTAGATCGTGATAAGTAAAAATGAGTAGAAACTATTTTTTATTTTATTATTATTATTTATTTTTTACTTACAGAGAAGAAAGAATAAGAATAATATCAGTTAGAAGGTCGAGAGAAAATGAAAAAGAAATTTACCAAAACCGAAGAATTTGACAAAATGTTTGACGAGGGAAAGGACATTTCCGAATTTTTAGATGTTGAAAATGCAAAAAGACCTGCGCGTGAGCAAAAACGCGTAAATGTTGATTTCCCCATTTGGATGATTCAGTCACTCGACAGAGAAGCAAAAAGGCTGGGCGTTACAAGGCAATCAATAATTAAAATTTGGATTGCTGAAAGACTAAAGGAAATTGCGTAAGAAGTAGTAGGGACAACTCATGAGTTGTCCCTACAGTTGTACCTACAAATAAAAAAGGGAGCTCTCGGCTCCCCTTAAAATTCCAATCTATTTAATTTAGATTATCCTATTCCGAGAATTACTGCAGCGGATTTTGCCCAATCGGAAACGGGGGTAAAGTAAATTCCGAAGAACAACGTTGCAGTGGAAAGTACCAGAACAATACTAAAAGCTAATTTGGAAACCGGGACAACCGGCGCATTGTCATTTTTCGTGAGGTACATATGCTTTAGTACTCTAATGTAGTAGTACAAAGAAACAACGCTGTTAATTACCGCAATCACAGCCACAACCGCCATTTTAGCATCCAACAATGCAATGAATAAATAGAATTTACCAATAAAACCTGCCGTAGGCGGTAAGCCTGTGAGAGAAACAAGGAAAATAGCTAATGTAACTCCAAGGAAAGGAGCCGTGTAGCCAAGTCCGTCGTAATCGTCAATATCCTCGCTGCCGGTTTTGTTTGCAATTAACATTACAACATAAAAAGCGCCTAAGTTCATAATCAAATAAACAAAGAAATAGAATAGAACTGCCGTTACGCCTTTGTCGCTAAACACAAGCACACCCAAGAGCATGTAACCGGCGTGCGCAATACTTGAATAAGCAAGCATTCTCTTAAGATTGTCCTGCCAGAGCGCGGCAAAGTTACCGAGCGTCATCGTGAGCACGGAAATAATAATTAGGAACGTCTGCCAGTCGAACAAATCCAACACCTGCCAATTGCCTGCTTTGTCAACGTACGTGGCAAAACCGACTCTCAGAAATCTGATTAAAAGCGCAAATCCGGCTGCTTTACTTGCAACGGAAAGGTAAGCGGTAATTGTAATTGGCGCTCCTTCGTAAACGTCCGGCGTCCAGTAGTGGAAAGGAACGGCAGAAATTTTGTAGCCGATTCCGGCAAAAATCAAAATCATTGCAAAGGCAAATGTGTAAAGATTGATGTCGGGAGTTTGAATTAAAGAGTTAATTTCAAAAAGGTTTGTCGTTCCCGTCATTCCGTAAACCAGGGAAATGCCAAAAAGCATTAAGCCGGACGAAATAGCGCCGTAAATCAAATATTTCAATGCCGCTTCGCTGTTTCTATCGCGCAGTTTTGTAAAACCCGCCAAAACGTAAGAGCTTAAAGAGAGCAATTCCATTGAAAGATAAATTAGAATCAAATCGGAAGCGGAAATCAGGAAAAACATTCCCAAAACCATTCCGAAGATTAAAGCGTAATACTCGCCCAATCTGTCCGTGATTTTATTTATTTCGTCGGAATCGTAAGCAAACAACACAATCAGGAAAGTGGCAATCAGAACAATCATCTTAACGAAATTGGCAAACGGGTCGGCAGTAAACATTCCGTATTGCCCGCCTGTCTTGAAAGCTGTTCCGGTAAGATTGAAGTTTGCCGCAAGAATTATTCCCGTAACAACAATGCCTGCCATTGCAAGGTAAGGAATAATTCTCTTATCCTTGTGAAAAATCAAATCGAACAAAACCAGAACAACAAGAGTAATCGAGACCGCTATTTCCGGTTTTACAAAACTTAACGCCTGACTTAAATTCATTGCATCCATAATCTGTCTTATTTTATAACGCGCTTATAGTTGTTGAAATATGATGAGCATTAACCGCTAAAAAGTCAACCAAATGTTTAACGGATGTATTCATTATGTTTAACATTGCCGAGGGATAAATTCCCAAGAAAATAACTACTATTGCCAGCGGAACAAGCATTACGTATTCACGCAAGTCGAGGTCGGGCAGGTTAGCCCATTTTTCGTTCAACTTGCCGAAGAATATTCTTTGCAATGTCCACAACATGTAAGCGGCTCCCAAAAGAATGCCGAGAGTGGAAATTATTGCAAGAGTTCTAATTACTTCCGTTCCGAAGGAACCCAAGAATACCATTGCTTCGGAAATGAATCCGCTCATACTCGGCAAGCCGATTGCCGCAAAGAAAGCAACGGTAACAAATCCGGTGTAAACAGGCATTTGATTTGCCAGTCCGCCGAACTCGTAAATACCGCGTGTGTGTGCTCTGTCGTAAATAACGCCTACGCTCAAGAAGAGCATTGCGGTAATTGTTCCGTGGTTAAACATCTGGAAAACCGCTCCGTTGATTCCCACCGAAGTAAGGGACGCCATTCCAAGCAAAACGTAGCCCATGTGGGAAACCGAAGAATAAGCAATAAGTTTTTTGAAATCCTTTTGTGCCAGCGCAACCAAAGCGCCGTAAATAATGTTAATCATTCCGAACAGAGCAATGTACCACATCAGCTCGCGTGTAATGTTCGGGAAAATCGGGAAGCTGATTCTGAGAATTCCGTAAGTACCCATTTTCAGCAATACGCCTGCAAGAATAACACTAATGGGCGTGGGTGCTTCGACGTGTGCGTCGGGCAACCAAGTGTGGAACGGAAACATCGGTATTTTGATTGCAAAACCCGCAAAGAGAGCAATGTAGGCAATAAAGCGCAAGTTGCTCGGATTTAACGGAGAAAGGATTCCCGTGGAAACATAGTTGTGCGGGTTCATCATTGCAAGCATATTAAATGTGTAAGCCGATGAGCCGTCGGGTAAAATTTCTTTGGTGCTGAAATAAAGTCCGATCATTACCAACAGCATGAAAACCGAACCTACGAGAGTGTAAATAAAGAACTTAATAGCCGCATATTCCTTCCTCGGACCTCCCCAAATACCAATCAGAAAGTACATCGGGAGAAGCATTAATTCCCAGAATACGTAGAAGAGGAAGAAATCGAGCGAAACAAACACTCCCATCATTGCGGTATCGAGCAAAAGGAAGAGAGCAAAATAACCTTTTACCGACTTGTCGATTTTCCACGAAGAGAGCGTTGCAATAAATGTAATGAGCGCTGTCAAAAGCACCATCGGCATACTCAAGCCGTCAACGCCGAGGAAATAATCGATTTTAATTGTCCCGATCCATGAAATTCCGGGAATTTCAATCCAACGGAATTTCTCCACAAATTGGAAAGAATTCGGATCGTTAATGCCCGCCAAACCGTAGTTGTAATTTGCCAAAAGAATTACGGCAAGTATTACCTGAATTGAAGTAATAACCAGCGTCGTAATTCTAACCGTTTGCGCCTTTTCTTTAGGCAGGCTTAAAACAATTACCAATCCCACAATGGGAAGAAAAGTAATCAGACTTAAAATAGGGAATCCATCCATAATTTTAACCTATTCAAATATATGTTTTACTTAACCAAACAATTAACTAATTAAAATGGTCTTAAAATTAACAAAAGAATTAAAATAGAAAGCACAGCGAAAACAACGTAGGTTTGAACCCGTCCCGTTTGAATCTTTTTCAGTCCGAGTCCTACAAATCCGCTGAAAAACGCCGTGAAGTTGACCAGACCGTCCACGACGTAAGTGTCGAATAATCCGCTGAATTCGGAAACTTTTCTCGTTACCCACGCAGTACCGTTAACAATGCCGTCAACGATGTAGGTATCGAACCAAGCAAGAACTTTACCCAGACCTAATGTTCCGGCAACAAAAGTAGCTTGGTAGAGTTCGTCGAAGTACCATTTATTAAGCGAAAACTTGTAAAGCCAACTGTACCTTTCCGCAAGTTTGTCCGGGTCCACCTTTTTCCATTGGTAGATTACGTACGCAAGCAAAATTCCCAAACCTGCAAAGAGAATCGAAATAATCATTGCCGGGTAGTGGGAATGGTGCAGGGCTTCCATGTACATCGGTGAGTGTGTAATTACCTCGTGCGCATTTTCAAGATGAGCCGAAGCCTCTGCCGTGGAGCGCATAAAATTAAATCTCAAGGAATCCGGCACAACGCTGTGCGGAGTGTGAATCCATTTGGAAATAAACCAGCCGCTCTCTCCCGAAAAAGGATTACCCGTGTACCAGAAAAAGAATGAAAGCACGGCAAGAACAATCAAAGGAATTGTCATCACTTTGGGAGATTCGTGAGCATGATTGTATTTTTCAATATTTCTCGGCTCGCCGTGGAATGTAATTATTACAAGCCTGAACATGTAGAAAGCCGTAAGAATTACAACGGTAAATCCGAAAATGGGAATCAAAACATGTCCCGTCAAACTTGCGAATGCGTAAGTTCCCAAAAGCAAACCGTCCTTGCTAAGGAAACCGGAGAAGAACGGAACGCCCGAAATTGCAAGCGTAGCCGTCAGGAATGTGTAATAAGTAATCGGGAGTTTCTTCCTTAAACCGCCCATTTCGCGGATGTCCTGCTCATGGTGCATTGCTTGAATAACGGAACCCGAGCCCAAAAACAGCAACGCTTTGAACCAAGCGTGAGTTACAAGGTGGAAAAATCCGTAAGCGTAAGCTCCTACACCCATTGCCATTACCATGTAACCGAGCTGGCTAATGGTGGAGTAAGCAAGAACTTTTTTAATGTCGTTTTGTGTGATTGCAATAGTAGCGGCAAGGAAAGAGGTAAATCCACCCACGAGCGCAATTACAAGTAGCGCGTCTGCCGTTAACATCGGGAAGATTCTTGCAATCATGTAAACGCCGGCTGCAACCATTGTTGCGGCGTGGATTAATGCACTAACAGGCGTGGGACCTTCCATTGCGTCCGGCAACCACACGTGCAGAGGAAATTGAGCAGATTTACCAACCGCGCCCATGAAAAGCAAAATACCGGTGGCAGTTAACCAAGCACCGCTGTCAAAAGGCAGATGCCCGCCGGCAATTGAGTGAAAAATAGTGTCAAATGTAAACGTGTGGTAATTTGTAAATAAAATCAGTATTCCGAGGAACATCCCGATATCGCCCACACGGTTTGTAAGGAATGCTTTTTTTCCTGCGTCGGCGGCAGATTTCTTTTCGTACCAGAAACCGATTAACAGGTAAGAGGACAATCCCACCAGTTCCCAAAAGATGTACATCATTAAAAGATTGTGAGTTAACACTATTCCCAACATTGAGAAGGAGAAAATACCCAAATAGGAGTAGTAGCGCGTAAATCTCGGATCTCCTTTCATGTAACCAAGGGAATAAATGTGTACAAGGAAACTGATTAGCGTAACGACAACCATCATTATTGCCGCCATGTTGTCGATTTTTACGCCCAAATCTATTGTCAAGTGCCCGAGCAGGGGCAGATTGCCGAAGTTAATCCAAGTAAATTGGAAAACAATCGGGGCGGCGTCCACGTAGGTTGTTAGTCGAACAAATAGAATAATGGAGGCAAGCACAAAGGCAATGCCTATCATTGCAATTTCGAACCAAAAGATTTTGAAAAATCTCTTGCCGAAAAATATTACAACCGTAAACCCGATAATCGGCAAAAGTAAAATAATCAGCGATAAATTTACTAAAGTAATCTCAGACATATTCGCGCTATTCTTTTAAGTTGTTAATATCGTCAACATCCACATTGGCGAAAGTTTTGTAAATATTCAAAACAATCGCAAGTGCAATTGCCGCCTCGGCGGCAGCTAAAATAATTACGAACAAGGCAGCCAATTGCCCGCCGATTCCGTAATTACCGTATCTGGAAAAAGCGACAAAGTTAATGTTTGCCGCATTAAGCATAAGTTCAATGCCCATTAGCACCATAATCGCATTTTTGCGCGTTACGATTCCGTAAAGACCCAAAGAAAACAAAAATGCGCTAAGGACCAAATAATGTGTTAAACCTACTACAAGCATTTTAATTTCTCATTCCTTATCTCTTCTTGCAATGGAAGCGGCTCCGATTAAAGCCACAAGTAACAGCATTCCCAACAATTCAAAAATTAAAACGTATTGGGTAATCAGCGTTTTGCCCAAAACGGGTAAAGTTGTTTCGGGAATTTGACCCGGATTGGAATACCAGCCGGTTTTTACCATAAGAGCCAAAAGCGCTCCGGCAAATATTCCGATTACGATTGCGGCGGGTAAAACTTTCACCGTTCCGGTTCTGATGTCAACATTAGTGATTTTATTCGTAAGCATAACACCGAAAAGAATAAGAACCAGAATGCCGCCTACGTAAACCATTATTTGAACAATGGAAATAAAATCCGCGCCGAGCAATGCGTAAATGCCGGCAACTCCGAAAAATGTAAAAAGCAAATAGAATGCAGCGTGAACAATGTTTTTAGCGGTTACCACTAAGAAACCGGAGACAAGCACAAGCGCCGCAAATAAGTAAAAAATAATATCGTACCAATTCATCTTATTGTTCTGTCTTATTTTCTTTTGAGTCGTTAGAATCTTCTTTTTTCTTTGGCTCGGCAGGTTTTTCTTCTTTCTTTTTCTCAGCCGCTTTGGCTGCCGCTTCGGCTTTTGCTTTTGCCGCGGCAAGTTTTGCAGCTTCCTTCTGAGCCATAAATACGTCAAACTTTTCTTTCTTTTCGGTTACTTCTTCCGGCGAAAGTGCGGAGAAGTGGTAAATCAAATCGTCGCGTTTGTATTCCGAATATTCGTAAACGTCGGTCATGTAAATACATTCCGTAGGACACGGGTAAACGCACAACTGGCAAAAGCAGCATTTGGAAATGTCGATGTCGAATTTAGTAACCCATAGCGCTTTTTTCTTGCCGTTGGAAGTCATTCCCACATCGTCGCCCGGAACGGCTTTAACCGTTTCAATTTCAATGCAATCGACAGGGCAGGCGCGCGCACATTGGTCGCAACCGATACAATCGTCAATATTTACAAATAGTCTGTTCCTTGCTCTATCCGGCAAAGGCGGCTTTACATCGGGGTATTGAATTGTTACAGCCGGCACAAAAAGGTGTTTAAGGGTTACCTTCATCCCGACAAAAATAGTGTAAAGCGCCATCCATGTATTTTTCAGATATTTTTTCATATTCAAATCAAAGTAATTAAACCGATGATTACTAAATTAACGAAAGCGTAAGGTATTAAATATTTCCAGCAAACCGTCATCAATTGGTCAACCCTTAGGCGGGGCAACGTCCAACGCAGCCACATTTGAACGAAAACGAAGAAAATTCCTTTTGTGGCAAACCAGAAAAATTGTTCAAACGGAACGAGCCAGTCGATTCCCAACGTGTGTCCGAGATAACCGAATGGCGATTGGTAACCGCCGAAGAAAAGAGTTACGGCAATTGCGGAAACGGCAAACATATTTGCGTATTCCGCCAAAAAGAAAATTGCGAATTTCATTCCTGAATACTC
>JALWGH010000271.1:0-280 GCA_027013735.1 Melioribacteraceae bacterium
AATTTAATCGGGATTTTTTATTTTCATTTTGCTATTATTAAGAATGCAATCTAAAAAGATTTAGAATAATTTCAATCTGTAAATGTTTGAAGAAGAAATTAAAAAAATAGCGGAGTATTACAACTCCAAAATCAAAGACCTCGGGCAGTATTTTACTTACGAACAATTACTTGGCCGGAATTTACATCCTGCCATTTTGCAGTACGTTTCTGCCGAAATCGATTACTTGATTTACGAAGACCGCAAAAAACTTTTGAAAAATTCAGCCTTCGATTATTCG
>JALWGH010000271.1:290-25071 GCA_027013735.1 Melioribacteraceae bacterium
TTAACACACATTTTGTTGCCCGCCCGATTTGGACATTGGTTAAATTTGTTTACATGGACGGTGAGAACAAAACGCCCGAGGAAATCAAGCACCTTCTAAATTACGTTTACTTTTACCCCTATTTGCCGCGGGTTATTCAAAGTTACTTTTCGCGTAAAAAAGTTCTTTCTGTCGGGATTCACGAGTTTGAATCTTTACTCAGGAAAATTGACGAAATAACAGCGCTGGAAGATTCTGTTAAATTAATTACGCAAGCCGTTCAGGCAATAAAATCAATTTTTAATTTTCCGGAATCGGACAATCCGGTAATTCCCGTAAAAGCAGTGAAGTTGTTTGCTAAGGAGAAGAATCTGAATTACTACTACGATTTAATTGTCCGTGCGTATCCCGATGATACTGTTTTAAGTTCCGAATCCGAATTGTTGCAAAAGCTGGGAATCGAAGAAAAGAGTGAAGACGAAAAGTTTGTAGAGGAAAAATCCGAAGAGACAATTTCCGAAAGCAAAACTTCCACACCTGAAACAGCAGTAGAAAAAGCGCCGGACGATTCTTTTGCCGAGGAGGAAGGGTTTGAAATAATAGAAAAAGATAACAGTAGCGAAGTAGCAGAGGAGGTTGAAACAGAAACTCCAAAAGAAGAACAAGAAGCAGAGTCTCCCGAAATTTTGGCGAATAAAGTTGAAGACGAAAGCGAAAAAACTTTTGCGGAAGAAAAAAATATTGAAGAAGAAAGCCAGCCGGAAGAAATAGCTGAAGAGGAAACTTATTTCGAAAACGAACCTGTTGAGAATGAAATTGCAGAGGAAGTAAAAAATCAAACACCTGAAAATTACGAAACGTCTGAGTTTCAAGAACAAGAGAGTAATGCAGAAAGCAACGAGCAATTTGAGGGACAAGAGGAGAGTGTAGAAGAAACAACGGAATTAGACGTTGAGGAAGAACTTCAAGATGAAGTTGAAAATAAACCTAAAGGCAAGACTGAAGGTGAACTTGAAAGTAAAACTGCAATAGGTGAGTTTGAACAGGAAGATTCAATTAAGGGGCAAGACTTAACCGTCGATGTTGAAAAAGAATTACAAGACGAACAGCCTTCTTTGTTCGACGTAGAACCGGAAGAAAATTTTGAAGAAAAAGTTCCCAAAGAGTCGGAACAAAAATCCGAAACGGTTGAAGAAGAAAAAATCGAAACAGAGGAAGAATCTCCAAGAGAAGAAACGCCTTTTGAGGAGGTGCAGCAGGAAAATACTTTGGAAGACGGTGAAGTTAGAGAACTAAGCGAAACGGAAGAACTTGAGGATGAACATCTCTCTTCTTCCACTGTAGATGAATTCGAGAAAGAATTTGAAATTGCAGAGGAAACGAACGACGAGCAATTACAAGATTCGACGTGGAAAAACCCACCCGAAGAAGTTGAAGAGAGCAGTGAACAAACAGAAGAAAAATTTGAAACGCAAGCCGAGAGTGAAGAATTATTAGAGGAAACGGAATCCGCAATTGAAGAAACTCCTGCAGATTTCTTCCCCGGAGAGCAAGAGAATGAAATCTCCAAAGAAGAGGAAACCGCGACTGCTATTGAGGAAGAAGAACCTGAACAATTCTCAAGAGAAGAAGATATTACGGGTGTTTTAGGCGACGGCGAAAACGCTGAAGAAACATTTATTACTGATGACTCATTGACAGAGAAAGAGCAAGAAGTTTTTGACTCGGAAGAACAAGAAGAAGCACCGGAAACTTTAACTGCGCAGGACGAAGAAGAAACGGGAGCTCCGATATCCGGTTACGAAGAAGAAAATTTCGCTCAAAATGAAATTGTGGAAGAGGAAAAAATAACGGAAGAAGAAAAATCGCAGGAGGAAATTTTTGAGCCGGAAAAGCTTGAAGAGGAATTTGAAACAATTGATGCGGAAGACGAATTTGAAATAATAGGCGAAGAATCTTCGGACACAATTACCCCCGAAGAAAACGAAGAGCGGAGTGTTGAACTAAAAGAAGAAGCGGAATCACAAATTGCATTTGAAGAGCAGGAGGCTGAGAAAGTTATTGAAGAGAAAAATGAAACTCCCGTTGGTGAAAGGGAGGGATCGGCTCAACCCACAACAGAACAGGAAGAACCTGCAGAAGAAGAAGTAACCGGGACACAAACAGGGGATGCGACCGACACACTTGAGGAACAGACTCAAGATGAAGAGGAAGAACGGATTGCTCCTGAAGAAAACGAAAGTGAAGAGTTTATTCAGGAAGTAGGGGAGAAAGCCGAATCGCAGAAAGGCATTGACCCGGCAAAGTTGCTCGAAAACAAGCACACGGCAAGAATAATCGAATCCGTTTTTGATTACGATATGGAAGAATTTACAAATGCAATAGAACAGCTTTCGGGCATTACCGGCGAAACCGAAGCGCTCGAAAAGCTTGATGAAATATTAAAGAGTTACAACATCGACTCCGATTCCAAAGAAGGAATTTTATTTAAAGAAATTATTTCCGATTATTTTAATAAGTCTTAATTATGTTTGTTGATTACGTTACAATTTCAATAGCCTCGGGCAAAGGAGGTGACGGCGCCGTTGCGTTCAGGCACGAAAAATATGTGCCGAAAGGAGGTCCCGCAGGTGGCAACGGAGGCAGGGGCGGAAGTGTTATTTTTGTTGCGGACAGTAACCTCCACACTTTATTGGATTTCCGTTACCACCGCAAATACAAAGCCGAAAACGGGCAGAACGGCGGAACGTCTTTGAAAGACGGCAGGAGCGGCAAGGACGTGTTAATCAAAGTGCCTGTGGGAACGGTGATTCGCAACAGGGAGACAAATGAGATTTTAGCCGACTTGGACGAGCCCGGGAAAAAATTCCTTGCTGCGGAAGGTGGAAAAGGCGGAAAAGGAAACGCAAGTTTTGCTACTCCCACAAATCAAACGCCCCGCTACGCCGAACAAGGTAAACCGGGTAAATCTCTTGACTTAATTCTTGAGTTAAAACTGATCGCGGATGTCGGTTTGGTCGGCTTCCCGAACGCGGGTAAATCTACTTTTATCTCGGTCGTTTCCGCCGCACGTCCTAAAATTGCGGACTACCCTTTCACAACTCTTAAACCGAATCTCGGGATTGTAAACTACAAAGATTTTCAAAGTTTTACGATTGCGGATATCCCAGGTATTATTGAAGGAGCGCACGAGGGCAAGGGGCTGGGGCTTAATTTTCTAAGACACATCGAACGTACGAAAATTTTGTTTTTTATTCTCGATTCTACGGATGAAAATTTGGAAGAGGAATTTTACACTCTAAGAAATGAATTAGAGAAATACAGCCCCGCACTTGCGGAGAAGAAATTCCTCGTCGGCTTTTCTAAAATTGACTTGGCTGACGAAGAAAAATTAAAAGAGCTTAGCGCAATAAATTTGAACGGCTACGAGGGCGAAATACTAAAATTTTCTTCCGTTGCTAAAATCGGGGTTTCGGAAGTTCTGGACAAACTATGGAAACTGTTGCAAGAAAACACTTAGTAATTCTTACTGTTCTGTTTCTTTTTACCTTGGCGGTTTGTGTGTTTGCGCTTACGCAAGGACCGGTTTACATTTCTTTCGGAGAAATAATCCGAATCCTCTCCGGCGGTTTACAAGGTTCGGCACAAAGTGAAATAATACATCAAATTCGATTGCCGAGAATTTTGCTCGGCGCCGGTGTCGGCGGAGGGCTTGCAATTACGGGTGCTGTGTTTCAAGCCTTACTACTCAACCCTTTGGCAGAGCCTTACATCTTGGGCGTTTCGAGCGGCGGAACATTTGGAGCAGTCTTTGCAATGTTGCTCGGGCTTTCTTTTTTAGGAATGGAATTGTTCTCATTCGTGGGAGCTTTGTCAGTAATTTTAATTGTCTTCCTTGCAAGTAAAAGGTTTGGCAGCATTGAGCCGAACACCCTTTTATTAACGGGCGTAATGGCGGGTGCGTTCTTTTCCGCCCTGATATTATTGACCTTGACACTAATGAAGAATTCCCT
Source organism: Melioribacteraceae bacterium (assembly GCA_027013735.1). Classification (GTDB taxonomy): domain Bacteria; phylum Bacteroidota; class Ignavibacteria; order Ignavibacteriales; family Melioribacteraceae; genus WFQV01. Next base: position 4,283 of record JALWGH010000271.1, read on the forward strand.
TCGTACCGCTGTCTTCTGGTTAATGGGAAATCTCTCAATGGCGGATAGTTCGACTGCTCTTTACATTGTGGTTTTAAGTGTTGTTGTTTCTTTTTTCCTTGCCCTGCAAGGAAACAGGTTAAACCTGCTTGCTTTTGGCGACGAGCAGGCGTCCGCTTTGGGCGTTAATCCAAGAAGTGTGAAAACCGTGATTTATTTTGCAGCAAGTCTTTTGGTAGGAGCAATTGTTTCGGTAAGCGGAATAATCGGGTTTGTCGGTCTGCTTGCCCCTCACGTGTGCAGATTGCTTTGGGGTAACGACAACCGGATTGTTGTTCCCGCTTCTTTTTTCGTAGGCGCATCGTTATTGGTTTTGTCGGATTTAATCTCGCGCAGCATTATTCCCCCTGCGGAAATACCCGTTGGCGCTGTTACCGCTTTACTTGGCGCTCCGTTCTTTGTTTACTTGTTAAAAAGAAACGATTTAAAATAAAATAATAATTAACACTATCTGTTAAAAATTTATTATATTTAAAATGAGGATTCTCTTTAATAACAAAAAGCTTGCAAAGACGCTTAACAGTCAAAAGGAAATAAGAAAAAAATACGGACGGATGTCGGACAAAATAATGCTCCGTTTAAGACAAATCAAAGCTGCACAAAATATGGAAGAATTAAGATTTGCGCCGGGAAAGTACCACGAATTGCATGGAGATAGGAAAGGGCAAATTGCTTGCTCTTTAACAGGGGCTAATCGATTAATATTTGTACCCGTTAATGACCCATTGCCGGTTGATAAGGACGGAAAACTTATTTGGAGTGAAATAACTGAAATTGTCATTTTGGAAATTGAAGATTACCATTAGGAAGGATTTAAGATGAATAAATTATTTGAATACCAACCCGATTATGCTGTTCATCCGGGAGAAACTTTAAGAGAAGCGTTGGAAGAAAGAAATTTGTCCCCAAAAGAATTTGCCATTAGAACAGGGAAGCCAATCAAAACAATCTCCAATTTAATAAACGGTAAAACCAGTATTACACCGGATATGGCAGTTCAATTTGAAAAGGTTTTGCGTATTCCTGCAAATTTCTGGTTAAAACTTCAAGCAGAATACGACGAATTTTTAGCGCGGGCAAGAGAAAAAAATAATTTGAAAACAGCAGCAGAGTGGGCAAAAAAATTCCCTTACGGTTCAATGGCAAAACTTGGCTGGGTAAAAAGCACACGTAAAGAATCAGAAAAAGTGAGCGAACTTTTCGCTTTTTTCAGAATCTCCAAAGTTAAATCCTGGGAAGATATTTATTTTAATGAAGCACTGCCCGTATTTTTTAGAGTTTCTTTAAAACACGAAAAAGATCCTTACGCACTTTCGGCATGGTTGGCTAAGGGTGAGCAAATTGCAAAATCCGTTAATAGCTCGGCTTTCTCGAAAATCAAGTTAAAGGAAAACTTGAGCGAATTAAAAAACGTAATGGTTAAAGAACCGAAAGATTTTTTTAAAAAAATTCAAGAGATTTGTTTGACCTCGGGAGTAAAGGTTATTTACACTCCTTCTTTACCCAAGATACACATCAACGGTGTTGTACGCTGGATTGACAATAATCCCATAATTCAAATTTACGACCGCTACAAACGTTACGATATTTTTTGGTTTTCTTTTTTTCACGAATTGGGGCATATTTTATTACACGGCAACAAAAAGAATATCTTTTTTGAGAATCTAAATAATTTGAATTTGGAAAATGATTATGAAAAAGAAGCCAATAAGTTTGCATCTAATTTACTTTTAACCGATGAACAGTTTGAAATTGTTCTTAAAGAATTAGAGAGGAATCAAGAGCCGTTAAAAGTAATCCGCGAGAATGCCCGAAAATTCGGAACACATCCGGACATTATTATTGGTCGGCTGCTTTACCGGAACACTAAGTTGTACAAGTCGGGAATTATGCAAAAGAGTCTAACCAAAATAAATATTAGCGAACAACCGAAGCTTTTTTAAATTTATTAACGCATTAACAACAACTAAAATTATTTCAGGTGACAAAATGAAAAATCTTAAGCAATTAAAAGTTTTCTTGTTTCTTGCACTTATTGCCGTTGCTTGTAATACGGGACTTAATATTTTTAATTACAACGACGAGGTAAAACTCGGGGCGCAGTTCGACAAGCAAATAAGGCGGGACACAAAAGAATATCCCATTTACAGAAAGAACCCGCAGGTAAAAAATTACATTGTTAACAGAATATTTAATAATGTGTTGAGCTCTCCCGAAATTAAGATGCGAAAGGTTTACCATTACCAGCTCGAATTAATAGACAACGACAAAATCCTAAATGCCTTTGCTGTGCCGGGAGGTTACGTTTACATCTACACAGGTTTAATTAAATATCTCGACAGCGAAGCTGCACTTGCCGGAGTAATAGGGCACGAAATTGCCCACGTGGAAAGACGACACGCAACGCAAAGAATTACTCAGGCTTACGGTTTGCAAATACTTGCGAGCATTGCTTTGGGGAATAATCCGTCGCAAACATCGCAGATAGTTGCCAATTTACTTTCCGGTTTAACTCTGCTTGCCAACAGTCGCGATGCGGAAGATGAAGCGGACGAATATTCTATTAAGTTCTTGAAGAATTCCCGCTATTACCCGGGTTCAGTAAAATTCTTTTTCGAAAAGCTCAGGGACGAAGGAAAAATCTCAAAAGACAGAAGCGCTCTCGCAACGTTCTTATCAACTCACCCCGACCCGATTGCCAGAATAAAAACTACGGAAGAAAGACTGAGAGCCATGCACATTCCTATTAAAACCTGGCGTTCCACAGGAAAAGGAATTTACAAAAAAGAGTACAGACAAAACGTTCTGAATAAAATGCGGTAAAGTAAATCAGGGTTTATCTTAACGGGGAAATTATTTTAGAAAAGAGATTGAAGAAAAGGCTGCCTGTTAAGACAGCCTTGTTAAATTACAAATATTTTACTAAGCAAAGAACTCCTCAATGAATCTTTGCCAGGCGTTATTGTCGAGCTTTTCCATCTCGCCGATTTCCACAAATTCGGTCTCGTGGTATTTCTCCTCCTTACCCGTTCGTAGTTTTTCTTTCAGTTCTTTAAGTTTGTTCAAATCCTTTTCGAATACGCTTCTGTCGTTTTGAAATTCTTCCAATGGTAAATTAGGCAGGTTGTGCTCGTTTTTACATGCCCATTCACAACTGCGGCAGCCGATGCATTTAGTGCTGTCAACAAGCACGCCGATTCTGTCTTCCGAAAGCTCGAATTTTTCTTCCGCTTTTGCCGTGGAAGAAATTCCGGCGGCAGTCAACCCGATGAACGACGCCGTCTTTAAAAAGTCTCTTCTCGTTTGCTTTGCCATTGAAGCCTCCGTAGAAGCCGGATAATCGTTTTAATATTGTAAAAATTTTCGTATTGTCTAATAAAAATTAGTTAATAATATATTCCTATCCAAATATCTCTTTAATTTTTGATTGACAGTGACAAGTAATGGATTGAGCACAATAAGCAAGCAAAGGGCGAAATTTTTTTAACTGCGCAATAATTAAAAAAATAATTGGGCTAAAAACCGCATAAATATGCGGTTTATTTTGCGGGTAGAGTTTAATATATTGTAATAAAAGAAAAACTTGTTTCTACGGCGAAAGAGTAAAAAGAACAAATACTAAAAGTTAGATAGAGAACCGTATTATTTTAATGTGGGTTGATATAATGAAAAAAACAATTGTACTACTTTTTTTGCTTTTAATTTTTCTTCTTGACGGTTTTGGAGTTAATAAAACTAAAAAAAGTTATTCTGTTAAAACGGGTGCAAAAATAGAATATGACTACATTGCCGCTAATGAAATATTAATGTGGGTGGCAAATGACGGTGACGGTTCTCAAGACCCGGACACGTGGTCGGGCGGGTATTACTGGCCGAGAGAAAAAAACTCATATAAAACGGCAATTTACGAAGACGGTCTTATCTGGGGCGGATACGTAGTTGATTCCGTCCCTTGGGTAAACGGTTCTACGTATCGGCACGGATGCTTACCGGGTGCAATATTGGAGGACGGAACTGCGGATGATCCTACTGCCGAGAGAAACAGAATATTTAAGATTAGAAAAGATTGGGAAAGTTTAGCCCCGGGAGAAGAAAGAGATCAATACGAAAAGGATTATTACGAATGGCCCGGAGACAGAGGCGCACCATATATTGACGTAAACGGCGACGGCAAGTTTACGCGTGGAATAGACAAACCCGATTTCATTGGCGATGAGGTTTTGTGGTGGGTGATGAATGATTTGGACACGGCAACATCCACATTTGTTTACGGCGCTCCTCCAATTGGGTTGGAAGTTCAAGTTACGGTTTGGGCATTTTCCAAAGCACATTTGCTTGGGGATGTTGTTTTTAAGAAATACAAAATAATCAATAAGGGAAATAATTTTGTCCGAGATATGTATGTCGGTTATTGGGCTGATGTGGATTTAGGCGATGCAAATGACGATTATGTTGGCTGCGACACTACTTTGTCGCTTGGATACTGTTACAATGCACATGAGTATGATGATAAATATGGAGTAAATGTCCCGGCTGTCGGACATCAATTCTTGGAAACTCCGGTAATAAATGGAGATTTAACAGATACCGCATTAGTTGAAGGAAAACGGATTGCGGGAAAGAAAAACACTCCTCTATCTGGATTTGCTCTTTATATCGGAGGTTCTTTTTTATATCGTGATGCGGATTTGGGAAATATCTTGGGGTCGGTAAATTCTTATAATAACTTACGGGGAAAGCTGTGGGATGGTTCTTGTTTTGTGGATCCGAATACCGGAGATTCCACGGCATTTTGTCTTGCCGGCGACCCTGTAAGCGGCAAAGGCTGGTACGAAGGCGACGGTTGGCCGTATGGGGCAAGACCGGCTGACAGGAGATATTTAATTTCCGCCGGTCCATTCGATTTTGCACCCGGGGATACTCAGATAGCTGTAATTGCAATTCCTATTGCATCGAAGGACAACAATATTCAAAGCCTTGCTCTGCTAAAAGACAGAGCTAAAAGATTAAAGCGGATGTATTCCAACGGGATGTTTGTAAATTCCGCAATGCCCGATGTTAGTGTTTCCGTTACGGAAAATAGCGTAATGATTTACTGGGACGACAATGTGGAAAATAAAATTTATCCGAATCTTAATTCCCGTGAATTTGACTATGATTCTTTGTACAAATTCGAGGGATACGGAATTTATCAATTCGGTGATATCAATGGGAATGACCCAATTCCAATTTATTTTTTCGATAAGAAAAATGATATTAATGAATTGTACAAAGTTTACATAGGCGATTATGCCCCCTTTACAAGCAAAGCTATTGACCTGAATAACGACGGAATAATGAGATATATTTTAATCGATAAAGATTATATTAACAACTCTCCTCTTTTTCCCTCACAAGAATATTATTTCGGAGTATCGGCAATTTATTCGTCCGAAGATTTGGACATTAGTAACAATTATACAACCCAAAGGGTAGCTACTTACATTGAAAGCAAGCCGAGAATAATGAAGATTATTCCATCGAGAAAAACGATTGATTACACAACAAAATACAGCGTCGGAGAAAATCTCTTTGCCAAACACATTGCAGGCAACGGAGACGGGTACGTTAACATAAAGGTAATAGACCCTTCGAAATTAACCGGTGGAAAGTACAAAATAATATTTCACGGTTTTATGGATTCGCTAAAGTATAGTTTAATTTATGAACCTAAGAGGGATACGCTTATTTGGATGCGGGATGATATTCCGCATTGGGTAAAACGTGAATGGGGAAAGCCGGAATTCAATTGGCGGGATAGCCTTTCAGCGCCGATAGTTGACGGATTTCAATTTTGGATAAGGGACATTGGTAATGATTCCGTAGTTCTTGCTGTTACTAATTATAAAGTAAAAGACGTCCTTGAAGTTGAAGGAGAGAAGGCTTATTCCGTATGGAATACTCCTTCCCCGAATGGTAATTGGCAAATAACGGCAAAAGGACCGAATAACAGATTAAATTGGCAAGCTGCAGGCAATGATGCAATCGGTTACAATGATTATGAAATACGTTTCTTAAGTAACTCGCAATATTTTTTAATATCAAATAGATCAATATCTTCCGCATTGACCGCACCTCTTCAAAATAGTCCTCTCGGTATTGGAAGACTCCCTTATGAAATATGGGACATTGGAAGAACACCTAATGATACTACGGACGATAAAAGACTGGCGATAAAAATATTGGATTTTTCTCCTTGGGATTCAACTTTGAGCGTGCTGGATAGCCAATGGACTCAATTACCGAACGGAGATTGGGAAGAGATTTATGCCTTTGAACCTTTGGGATGGAATGCCGATGATCCGGTTTATCCAAAGGAGTCAGGCTCTACATCGAATGCTAATCATAAATTTGGAGCGTTGGTGTTCAGAGGAGATTTACCAAAGCCGGGGACAGTAATAAGAATTACAACTTGGAAACCATTGAGTGAAATAGACACATTTGTAATAGAATTGCAAAAACCTAATTTAAATGACAAAGAATATGCGAAGAAGCGGATAAACGAAATAACCGCTTTCCCGAATCCTTTTTACGGTATTCTTGCCGATGCGGAAAATAATATGAACGTTACATTCACAAATTTACCGACTGAAGTTACAATTAGAATCTATTCTCTTTCGGGACATCTCGTAAGGAAATTACATAAGAAAGAAATGAATCCTTTTTTGAAATGGGACTTAAGAAACGAAAACGGATTACAAGTGGCAAGCGGTATTTACATTGCATATTTGGATATGCCGGGAATAGGAGAAAAGATTTTAAAGATAGCAGTTATTTTTTAACAAGGTGCCGGAGAGGTAGGGAAATCGAATTTTAAAATTAAAAAAAGGGGACAGCCCTAAAGCTGCCCCTCTAAAACAGTTCTTGAATTAATTAATCCCTGTACTTCTTATACATTTGGTCGCCTTTGAAGCCAAGAGCTTTCCAGTTAATGCGTTTGTTTTTACCCTTGCCGTGGCAGGCGGTGCATTTCAGCGCTTGTTCTTTTGGAGCAACCATGTGATTTAATTTCCAGTACATTTTGGTTTTTACGAAGCCGTATTTGCCGCTGTATTTCAATCCTGCTTCTTTCATTCCCTCTTCGGCGGCTTTGCCCCAATCGAAATGTTTCCAATAACCGCCCCAGAGATGAGGCACAACAAGGTAGTTGTAACCGGCATCGTAAATTTGCTTACCTCGCATTACTTTAAATGGATAAAGTTTTGCGTTCTTGTCTTTTGCATCGCCGAGAGGTTTGTTGAGCAAAAGCTCTTTTGCCGGGTCGAACGTGTCACCCGCTACGTAACGTTCCTCGTAACCGTTGTACCAGGCGTATTCAGGCACAACATTTTTGCCCCACTTGAAAGAGCCTTTCTTTTTGTGGTAAGTAAGCATACCGTATTTGTCTTTGGGACCTGTGCTGTCCTTGCCGGCAGTTGACCAATCCCAGTAAAGTTTTGTGGGATGTCCTTTTGCGTAGTAAGGAATGTGGCAGGTTTGGCAGGCGACTTTTGCCGTGTGTTTGTTTAACACTTTTGATTTGTGAACAGGCATCTTGTGGCAGTCGGTACAATAAACTCTGTTTGTGTCAACTTCGGTTACGTCGCCCAGAGATTCTCCCTTAATGTGATGAGCGTAAGTTTTGTGGCAGTCGGTGCAAAGCATACCCGCCGCCATGTGGACGTCGTAATTTTTGTCGGGATTAAGCAGTCCGTGGTCAAGGTCGCCGTGTTTAACGTTTTCGCCCCCGCCGCCGTAAAAGTGGCAGGCGCCGCAATTTGCGCGGTTGGGTTTGCCGACGCTCTTTGCTACGGCAGTTAAGTCAACGTCTGCTTTGGGCATTCCTGCGCCTGCGGGATTTTTCTTGTACTTGCCCGTTTGGTCGTGGCAAATCAGGCAATCGACGTTTTCTTCTTTGCTGAAATCAAATGTGGCGTCTTTCCAACCGTAGCCCGGATGACAGCTTGTGCAACGGGGCCAATTTGAAATAAGATTAATGCAGTAATTATTGAAGACGTCCTTTTTTCCAAGTTTGAAAACGCCTTTTCTGCTGGGAATTGTTACGTTCTTTTCCCACGTCCAATGTACTGTTTTCATTACTTCTTTTGCCGCATCTTCGTGGCATTCCAGGCAGGCTTTGGTAACTTCCTGCGGAGTCTTAAATGTTCCTTCGATTAGGTCTGCATGGTCTGTTTGTGCCTTCGTTCCGAAAGCAAACAAAAACAAGACCGCCAGAACACTAATGATTTTTTTTGTGCGCATAGACAACCTCCTTTTGTTGTGTAATTTAAATCCGTTGTTAAACGGTTTTGAAAAAAATATTTTTATTCTTAATTCGGGTTGCTCTCCAAAGTTGGAGAAACCGGACTAATTAAGTCAAAGAACATTAGCCGTTAAATTTTTTAAATTGTAATTGCACCGAAATATTTCTCAAGCCAGTTTTTCAAGTTCCGGTCGTTGCGTATTTGCTCCAAGAACAAATGGTCGGGGTCTTTGCCTTGCTTGCGTAAATATTCGAGGAACAATTTTGTGTTGTAACTTACTTCTTCTTCCTTGGCAAGACCTTTCTTGATTTTAATCCATTCGTGAACCACTTGGTAAAAGTGTTCCTTATGGTGGTGTTTGTATTCGTCAAGACTCATTCTGCCGTCAATCCAAGTTAAGCTCATCGGGTATTGGTTCGGATGGAATATTACAAAGAACCAATGCCAAACAAGAATTGCAAGCGAGGCAAGGATTGCTTCGTAGTAGTGGATTAACTCGCTGACTTTAATCAGCCAACTCGGCGCCCAGTTGCCCACTGCTGTTGGAAACCAGAGGAAAAATCCCGTGGTCGCCATTACAATTGTTCCCCAAATCAAAGCCCAGTATTCGGCTTTCTCGGTGTAGTCGAAATTGTCGAATGCTGGCGGCTCCTTGGCGAGTCCCAAATAGTACATTACGTTTTGAATTGCATCGGAGATGTCCTTGAACCTTGGCAGCAAAGCTCCGAGCACAACTCTGCCCCGCTTTGTAATGATTAAATAGATGATGTGGTAAATTCCCGTGAGCACCATAATAACGGCAGCTACGCGGTGAATTACCTGCCTGACGGTTTCGTGAATTCCGACTGCGTTCAAAATGTGTGACCACCAGCTGTCGGGGAAGCGCAGCGCAAAACCCGTAAGGGCAAGCGTAATAAAAGAAGTAAGCAAAAAGAGATGTTGAATTACTTCGCTTTGCGTAAAGCGCGGAACCGAGGGGAGACCTTTGAGAAACTCTCTTTTCTTTTTTACTTCGTGAATGTAAATAATCATATTGTGAAGAATCATTCCGCCGATGACCAATAATATCAGCCAAAAATAGAAGATGTCCACGATGTTCATTGCAACAACGCCTTCCTCAGTGGCTTGGTGGTGTGTGTAACTTTCGGCGAACGTTTGAGTTGCGTCTGCGTGGCAATGCCGGCAAGTGTTCTTAACGTTTGCCGGATTAATGCTTGAGGCGGAATTTTCCTTCGGAAGAATTTTATGAACGTTGTGGCAGTCGGTACAAAGCGCAGTAAGAGTGTCCCCCCGCCGCGAAGCCATTCCGTGGTAGCTGTCAAGGTACGTAACGGTAACATCCGAAGGCAAGCCGAAGCGCTTTATTAAATTTTTATTTTCGTGGCAGGCAATACAAGTTTGCTCTTCCAGTTCTCTTATTCTGAGTCTTTTATTCTTTCCGCTAAGGCGGGAAATATTGTGTTCCGAGTGGCAGTCGTTGCAGGCGGGGGAAAGCTTGACGCCCATTTTTACGTAAGTCCAGTGAATAGACTGCCTGTATTCTTTGCTTTCGTCCGGGTGGCACTGCCCGCAAGTGTAAGGGACTTGAAACGGGGAAATGCTTGATCCGGGTTGTGTGATGTTTTTAATGCTGTGTGCCGTGTGGCAGGAAGTACAATTGGCAACTTCCTTAACTCCCTTTGCCAGAAGTTCCCCGTGCACGGAACTCTCGAATTGCTTAACGGGCATGAAAGCAGCGTTCGGAAATTTTTTCTTGAAGTCTTTTTCTCCGTGACATTTATTACAAGTTGAAGGAATGTTTTGTGCAAACACGGGACTTCCCGGGTCGGTTGTTTTCAAAATTCTGTGGGAGCCGTGGCAGTCCCAACAGGCGGCTGCTTCGTCAACTCCTTCGGCAAGGGAAATGCCGTGAATGCTTTCCTTGTGCTCGGTTTTTTCCTGCTTGTGACAGGTAGAGCAATCGGCAATTTTGTTTTTTGAAACTCCTTCTTGGTGTTTCTCCAAATTCTTCGATTCGTAAACGTGGCAGTCGGAACAAGCAAGCCCGGAGTGAACGGAAAGCCGCAATTCTTTCCTTGTTGATTCCGGTTCGTGGCAATCGGCACAGGATTTGTCCGGCAGAGCTTTTTGCAGATGGTAATTTCCTTTAAACTCAACATTGGAATGACATCCGGAACAGAGATTTGAGCCTTGTTTTTCAAGTGCGGAAGCTGAAACAACGTAATGAAATCCGTGGCAGGAAACACACGTTGGAGCTTTGTTCCCGACAATGTTTTTTAATCTGTGGTGAATATCGTTTTTAATTTGTGCGGCTTCTTCGTCGTGGCAGGCGCCGCAATCAACTTTTGCGATGTCCCCGCCTTTTCTGTGCGGTAAATCGTAAGCGTCGAAATCTTCATGGCAATCGGTACAATCCATTTCGCCGTGAACGGACTTTGTAAATTTCCGGCCGTTTACGTAGAGTGAAACTTTTTTTCCGTGTTCTTTCTTTGCAAAATTTTTTTCGGAGTGACAATCGAGGCAAACGGATGTTTGGGAAAACAAATTTTTCGAGGGGAGAGCGAGGAGAAGAAAAAAGATGATTAAGCTCAACTGCTTCATTTTGCCACCTTGATTTTATTTTATTATTGTAAAGATAAGTCCGAAAATTTAAATAATACAAGCGTGTCCGCAATTATATCGTTTGACGAATTAAAAAGTTAAAAAGTTAAAATTTTTAGCGGTTTTTGTTTTTCGGAAGGAAGGCGGTTTCGTAACCCCTTGAATAGAAAGGAATTAAAGAATTTGCGTTTAATAGCGCATATTTTAACTTGTGTTGATATTTAGGGTGGTAAAAAATTTATATTATCAACAAATTTTATTCGTCTAAAGTATTATTTCGGAATAAAAAACTTGTTTATCTTTTTTAATGTATTTAATTTACACCGTCAAATAAAAATAAACTTTACATGCGGAGCAAAGATGAGAAGGACATATCTAATTTTCACGGTAATCGGACTTATCATTGTTTGGGCTGTTTATGTGTTGCAAACGCCTTACGTAGGTCCGTCCAAACTTGATCAACTCAAGGAGAAATATTCCGCTCCTCGTCCTAAGAAAGCTGTTGATCACAGTAAATTTGCAGTTCTGCAAAAAAAATTCAAAACTCCTCAAGAAGTAACAAAAGCCTGTCTTTCCTGCCACAACGAAGTTGACAAAGAAATAATCGGTACGCCCCACTTCCGTTGGGAACGTCCTGTTTATCTGGAGAACAGAGGTGTTGCTTACCTTGGCAAGGGAGACATTATTAACAATTTCTGTATCGGTGTTCAAGACAACGAAGGCAGTTGTGCCAAATGCCATGCCGGCTACGGAATGAACCGGACACCTACGGCGTTTGACACAGTAGCCTACGACATTGATTGCCTTGTTTGCCACGATAATTCCAACACGTACTTGAAAGGGGCAAACATGGGTGGCTATCCTGACAAGTCAGTTGATTTGGGAGTGGTAGCCCGTAGCGTCGGTCGCCCCACAAGAGATGACTGCGGCGTTTGCCACTTCTTTGGAGGCGGCGGCAACAACGTAAAACACGGTGATTTGGAAAAGGCAATGTTTCACCCCACAAGGGATGTTGATGTTCACATGGCGGACGCAGGTCCGAATTTGCAATGCGTTGACTGCCACAAGACCGAACATCACAACATTAGCGGAAGGCTTATTTCCATTGAATCCCAGCAGGCTGGTCATTTCGGATGCGAAGAATGCCACACTGCCGAGCCTCACGAAAGCGAGATTTTAAACGAACACACTTACAAAGTTGCCTGCCAAACCTGCCACATCCCCGAATATGCAAAAGTTAATTCAGTTAACATTCATTGGGATTGGTCAACGGCAGGTAAGCTTGACAAAAACGGCAAGCCTTACATGGTAGAAGATTCACTCGGCGACCACATTTACAAATCAATTAAAGGAACATTTACTTACGGTCGTCATGTTAAACCGCAATATTTCTGGTTTAACGGAAAAGTTTCCAATCATTATGTCTTAGGTGACAAAGTACCGAAAGGCGACACGGTTGTTGTAATGAATCCGATTGAAGGTTCTTATCAGGACATTCATTCAAAGATTTACCCGATGAGGATTCACACAACAATTCAACCGTTTGACCCTGTTACAAGACTGATTATCCAGCCGCACCTTTGGGCTCCCAAGAAAGGCGAAGGAGCTTATTGGAAAGATTTCAACTGGCAAACGGCAGCAGCTACGGGGATGAAACACGTGGGACTACCATTTAGCGGTAAGCTTGGTTGGATTGAAACAAAAATGTATTGGCCTATTAACCACATGGTCTCTCCGAAAGAGAAGTCTTTACAATGCACGGATTGCCACACAAATAATGGAAGTAGGTTAGCATCTCTAACCGACTTTTATTTACCCGGAAGAGATAATAATACTTGGCTGGATACTCTTGGAGTCATCTTTATTATTCTTACCATTCTTGGCGTTTTGGGCCACGGAGCTTTAAGGCTTTACTTTTACAAAAAAAACAATTCATAAGGTACAGCGATGAAAAGAGTTTACATATACGAAGGATTTGAACGTTTCTGGCACTGGACACAGGCCATTTTGATTATCTTCCTTGCTTTTACCGGTTTTGAGGTACACGGCTCTTATTCTTTCTTTGGTTACGAAAATGCTGTGGTTTATCACCGGATTGCCGGGTGGACGCTCGTAGGGCTCTACGTTTTTGCCGCTTTCTGGCACTTTGCCACGGGAGAGGTAAAACAATATATCCCGACATTTAAGTTCATGAAAGCTCAATTGGATTATTACATTTTCGGGATATTTAGAAATGCTCCACACCCGGTTAAAAAGAACAGATTAAGCAAATTGAATCCTCTTCAAAAAATCACCTATTTTTCGTTAATGGTAATAATTATTCCGTTGATGATGATTACCGGATTACTTTACTATTACTACAGAGTTCCTCAGGCAACAACCGTAAATCCGTTAAACATCTCAAATCTTCACGTAATATCTTTTTGGCATGTTTTAGGTGCGTATTTTTTGGTTATGTTCTTAATAGGTCACCTTTACCTGATTACTACGGGACATACCGTTCTTACCAACCTGAAAGCAATGATAACTGGCTGGGAAGATATTGAGGAAGAAGAAGGTGAAGAGGAAACGAGCAATCAAGAAAATAATAAAGAAAACAATTAAGGTGTTAAAATGAGAGAAGAAAAGAAATACATGAATCCGTACCTCGCAGGCTTTCTTCTGGGTTTGTTGATTGTAGTAACAATTTACCTTAACGGGGACGGCTTGGGAGCCAGCGGCGCCGTTAAAAACACCGTAATAGGCGCAATGGAGATTGTTGCTCCTCAGGCAAGCCAACAAGTACCTTACGTTAAAAAGTATTCCGCTACGCACCCGAATCCTTGGAAAACCTGGTTGATTTGGGAAGCAATCGGTTTGATTATCGGCGCATTTGTTTCCGGTTTGGTTTCCGGACGCAACAAATTTGTTGTTGAGCGCGGACCGAGAATTTCTTCTAAAACGAGGCTTGTTGCAGCGTTTATCGGCGGAATGCTTTTCGGCATCGGCTCGCAGTTCGGTCGCGGTTGCACAAGCGGAGCTGCGCTGGACGGGATGGCGGTATTTTCCGTTGCGGGCTTCTTGGTAACATTTGTGATTTTCGGTACGGGCTACTTGGTAGCGCCGTTATTTAAAAAACTTTGGCTATAAATTTTAATAATTAGAGAGATAGTTATGGGACCATTATATCCTGAACCTAATTTGAATTTAATGCTGGCGTTGATTATCGGCTTCTTCTTCGGCTATTTGCTGGAGTCGGCAGGATTTTCATCGTCAAAGAAATTAGTAGGCGTCTTTTACGGCTACGATTTTACCGTGTGGCGCGTTTTCTTTACGGCTGCAATTACCGCAATGACGGGAATACTTATTTTAGCGCATTATGGCTTGTTGAACCTCGACGCCATTTACATTAACCCGCTCTATTTGTGGTCCGTTATTGTGGGCGGCATAATAATGGGGCTTGGCTTTGTGATTGGGGGTTACTGCCCCGGCACGAGTATTTGTTCGAGCTTTATCGGTAAGATAGACGCAATGTTTGTTGTGCTCGGCGTCGCATTCGGAATTTTCCTTTTCATTGTGGGCTATCCTGCAGTACAGTCGCTTCACGTGGGTTCTTACTTGGGCACGCCTCAAATTTTCCAAGAACTTAATATTTCAATGGGTGTTTTTACCTTCATTATTATTCTCTTTGCGTTCTTTTCTTACTGGGGCGTTGCAAAGATAGAGCAAAAGTTCTACGGAAAAACGGCGGACCCCACTCCGAAGGGAACGTTTTGGAAAATAACGGCGGTTGCTACTGTTGTCGCAATTATTGCGCTTTTCATTCAGCCCAAGAAAACGGAGCTTCTTTCGGAATTTGCCCAGCCGGATTTCGGTAAGGATGTTAAGGTAAAAACCATTACGCCGGATGAAGTTGCCGTTAGATTGATTAAAGGCGACAAGACAATGCAGTTCGTTGATTTGCGCAAGCCGGATGAGTTTAAAAAACTTGCTCTCCCGTTTGCAATTAACGCTAAGGTTACAAACCTTTGCGGGATGCACATGAAAAACGTGTTAAATCAATTCGGTAAGATTACCATCTTTTACGCAAACGACGAGAACTTCGAAAAGAAAGTTGCAGTGCTGGCAATGAAGATAGGCTACGAGCCGCAAAATCTTTACATCCTTAAAGGCGGTTTTCCTGCCTTCAAGAAAAACATTCTTGAATTCAAGATGCCTGCGGTTTTGCCGAAAGACGCAGTTGCACGGGATACGTATTACTTCCGCGCCGAGTTTGGACCGAAGGTGTTGGAAATTCTAAAGAACTCCAAACCGCGTAAAGTGGTTATTCCCAAAGTTAAACGTGCTTTGGGCGGCTGCGGTTAGTAGAAAGGTTAAATTTGTTTAATGAAGGCGGGAGTTCCCCGCCTTTTTTATTTTAAATTTTTATTTCGTTTTTTCTAAGAGATGTTTAGTTTTTACAAATTGTAAGCAAAACCAATCCAAGGGAAAAATGGTAATCCTCTTGGGAGCCCGGATAAAGGATAGAAAAAGGCAAAATCGACAGCAAGGTTTTCACCGAAAAATCTGATCCCCAATGAGAGTACTCCACCTTCCAGTGGAGAACTGAACCAGTTTTCCGTAATTATTTTTAATGAGCGCCCCACTCTGATTTCTCCGCCGGCTAAAATAATCGGGTACTCGGAAATACCTTCCGTAGTGCTTAAGGGCATTCCTATTCCCATTGTTGCGCTGTTCTGGTCGAAGTCAAAAGTTCCAACTGAGTATAGTATTCCAATGCTTTCGGAATTTAAAGGTGAAAAGAAAAAGAGCCCTCCGGCAGCCACGCTGAAATTATCCGTTTGGTAAGGTGTAACCTTAGGAGCAAAGTAAAATATTTGTGAAGTAGCCCCGGGAATTAATGACATCCCACCCGCAAGGATGAAATTGTCCGTAATCCCGACTGCCGCAAACGGGAAGAAAATTTGGTAAGCGGCAAAGTAACCCTGACCGGCTTTTAGCGATTTGCCTGTCGGCGCTAAGAACAACCTTGTTCTGTTCGGGTCTGCAGGCCAGAACTGTCCGTTTTTAACCGTACCGGTAATGAATTTCCTGCTTTTAATTTTTTCTAACGGAACATTAACCGTTAAGCCGTTCAATGTTTTGAAAATCAAGGACGAGTCATTTTCTTCAATTACATTTCCTTTTAATGTTGCGCCGTCTTTTAAGGATAATTCGGTAATACTTACTTTGCTTGAATCCTGCTGTGCTGAGAGAAGCACGTTGAAAATAAATAAAAACACAATTCCAAAGAAAGTTTTTAATTTCATTTTCATCTCTTTTGTTTTTTACAAAACTAAAATAAGAAATTTTTGCTAAAAGTAAAGGGGAGGAAAATTATTTAATTCTTTGAAAAGTGCAGAAGTGAGGATGCACCCTTTTGACAAAATGAGGCGAGGAAATTTACTAAAGTGTTTGACAACCTTCTGATATTAGGTAGTATTAAATGGAAGTATTTTTTTGTCGTTCTGTAGCTGTAAATCAAAAAAACTCCGGACAGCCGAAATCTTTTGTTTTCAGCAGTTTATTTACCTCATCAATGTTGAAATACTCCGGATCAAAATCCTCTCCCACCCAATCAATGTAATCTTCGTATTCTTCGTTCTCAGGGTTCTTTAATACCTCCAGCATTCTTTCATAACTCCAAATTCCGCCGCAATCCTCAGGCGGGCAACTATTTTCACCGGCAATGCAAACCGGAAGGGTTTCGCTTTCATCCGTAGAAGTTATTTTCTCCAAAATAATGTCGTGTACCCAATTATCACCAAAGTCGTACTCATAAGTTATCTTTGAGTTCTTTCTTTTAAGTAAATCAGAAATTTTTACTTTTGAGTAATCAACATCTTCTTTATTGCTCCAAAAATCATCGTATTCACTTTCAGGTAAATAATAAGTCCGGTTCTTGACGAATTGATGCAAATGAGAATTTGTCCAGCCCATTGTTGTTTGTATTATTTTGTGGAAGTCCGGTAATAACAAGTCTGCCGGGACTAAAATTCGTCTCCATATTTTAGGTTCACTGCCCCTTAACACAATTTTAATTTGGAATGTTTTTCTTTCCATTTGTTCACCTCAACATTTTTTTGTTTGTCCAAACTAAATAAAAAATTCCGAAAAACAAAAGAGTTCATTTAAGTTGACAACATTGCCATGACAGTCTGGGATCCGTTCATCATTTCATTGAAACTGCTTCAAAGAACCGCTACAACATGCGGTGGGTTCAATGTCAGAAGAAACAAGAGTTGAGCAGAAACAAACCCTGAAGGACGTCAAATTACCACATTCAACCTGTGGGATGTTCTGAACAAAGAACAACCAGATTTGTTCTGGCGTGATTTTTCCCGCCGTTGGCGGAACGGGTGTAAGCTTGCCTGAGTTAGCCACCGATGTTGCCGCCGCAGTTTGCGGGAAAAGCTGAGCAGGCAAAAATCGTGACAAAATGTTTAAAGTGACAACTGACAAGAAACTTTTGCTACCAGTTTTAAACTTGTACAAAAATTTAGATCTTTAACCAGCATAATTTTTTAGGGTCTAAAAATTTTGTGTTTTAAAAAAATATTATTAAGTTGCCTTTGACAAAAATGGAGGTTGTCATGAAAAATATTTTTTCCTTCCTTTTCTCCTTATTATTAATCTTTTCAAACGTTATTACCGCCCAGTGGAAGCAGAGTACTTCTTTACAGAATTACAAGAGCTATTTCAGCGCTGCAATTGAGGGCGAGAATTACTGGGCGTTAGGTACGCCTGCTATATTATTTAAATCAACGGATGCGGGGACAAATTGGTCTCAGGTTTATTCTTTTCAAGGAACTGCTCACAGAATTTATTTTACAGACTCAAATAACGGTTGGTGCCTTGGAAAAAACGGACAGATTTGGCATACTTCAAACGGTGGTGCTGCATGGGAGCAACAAACAATGAATCCTACAACTTTTGCTGCCCTTTATGGAATTGACTTTAGCAGTAGCGGTGTGGGATTAGTTGTTGGTTACGCCAAAATTTACAAAACTACGGACAAAGTCAGTTGGGAAAAAGTAAGTTCAATTCCGTCATCGGGTTCCCATTGGTATTATGACGTAAAATTTCGTAACGCAACGTCGGCATTCCTTTGCGGCAGAAGCGGTTTGATTGCCGTTTCTAACGATGCAGGCGATACGTGGACAACTCAAACGCAAGTTGTAAACGAAGATTTGCTGAGGATTGATTTTGTCGATGAAAACGTCGGCTATATTTTGGGAAAGACAGTTCTCCTAAAAACAACGGACGGCGGTCAAAATTGGACAAAAGTTTTTGAGTACTCAGGCGAAGGTAATTTTACCGATATTTCTTTTATTTCCAAAACCGAAGGGTGGATAGTTGGTGAAAATGGAATTATTTTAAAAACCGATGACGGCGGTTCTTCGTTCACGCAAGAAAACATTCCTTTTAAAAACAAACTAAATGCCATTAAAATGGTTTCGGCTGCGGAAGGCGTTATTGCCGGCGATTCCTTGTTTCTAACAAGAAGCAATGAAAAGTTTATTCAAGTTATTAAACCCGTCTTAGGCAGCTCCTACGGCATTGGGGATAATATTGAAGTTAGTTGGATGTCTAACTTGGTGAACAATGTTTCTATTGAATTGTCTTCGGATGACGGAAACAATTTTGAAACTATAGCAGGAAATGTGGACGCCGGTTTACACACATATTCTTTTAGGTCTCCGGCAATCAGTTCGATAATGTGCAGGATTAAAATCAGCGATGTGGATAATTCATCAGTTAACTCCGTAAGTCAACAGTTTATCATTGCGGTTAATTCAAAATATGACCATACTTCAATGAACAGAGTATCCCAATGGATTGGGAATAACGGTTTAAGCTCAAACGACGGCAAAGGTGGAGCAGGGTTGTTTTGGCCGGTTGACAGAACTCCGACTCCCACGGCAATCTATCAGGACGGAGTGGTTTGGGGTGCTAAAATAAACGGCGAAATAAAGGTAAACGGCAACACTTACAATCAGGGTCTCCAAGCGGGGAAAATCCTTAGTCAGGGAGTTTCTGATAACCCGATGTTTACAAAATATTACATCTGGAAAATAAGAGACGATTACCACAAACTAAGCGATCCCTATGAGAAGTTGAAATACAAATACAATTACGAGAATTGGCCCGGGGATTTAGGTGCGCCGTACGAAGACGTTAACGGCGACGGTAAGTGGACAGCCGGAGTAGATAAACCAAAATACATGGGAGACGAAGTTCTGTGGTACGTTGCAAATGATTTGGATTCTAATGCGTCACTAAGAACGTACGGCAGTCCCCCCATTGGTTTGGAAGTTCAAGTAACAACATATTCTTTCGCCGTCGAGGATTTGCAGGATGTTGTGTTTAAAAAATACAAGTTTATCAATAAATCCGGCACTGACATTAGCGACATGTATTTGGGAATATGGAGCGACCCGGATTTGGGAGCCCCCAACGACGATTACGTCGGTTGCGACTCTACCTTAAATTTGGGTTATGTTTACAATGGAAATGCTTCGGATGCGGTTTTCGGAGTCCCTCCGGCGGCAGGTTATTTGCTTTTGCAAGGACCAAAGGTTGCCGGAAATTCCACCGACAGCGCTTACTTTGATGGCAAATGGATTACCGGTTTTAAGAATTTGCCAATGTCTGCTTTTACGTTCTACATAAACGGGTCCGCTACGTATGATGATCCCTCACTCGGTACTTATGAAGGCTCTTTACAATTTTACGATAATTTCGAAGGGCTGGATAAAAACGGCAATGCATTTGTAAATCCCGTAACGGGTAAGAAAACAAAGTACTGCCTTTCCGGAGATCCCGTTGGCGGTAGCGGTTGGTACGAAGGTGCCGGCTGGTCGGGCGGACCCGCGCCGGGAGACAGGAGATTATTAATGAGCACGGGACCATTTGAATTTAAAAACGGAGACGTTCAGGAGATTTCGTTTGCAATTATTCTTGCTCAGGGAACGGACGCAATTAATAGCGTTCAAGTGTTAAAGGACAAGGTGCCGGTAGTAAAAAGATTATTTTACGAAACTCCCCTTAAAGCGGAAAATGGAAAAGCGGTACCGTCGATATTCGGTTTGAGGCAAAACTACCCCAACCCGTTTAATCCTACTACAACGATAGAGTACTCGGTGGCAAAGAGTACCTTTGTCTCCTTAAAGGTTTACGACGTTTTGGGACGGTTGGTTACAACATTGGTAAAAGAAAGGAAATCTCCCGGACATTATGCCGTTCGATTCAATGCCGGTAATCTTGCAAGTGGGATTTATTTCTACAGATTAAATGCCGGAAAATTTACTCAGGTTAAGAAAATGATTTTAATGAAATAAGTTACAGGATGCGGAGCATTTTAAGTCAAAGCCGGGCGTAAAGTCCGGCTTTTTTTATTTACTGGAATTTTCAATATTAAGGAAAAAATTAAAATCAAATAAGGCGGTTTGGCACTATCATTTGTTAAAAACATTGATAATATTGCGGATATAAAAATCAAAAATAAAGCTAAGAGACGTTCGTTTTTAATATGTACTGAAATTCGATACGCTAAAAGAAAAAAGAACCCGCTTTCCTTTATTCCCATAGTTATTAATAGAAGAGAGCTTAAAGTAATAATTGTATTCCAATCAACAAAACTCGAAAATTTCCCAAAAGGCTGGCCCAAATATGTAGCCAGCCCAATGGAAATTACAATTAATGATACAAGAAAGATGTTATTTTTAAAGAATAAAGTGGTCTTTCTTAAAAGCTTATTGACCATAAAATGCCATTTCCTGATTTGCTATATAGTCTTGCAACACATGAATCCCATCATAATATATTTTTATATGAGCTACTATGATG
>JALWGH010000272.1 GCA_027013735.1 Melioribacteraceae bacterium
TCCGCTGCTGTTTCTCAAGATGAACATTCCGGGTCCTTGCAAAGCCAAGTCGGTAGTAATTCCGGTTCTTTCAAAAGTACCTTGAGTCCAGTTGCGGTCGATTGAATTGATTTTCATTCCAAGACCGATTTGGAAATCGTTTGTACCACCGGTGCTTGCTGTGGGAGAAAGACCGGAACGAATGAATTGATTAAAAGTGTCGCTGAACGTAACACGAGAACCTTTGAAACCAATAGTGTTAACATTGGCAATGTTGTTGCCAATTACGTCCATCATGGCTTGATGATTCCTCAAGCCGGATACACCTGCAACAAGTGAATTTAAGAGTGCCATTTCTAACCTCCTTTGTTTTTGATTAGGCCTCAGTCGGTCAGCCTAATCTTGGAGCGCCCTCACAAGAGGAGGTCCCGCTCCGTTGGTTAATAAATTAGTTTTATTTAATTATTACACTGTCTATGTTTGTAAAAACTTCTTCTTTCTCTCCTACCGGCATCGCAGTAACTACCGTCTTATTTGGAATATTTACAATGAACGCCTTGTTGTTGAACATTATTAACGAGTCTCTTGAACCTTTCCTTTCGGCTTGGGAAACCGCATCGTTGAGTTCAATCAATTCTTCGTGAGTTAAATCAATTGAGCGGTCTTCCAGCCTTTTAACTGCGTGACTCGAAAACTTAACTTTATTAAGCTCGCTTTGCAGGACTTCGCTAAAGTCCTTTTTTACTTCCTTTATTCCTATTTGTCCCGGCGTAACTTCCTTATTAACAATCGGGACAAAAGGAACATTTACACCGTTAACCATTGCCATCGTCTTCCTCTCCTTGCTGTTGAGGTTGAATTATTTCAAGAACATCGGAAACATCGTATTCGGAACCGTCAATAATTAACTTCGTACCGTTTTGTGTGAACTTAATTCCGCTAATTACTCCGATTAAGAATCCGCTTGCTTTCATATCTTCGCCGTTCAGTCCCTTTGCACTAATTTCAATTCTGTAGTTACCATTTTTAACTTTTTCACCATTATTATCGGTAAAATCCCACGATAGTTTATGGTCTCCCTTAGATAAATCTTTGGGATTAATCGTTTTAACAAGATTGTTATTTTCATCGTAGATTTTAATGGTAACATCCTTAGCGTTTCCGGGCAAAGTGTAGCCGAAAGTAATGGAATCCTGCCCGTGGTAATTGATTGTAGAGAGACTGATTTTCGTCTCCTTACCAATCAGGTTGGCAGTCATTGTGTTGTTTACGGATTGAATCAAAAGATAGTTTGCGTCCACGCTTTGTTTAACGGATTCGTTCAAGTTGTGCAGCTGCTCAAGGGAAGAAAATTGAGCAAGCTGTGCAGCAAACTCACTTCCGTCCAACGGACTAAGCGGGTCTTGATATTTCAACTGCGTAATCATTAGTTTCAGGAAATCGTCTTTCCCCATTATGCTCTTGGAATTAATAGTCCCTTTTGAGGAAGAATTCTGTGCCGTTTGAGAACTTTGAACGACCGTTTGTCCTTGTTTGTCAATTGTGCTAACCATTTAATTCACCTATGCAATAAAATCGTATTGATTGTAACCGAGATTTTTAAATTGATATTTTTCAACTTCGCCTATTTCTTCTTCGGGCAAATTGTTTTTCAATAAGTTTTTGTGTCCTTGATTTTTACGGGAATACTCTTGCTTGCGGGAGTGTGAATAGTTAATATTAAAGTTACTTAATGTCAATCCTTGCTGAGCAAGATTTTCCCGCAATGCCTGCAGATTATTCATTAAGAGTTGTTTCACATTTTCATTTTGAACTTCTACGTGTGCGCTAACGGCATTTTTAACAACTTCAACGTTAATTTTTATTTCACCCAATTCTTCCGGCTTAATTTTCAAAACCGCAGTGTGTTTTTCTCCTTTAAGAATAAACTTACTAACCTCGGAAATAGCATTTCGGATGTTAACGGTCTTAAATAAAACTTCCTTTGCATTTCCCGTAAAATTATTAGCCGGCTGTTTAACCGATTGGTCAAAATGTTTGCTAACCGTATTCGAAATGTTTTGCGTTGTAAAATGATTTTTAAGAATATTCTGTTGCTCCAAGTGTTCTTTTTTAAAACCTTCGGCGGCAAATTTGTTTTCGTTCTTAGCAGAATTTTCCAAATCCGAAGTTGAATGTTTTACCTCTTGATTTGTATTTTTCTCTTTAACTTTAGAGTTCACCGGATGTTTAGCCTCGCTTTTACTCCGCACAAAGTAATCAGCCGTTTTCTTAATTTTTTGTGAAGTTTTCTTCTTTTCAACTCTTAGTTTCTTGTTCGTAATTTCCCTTTCGTTAGAAGTCATTAAAGGAAAATGTTCTTCCTGCTGAATGGGAGCAATGTTAATTTTGTAAAATACTTTCCGTACTTTGTTCTCAATATTTTGCGAGACTTTTTGTATTTCCGTAATATTGTCTTTCTTAACTTCGGGAGAAATTTCCGAATATCTTTCCTTCGGAAATTCAGTTTTTAGCTTAATCT
>JALWGH010000273.1 GCA_027013735.1 Melioribacteraceae bacterium
AAAAGCCGCGGGCGAACTTTACAAGCGAATCGCCGAAGAAATTAACGATAGATTAAAAAAGGAAAAAGACAAAAAGAAAATTTCAATTCTACGAAGAATACGGCGCCAACTTGTGTCGGCTAATATTTCCACAATTCATTCTTTCTGTGCGGATTTAATCAAGGAGTTTGCTCCCGACATCGGCGTGGACACAAGTTTCCGTCCCGTTGACGAAAGAATTTCCGGTGAACTGCTCGACGTTACTATCGGCAACTTTGTGGCTTCCGAATTGCAGGAATCTTTCTCAAACAAAACAGCGGAATTAGTGCGCTTGTTCGACTCCGCCCAAAATTTAATTAAAGAGTTAAAAAAACTCTTTGCCAAAAGAAAAACAGTCGAAAGAATGCTTTCGGAAATCAAGGAAAAAAGTTCCGGCAAGGGTGCGGACAATTTAAGAAAATTTTTTGAGACCAAATTTGAAGACTATTTCGGAAATTTTTTCGAAGAGATCCTCATTGAAATCAAGGCGGTTAACGATGCCGTACTAAATGCCGAAGAAGGCAACGTAATTGCACAAAGCGTTGAAGAGCTGTTACCTGGGGTTGAAAAAGAGAAAGACGTTGTTAAAAAAATTCTGTTGCTGAAAAATATTACTACTGCTATTACCGTCAACAACGGGGAAAAAATCCGCTCACAGAAATATTGCAAACGGAGTATTCGAAAAACTTTGGATGCCCGGCTACTCTCTTCACTGGAGGCTAAGTTAGAAATATTAACAAAATTAAAATTCGACGAGAATCCCGAAGAAGCGGAAGCGCTCCTTTTTGAATACAGACAAAAGTTGCTCGACCTTTTTGAAAAAATTCTTACCGAGTACGAGAGAAGAAAAAAAGCTCTCGGCTATTTGGACTTCGAGGATTTGCTTTTGGGCGCTGCGAAAATTTTAAAGAAGGAAGAAGCGCGCAAATTGCTCTCCGAAAGATTTGAATTTATTATGGTTGATGAATATCAGGACACAAACGAAACGCAGTACGAAATAATAATGCCCCTCTTGAACCAATTGAAAAAGGGAAATTTGTTTGTGGTGGGCGACGACAAGCAGAGCATCTACATGTTCAGGGAAGCCGAATTAAAAATATTTGAAAAGACAAAAGAAGAAATTGAAACTTCTTCCGGAAGCGAAAGCGTGTTGGAATTGCCCCACAGTTTTAGGCTTGCTCCTAACATTGCTTTTTTTACTAACAAAGTTTTTAAAAACATTTTTGCCAACCCAAACAAAAAGTTCAATGAGGTTGGGCACAGCGATTTAATTTGTGCCCGCAAAAAAAACGCCGGTGGCAAAGTTGAAATTTTTGTTACGCCTGAAAAAGAAATGGAGGCGGAGTTTGTTGCCCGCAAAATTTTGTTACTTAATAAAGAGGGATTTGACTACAAGGAAATTGCAGTCCTGTGCCGAAAGAGAAATTTGTTTGACGAACTCTCCGACGCATTTCTAAAATACGGAATCCCCTTTTCGATTCTCGGCAGTAAAGGATTTTACCAAAGCCAGATTGTTTCGGATGTTTTTAATTTTCTTTCCTTCCTTTTAGACAACAGCAACGACGCAGCTTTAATTGCTGTTTTACGTTCCCCGTTTTTTTATTTTACCGACAAACTTTTGCTTGAAATAAATTTCCAAAGAGGAAAAAACTTCTTCGAAAAACTAAACCAATTTGCGCGTGTAAATCCCAACGTGCTTGAAGCCGTAAGCTTCTTGAACAAATACACACTCCTTGCAAGCGAACTTCCGCTGAACGAGTTGTTGAGAAAATCCATTGCCGAAAGCGGCTATCTATCTGTTATTTCTTCCCGGGAAAATTCCGAATTGCAAAAAGCCAATCTTGAAAAATTAATTTCAATTGCCAATGATTTCGGGAACGAGTCTTTTAACACCTTTTACGATTTTGTGGAATTCCTGAACAACGCCATCAACGGAATTGAAGATGAAAGTGAGGCGGAAGTAATTGCCGAAGAGGACAAAGTACAAATTATGACCATTCACCAGTCCAAAGGATTGGAGTTCCCCGCGGTTTTTATTTACGGCAGTCACGTCCAACCGAATCACCCTGACGTAAAAGAAAAATCGGTTGTAATTGACAACGAGTACGGCATCCTGATGAAAGTCCCGGCGCGCAATAATTTCTTTGAAAGCTACAAGGAAGCGCCAATAGTGGGCTTGTACAAATATTACATCGAGAGGAAAGAAAGCGCGGAAAACAAACGCCTTTTTTACGTTGCCGTTACAAGAGCCAAGGACTACCTCTGCCTTAGCGGCAGCTATAATAATAACAGCTCATTTAGAAAAGATTCGTTTTTAAAAATGACTTTCGATGCACTGGGGAAAGACAAAGACGAAAACAGCATTGAACTTGAGGGCGAACTTGAATTTATGACATTTGAAAAAGAAGATAGCAAAATTGATAAAAGTAAAATTAAATTTGAGATTCCCGTTTTTCACGATTTGCCGGAAGTTGTAACTTCTTCTCAAGACAGTTCGCAATCAACAATACCGAGCCGTAACTTGTCGGAACCGTTTTACGATTTTCCGAAAGACGAAATTTTTTCTGCCACAAGAATTTCGGCATTCGAACAATGCCCGCTTAAATACAAATTGATTTACGAACTCGGTTACGCAAAACTTGAGAAACTACTTGACGAAAATACTAACTTCGATTTTAAATCCGAAGACGAAGAAGACGTAATTCCGGCAAACGTTAAAGGTAGTATTATTCACAAAATTCTTGAAAAAGAAATTCCTTCGGAACAGTTACGTAACTTTATTAAAGATTATTTAACTGCCGAGGATTTTCCGTTTGACGAAAACAGCAACAGCGTAGGAGAAATTTTTAACGTAGTCGAAGCTTTTCGAGACAGCAGGGTTTTCCTCGACTTAACAAAATACAACAACTACAAAAACGAACTGCCTATTTACCTAAGGGAAAACGATTATTTCCTCTTCGGAATTTTGGACAAACTAATCTTCGCAAAGGATAAAATCATTATTGTGGATTACAAAACCGATGCTGTTAAAAAAGGTGAGGGTGAAAAGAAATTTAAAAATTACGAGAATCAACTTTTGTTTTATTCCTATTTGATTAAAAAATATTTCAATCCCAATTTACCGGTAGAAGTACGATTGCTTTTTGTTAGAAACCCAGAAGAATCAGTAGTCCAGATATTGGACAATTCAAAGATTGAACAATTCGGACAAAGGCTGGCTGAAATTATTTCAAAAATCAAAGAGCGTAAATTCGAGAAAAACACAAAACATTGCTTCGAATGTCAATTCTTCGTTGCGGGTAACTGTAAGGTAGAATCGTAAGAATTCTTCTTTGCAATTAGGTTGTTAATCGAATATTTTTACTCGCAATTTTTTAAAAAATCAGGTAAAAGAAAATGATTCTGAAAAATAAAATCACTACCGAACTCTTTAACCATCTAAGTTCCGGCGGGGACTTACCTAAAAGGGAAGAAATCGAAGACAAATACAAATGGAAACTTGAGGATATTTATCCCTCCGTAGAAGAATGGGAAAAAGAGTTTCGCTACTTAAATGAAAACATTGACAAAATTTCTTCTTTCAAAGGGAAGTTAGGTGAAAGTGCGGAAAATCTTTTTAACTGTTTAAAGACAGACGAAGAATTCGGAATTAAGTTGGGCAAGCTTTATTTGTACGCAATGCTTTCGAAAGACCTCGACCTAACCGACACCGAAGCACAAGGAAGGTACGACAGAATAGTTAACCTGCACGCTTTTATTTCCGAACAATCGTCGTACATCGTTCCCGAAATCCTTGAAATCCCCGTTGACAAACTTGAACAATTCATTAACCAAATCGACGAACTGAAAATTTACCGGCATTTCTTCGACGACATTCTCAGATTAAAACCGCACACGTTGGACAAAGACAAAGAAAAACTGCTCGCAATGGCTGCGCCCGTAACGGGAGTTCCTTACGATGCTTTTAGTATGCTTGAAAATGCGGACTTAAAATTCCCGACTGTCGAAGGAGAAGACGGCAAGCCTGTTCAGCTTTCCCACGGAAGGTACCAGTCTGCTTTGTTTTCAGTAAACAGGGACTACAGGCAAAGAGTTTACAAAGCATTCTACAAACCAATCATTGAACACAAAAATACTTTAGGGGCGCTGTTTAACGGAAACATTAAAGCTGCTTATTTTAAGGCAAAAGCACGGAACTACAAAAACACATTGGAAGCGGCGTTGTTCCCAAACAATATTCCTGTGGAAATTTACGACAACTTAATTAGCTCCGTCAACGAAAACCTCGAACCGCTGCACCGCTGGGCTAAGCTCAAAAAGAAAATTCTAAAACTTGACGAGTTGCATCCTTACGATACTTACGTAACGCTTTTCCCCGCATCACAGAAAAAATATTCTTACGAAGAAGGAAAGAAAATTGTTCTTGAAGCACTGAGTCCGCTTGGAGAAAAATACATTAATCAAGTAAAATTTGCATTCGACAACCGTTGGGTGGATGTTTACGAAACTCCTCACAAGAGGAGTGGAGCTTACTCCTCCGGCACTACTTACGGCGTGCACCCTTACGTATTGCTTAATTGGAACGGTAACCTGAACGATGTTTTCACTCTTGCTCACGAAATCGGGCATTGTCTGCACTCGTTTTACACAGTGGAAAATCAACCTTATCCTTACGCCGACTACACAATCTTCCTTGCCGAAATTGCCTCCACAACAAACGAAGCGTTGTTGCTGAATTACCTAATGGAAAACGCCGTAAACGAAGAAGAAAAATTATTCTTAACCGAGAAATTTCTTTTGAACGCCGTTACCACATTTTACCGCCAAACAAGATTTGCGGAATTTGAAAAAGAAGTGCACGGGAAATTTTTGAACGGCGTTGCTTTAACTCCCGATTTCCTTTCGGAAAAATACGGCGCCTTGTACCAAAAATATTGGGGAGAAGCAATGGTAATGGATGAGGAAGAAAAATACACCTGGGCAAGAGTTCCCCACTTCTATTACAACTTCTACGTTTACCAGTATGCCACAGGCTTTGCAGCTTCCGAAGCTTTGGCAACAAGCATCCTTGAAGAAGGCAAATCTGCAGCCGAAAGATATTTGGAATTTTTAAAAGCCGGAAGCTCCAAGTATTCCATTGATATTTTGAAAGACGCAGGCGTGGACATGAACTCACCCCAGCCTGTTTTGGCAATAGTTCAAAAAATGAACTATTTGTTAAATCACATTGAAAAAACTTTTTAACATTAAGAGGCTAAAATGAAAATTTTCTCAAGAGAAGAATTAAACGAATATTCCCTTTCTTTGACGTTTGACGATATTAGTCTTGTGCCCCGTGAAGTTTCGCGAATAAAAAGCAGGACGGAAGCAAACACTCAAGCGCGCTTCCTCGGCAGGCAACTTGCTTTGCCCGTCACTTCCAGTCCGATGGATACTGTTACCGGGATCGAAATGGCGAAAGTGCTTGACGAACTTGGCTGTCTCGGAATCTTAAACCGCTTTGATTCCTCGCTGGACAAGATTCTCTCCGGCGGTGAAGAAGCCAAAGGCGTTCACGCCGTTTCAATTGGCATCAACACTCCCGATCAAATAGTGGAAAAATTAGCCTCACTCGGAATGATTATTTGCATCGACACGGCTAACGCCAATAATACCAAGGTTTTGGAGAAGTGTGAAGAAATTAAAAACAAATACGACGTTAAAGTAATTGTCGGGAATATTGCTAACGGTTCAACGCTTGAGGACTTGGAGAATGCAGGCGCAGACGCAGTGAGAATCGGGATCGGGGGAGGAAGCGTGTGCACTACTTCAATTCAAACCGGAATCGGAATCGGACAGGTTTCTTCAATCTTGGATGTTTACTTTGCAAAGAAAGAGAAAGGCTTGAAAATCGAATTAATTGCCGACGGAGGAATTAAAAATCCCGGAGACATTGCAAAAGCGTTGGCGCTCGGCGCGGACGTCGTAATGCTTGGCAGGATGCTCGCGGGTACGTTCGAAGCGCCAGGAGAAATAATTAAATACAACGACCAGCTCTGGAAAAAATACAGAGGCTCGGCATCTTTCGGCGTGAAGATGAAGAACGAATTCATCGAAGGCGAGGAGACAATGATTCCTTACAAAGGACATGTAGTTAATGTAATAAACGCTATTTCCGACGGTCTGCGCTCAGCAATGAGTTACATGAATAGTTTTACCCTTGAGGAATTAAAAAGCAAGAACAGTTTTGCGGTTTTGAGTAACAGCTCGTTTTTGGAAAGATTGCCCAAGAAGTAACGTCAGTCGTCCGATTTTTTTACTTTAATGGTGAACATTCCGTCATCTTCGTTATCATCGGCATATTTTTCGAAAACGTTCTCGTCAAGGGAATGTAATTTTTTCTTTTTAGCGGGAAGGCTATCCTCGCTTTTTCTTATTCTCGGAGTTTGAACGGGCGGCGGCACATAATTCCCACCGGACGCCGGTTTGCTTTCCTGAGCGTTCGGGTAAGGCGAAACGGAAGGATTAATAATTTCAAGGCGTTTTTTTCGTGTAAATGTTTTTGTTATTGACCTTTTTCTGATTTTTTCCCTTTTCTGTTCTTTCGGTTCTTCTTTTAGTCTCTTCTTAACTTCTACGTGTTTTTTTGCTTTTGTGTGATCCACGGGACGTTTGGCGGCAGCTTCCTTGGCAGCTTTTTCTTTCTCTCTTTTGGCTTTCTGCTCGGCTACTTTCTTTGCTTTTTCTTTTTGTTTTTCAATTTCTTCTTCGTAAGCAAACTTTTGCCCCGTTACCTTACGGCGAACTTTGTAAGATACGTAAGAAATAATAATTACCAAAACGGCTAAGATGCCGAAGTAAATTAAACTTTTGTAAACTATGTGAACAAGATCCATTCTTAAACCCGTATTTTCTTTCCATAAAATAACATTTTTATTAAGAATCCTCAAGTAAAAAGATATTTTTTCTCATATTAAAAACCCCCGACAAGCGGGGGTTCCAGATTTTAATACTTTGTTCTGAACGGGTAAAATTGCTGTTTCCCGTTTTCATCATAATAATTAAGGATGTCGTAACCGTCCAAGCTGTTATTGAATTTTTTTACCGGCATGTTTTCGTAGTGAAGAGCTGTTCTTTTTTTACCGGAATAATAACCGCCGGAAGAATGCCTGCCGTAATCCTTTGCCTCAAAACCGGTTTGTGCTTCGTCGTAAAGTGTGTCAATCTTTGTGTAGCGCGGATAATTGTGAAAATTAGCCGGCTCGGATTTTTCCTTTCTTTGCCTTTTTTGCTTCTGCTTCGGAATATTTGCGTTTTGATTCAAATAAGGATTTTTTGGAATAATCGGCTGTGTGCCTTCGGCAAAGGCGGGTTGTAAATCGTGAACAGGTTGTCTTAATGGATTAGGATTTGTCTTTTGTTTGATTTTGTAGGAAATGTACGAAACTGTTAAGACAAACAAGAAAATGGCTCCGAATACAAACAAACTTTGGTACACAATTGCTAAGAGACTCATAGTTTTTTCCTCCCGTTAAAAGAAAAATTTCACTTTAAGCAACAAATCCTGTGCCAATTGGTTTTATTAAAGAAAATCAACATTCTCTATTGAAATCAGGTAGCGTTAAGAGACAACGTCTCAGAATGGGACAAAAGTTGTCTTGTTCTATTCTTTTGGATAATTGCAAAAATGGATTGTTGGATTCAGGCGAATTACTGACAATTCTGACAACGTCACTTCTTCGGAGTAGGTACATTGCCATCGTTTTTTGCGAAGTCATCCCCTTAGGAATTGGCACATTGCCGTCGGATTTATCCGACGTGGGAGAAAGAAGACACAAGAACATTGGGCTTTAGCCCACCACTAAAAGAAAAATGTGGCTAAAGCCGATAATGTTTATTCTCCTCTACCACGTCAGCTGAAGCTGACGGCAATGTGAATGAATAATGTTTTCCGAGGTGGGGAAACCGTTAAAACGGTTTTGGGTTGCACGGGTTTTTTTGTCTTGCCAACCCACGGATAAATCCGTGGGTTAACGAAAAACGTCATTGCGAATCCCGACTTGTCGGGATGAAGCAATCTTCCGTTCATTCAACATTTGCTTTTTAAGAATACAGATTGCTTCGCTTCACTGCGTTCCGCTCGCAATGACTGGTTTCTCGTCATTGCGAAGGAGCGTAGCGACTGAAGCAATCTGCCGTCTTAATACTCCTTTGCAAATATTCGGCATCGACTTACGGGAACAATAGATTGCTTCCCTCCGTTATACTTCGCTCGCAATGACTGGTTATTTGACATTTTGTTTTTTTACCAAACAACTCTTTTTACCGGAATTTTCATTAACAAACGGCTTTAGCCGTTTGGATTCAGAGAAAAAAAAGAAAATCCCGTAACCTGTTTACAGGTTTTAGGCGTAGTAAATTCTTTCGGAGTGGGAAAACCGTTAAAACGGTTTTGGAGAAGTTTAGGATTTTCTTTGCTCCCACGGCTGAAGCCGTGGGTTAACAGCACGACTATTCTAATGAGATGGTTTCGCCAAAGCCGTGGGTTAATAGGAAGGTTTATTTCTTTCAAAAAGAGGGTAATAAATTATTTCAATAATTCTTGCTCAACAACTTTAGTAATTTCTTCTTTCGGCATTTCCTCGCCTGTCCAGAGCTCAAAGGCTTTGGAACCTTGTTCCACAAACATTTTTAATCCGTTCACAACCGTAGCACCCGAGGATTCCGCAAGCTGCAAGAATTTTGTTTTAAGCGGATTGTAAATCACATCAAAAACAATTTGTTTGTCGTTAAAAAACTCTTCACTTAAAACCGGAGAATCGTCCGTTTCGGGAAACATTCCGAGAGATGTTGCATTAATTAACACCTTGCTGTTAAAAATTATTTCCTTCAAGTCGGGAGGCACAAGCTCGAACGTGGAAATATTTTCAAAAAGCATTTTTTCCGAATAGTAATCCTTTAACTGCTCGGCTCTTTCCTTTGTGCGGTTAATAAGATTGATTTTCCCGACGTTAAAATTTCTAATCAAAGCGTAAAGTATGCTGCGCGTGGCACCGCCAGCACCGAAGAGGCTTACCTCCGAATTTTCCAATTCTTCTTTGTACGGCTCAAGAGTTTTTACAATTCCGTTAACATCGGTATTGTACCCTGTTAAAATGCCGTTCTCGTTTACCACAGTGTTCACAGCGCCTATTATGTTTGCCTCGTCCGATATTTTGTTCAAATATTGAACTATTTTTTCCTTGTGCGGAATAGTTACATTAAAGCCCCTAATGCCGAGCCCAACCATTCCTTTCATTGCGTCTTCCAAGTTTTCGGAAACGACATCGAACGACAAATAAATGTAATCGAGCCCTTTTATTTCGAATGCGGTGTTGTGCATTAACGGCGAAAGGGAGTGCGTAATCGGATGCCCGATAATTCCCACCACACTTTTGTGTTTTCCCATATTCAAATTCATTTTGCCCTCAATATTTTAATGTTCGGCTAATATTTTCTGAAAAACCGGAGAATTTAACAATGCCGGGAATTCACGCATTATTATTTGCTTGTACCGCGGGTCAATTGAAATAGCTTTTAGCAAATAATTGTAGGCTTTCTCCTTTTCGTTCAACAAAAAGAAAGCCTTTGCAATTCCGTAATAAGAGTTAGCGTGATTTTTTTTCATCTTAATACACTTGAAATAAAAATCGAGCGCATCGGAAAATTTCCCCAAATTGATTAAAGCTCCGGCGGTCTTAAAATATGCTTCGAAGTTTCTCGGATGGCGATAAATAATTTTGCCGTAAGAAATAATTGCCTTGTCGTATTTACCAAGCAGTTCTTCAATTTCGCCCTTTGCAAACAGAGCCTCGATATTGAATGCGTCTTTTTCAAGAATAAACTCAATGTCCTGCAACGCGCTAAAATAATTTTTAAGCTTTTTGTTACAAGCCGCCCTTGCAAGAAATGCTTCTCGGAAATCGCTGTCAAGTTTAATGGCTTTTGAATAATATTCAATCGCCATTTTACAATTGCCGAGGTCTTCGTATGTTTGACCGATGTTGTAGAAAATGGTTTCGTCCTCAGGGTCAAACTTTCCCGCTTCCTTAAAGCATTCCAAAGCTTTTTTGAATTGCTTAATATTTGCGTAGGCTATTCCGCAATTAAACCATGAGCTTGAAAATTCAGGATTAATTGCAAGCGAAAGTTCAAAGTTATCCGCAGCCTGCTCAAATTTATTTTGCCTTAAGAGCACAATGCCTTTGTTGTACCAACCGGTAGAGCTGTAAGGGTCGAGGTCAAGATATTTTTCGTAAGCCTCAAGGGCTTTATCGAGCTGGTCAATATTTTCGTAACAATATCCCAATTCGTAAAGCGCATCGCTGCTGTTCGGCTCAAGAGCCAAAACCTTTTCAAAATACTCAATCGCCTTTTTGTAATTATCCCGCCTTTCGTGGTGAAGACCAAGATTAAATATTGCGTCCGTGTTTGTCGGCTCGACTTCCAAAACTTTTTGCAGTGACTCAACCGCCTTGTCGAGCATCCCAAGGTTTTCTTCCGCAATGGCAATATTTACCAAAGCCTCAACATCATTGGGATTGTACGCCAAAGTTTTTTTCAAAGCTTCGTGAGCTTCTTCGTACATAAAAAGATTGTTTAAAAATATTCCTTTGAAGAGCCACGCTTCCGAATTGTACGGTGCTACGTTAATGATGTTCTCCGCAAGGTAAAGCCCCTCGTTGGAAAAATCGTACTCGGCGCACAATTGCATTGTGTCTTCAATTAAGTCGAGGTAAACAAACGTTTCCCCGTTTGCAATGTGACGCTTGCAAGTTTCAATCTTATTTTTAATTTCCTCTTCTTCGTAAAGAGGACGATTTCCGTTACTGTCTTGGTAATATTCCGATGAATTCATAATAAATCATTAAATTTGACCGAAAATCTATTATTAAACACGGTTAAAATCAAGGGGGAATTAAAATAAGAAAGAAGAAGTTTACGCTAGAGGCAAGACGTCCACCTTCGTCTGCGCTACGCTTGCTTGTCCCGTATTTGCGGGAACTACGGCGCGACAAGTCCATCTTCGCCCTCGCTTTGCTCGGGCTACGGCGCGACAAGCAAGACGCCTTATTCGGAGAACAGAGAACAGTGAACAGAGAAAATGAAGATTTGGAGTTTTTAACGAAGTGATTTGTCATTTGCCCCCGCCAACGTGGCGGGGTCGTCATTCATTGCAGTAGAAAAGTTTGGAGTCCCAATCAACACAAAGTTTTTCAGTAGCATTTCATTAAATCAAAAAGGTTCAAGATTTGAGTCCCATCGGGACGACATCTTTGTAGAACACAAAATGAAAATCTAAAAATGAGCTCCAGCGGAGCGACACTACACTTGCCAAAACGAGATTTTTGCATAATTGGACGAATGGATTATTGGATACGAAGTTTATTTAGTTGAAAATTTAGAGCACAATATTTTTGTGTTCTTTGCGTTTTATCTTTGCGGGCTCTGCATGGGACCGAGAGTCTTCTTCATCGCACAAAGAAATACCTTGCCCCTAAAGCCGCTCCAACGGATATTCCCGTTGCCGGTAGTAAATCAAACGCGGGCGCAACTTCGAGAAAAATGTCTATTGGTTTTTCTTTTACAAGAAAGGCAATTCCAACCACTCCCCTTGCGGCAAAGGAACTTTTCTTGTCGTTAGCAATTCCGAATTTTCCGCCAAAACCGTAGTAAGGTAAAAACGCTAACCCGTTAAAATAAATCTTCTGAAGGTGTGTTAAATAATCTACGTGAAACATCAAACCTTTGTGAGCCGAAAAGAAAGAATAAGCAACCCCGGCGTCAAACGCATTTGTTTGGCTAACCCAATATTTGCCCGAAAGTCCCGTCGGTTCGCCAATCATTAAACCAACTCCAATGCCTTTTTCCTGCGCCGGCAATAGAGTTACAAACAAAAATAAAAACGCAATTATCAAATTGTTCTTTTTCATTATTAACCCCGCATCATTTACTCACACAAACCCAATACAATTTTAAAGAATTAGAATTTAAATTTATCAATTATTATCGTATTATTGCTTAATTTTTAAATAGGAAAATGAAAATTTAATGGGGATTCTAAAATGGCAGAAAACATCGAAAAACTCGTTAACGATTATTCCGACAATTTTGATTATTCATTAAAAAAGACGGCAGTCATTCTCGCCGCAGGACACGGTAAAAGGATTAAATCTCAAACCTCAAAAATGTTGCACAAGATTTGGGGCACTCCTACGGTAGAAAGAGTTTTTAACGCCTGCAAAGCCGGACTGGGAAAGGCAAATATCATCATCGTGGTTGGAATTAAAGCCGAGGAAGTAATTAAAACAATCGGCAACCGCCCGAACATTTTATTTGCTTATCAGGAAGAACAGCTTGGAACGGGACACGCCTTGCAAATGGCTCTTAAAAAAATAAACAAAAATTCTTACGACGGCACTGTTTACGTCTTCCCGGGAGATATGGGATTGATTGACAAAGAAACAGTAAAAATGTTCGACAAGGGGTTTCTGAAATCCGGTGCGGATATGATGGTGCTAACCGGACAGTACGAGGGTCCAGTTGAAAATAATTATTACGGAAGAATTCTACGAGCAGGCAAGGTTACTGCAGACGGGAAAGAAATCAAAGAGAATGAAGGAAAAGTAATTGAAATCATTGAGCACAAGGACATTCTGGCTCTAAAGGAAAAAGAAAAATACGTCACGGACTTTCACGGTGCCTGGTATTCCTTTACAAAAAAAGAATTGCTTGAAACAAGAGAATACAACTCCGGCGTTTTTGCGTTCAAGTTCAAACCGTTAAAAAAATTGATTAACAAAATAGAAAGCAACAACGCTCAGAACGAAATTTACATTACTGATTTAATTTCAATTTTCAACAAAAACAAACTAACGGTTGAGGCAATTAGCCCTAAAAAGGATTACGTAATAATGGGCTTTAACAACAAGTCCGTTTTGAAAAAGATGGAAGAAATTGCCCGTGCGCTGGTTTACGATAAGTTGAAAGACATTGTGGAAATTGAAGACCACGAGGACTTCTTTATTGCCGACGATGTTGTTGAACAAATTATTAAATGGGACAAAAAAGGCAAACCGCTCGATATTTACATCGGCAAGGGAGTTTACGTTGGTAAAAATACAAAATTGAATTACAACGTAAAGCTCAACAAAAATGTTAGAATTGAAGGCAATGTCGTTTTCGGTCAGAACGTGAAAATTCACGAAAGGGTTTTACTCAGCACCTTCCCGAATCAGACATTGAAAATCGGCAACAATGTTGAAATCTTTTGGGACGACATTGTAAAAGGCAATTTAATTATTGGTGACAACACCAAGTTGGAATCGAGTGTTAATGTTACTGGCAGCGACGAATTCCCCTGCCGAATCGGTAAGAATGTTATTGTAAAAGGAACAAGCTACATCTTCGGTTCAATAATTGACGACGACCTTTTCATCGAGCACAGCGTTTTAATTAAGAAGCGTGTTCACAAAGTAATAAATGCCAAGGGAGAGGTAATGCCCGTCCGTTTTTACATTCCTTACCCCGAAGGCGTTGAAGCGGTTGAAATCATTAAGGAATAGCCCCTCAAACTTCCGAAGGCAAAATTATTTTCCCTGTTCTGTGGGAACGGGGGAATTGGCTTTTTAATCCGTCCTTAGTTGAGATGCCTACCCCAAGGTAGTAGCCGTCGAATTTAATGATTTTCTGTCCGGGTTCGAGTTTTAAAGATTTAATCGTCCCGCCGTCAAGGTACGTCCGCAACTGCTCAACGTTCTCAAACTCCACAACGTTCCTGCTTGCGTAAGCTCCCAACAACTGCGCCGACTGCGTGTGCAGATGTGCAGTGTTTCTGTTGTCGATGTTTCCGAATTTCGTCCCGACTCTGTTGAATGGCGCAAGACTTTCGGCGTACCAGTTTTTGTTAATGTAGAAAATATCTCTGTTCTTAAGAATGTATTTGTAATCGTCAAACACCGAAGCTGGGAAGCCGAAATGTCCGGCAATGTCTTCGATGTATTTTGAAATGTTTCTGTCCTTTGCCGTAACCAGCTTGTCCTTACGTTTTTGCGGGAGCTCTCCTTCCTTTGTTTCCGTCTCACCGGTTTTTCGCAACTTGGCAACAAAGAAACCTTCGCTATTAATTTCCCAAGGGATTATTCTTCTGCACTTTGCAATTTCGGGATTTAATTTTTCACCTTCGTATTCCGTAAAAGCCGGATGCGAAGGAACGGGAAGCTCAATTTCAATTAACTCCACAGGGTATTTTTTCAGGACGGTTTCAATTACAAGTTCGTTTTCCTCAAGAGTCAGCGTGCAAGTGGAATAAACAATTTCCCCGCCCACCTTTGCCATTTTAATTGCGGAGATTAGAAGTCTGAGCTGAAGATTTGCAATCTTTTCCATCTGGCGGTTGTTCCACCAGTTGGTAACTTCTTCCTTTTTCTGGATTATTCCCAGCGCGCTGCAAGGAGCGTCAACCAGAATTTTGTCGAAGTAAGAGCCGTAAATTTTTGAGAGGAGTTCGCCTTTGTAATTCAAAACTCCAACGTTCACAGCGTTAACTTTGTCGAGGTTGTGCACAAGGCTGCGCAGGCGCGGAACGCTGATTTCATTGGCGTAAAGCGTGCCCGTGTTGTTCATTATTTCGGAAAGCTCCGTGGTTTTTGAACCGGGCGCAGCGCACAAGTCGAGCGTAAAATCATTCTCATTCGGGGAAAGTACAAGCGGAGGAATCATTGAGGAAAGACTTTGAATGTAATATTTACCCAAAATGTATTCGAGCGTCTTGCCGACATTCTCATTCCCTTCCTCAATCGAATAAGCAAAATCAACACCAGCTATTTTTTTTAGCTTAATTCCGTAAGCGGAAAGGTTTTTCAAAATTTTTTTCTCTTCACACGAGCGGTTCAACCTTACGTAAGCAGTGGGCTCTCCGAAAATGTATTCTTCGTATTTTTGCGTGTAGTCTTCACCGAAATGTCTGTTTAAGTAGTTTGTAATATTTTCGCCAAGCATTAGGAAAGTCTCTGTAAATCTAATGAAAGAAAAATTTTTCCCGAAACGCGATTGAAATTCGGGGAGTCGGGGAAAAGAGTTTTGAAATCATCAAAAATCATTTTAAGGAATTCATCCAAGAAAGCTTCGTAGTTTTTCACGGCGCTTTTCAATTCGGATTTGTCTTTCGGCACGGGAAACGATTGCGGTTTGGTGCGGGAAGCGTAAACGTAATACTTAATTTCGTCAAATGAATCGGTCGTTAAAACCGTTTGCCCGTTAGAGTCAATTAATTCCAATGCGCCGAAAAATTCGGAACCGACAATAAGTCTTCTACCGTTATTTTGAAAAACATTTGTTTCCGTATCCGGCAGAAAATCTTGAGGGAAAGATTTTTCCAACTCCGCCGTAAATTTATTAACCCACTTTTGAATAAATTCTTTCTCGGTCATCTGACGTTTATTGTTTTTCCTCTGAGTCTTTGTCCGGCACAGGTTTGAACTTAACCCGGTAAAGCAAGTAAATTCCAAGCAACACAAACGGAATGCTCAACAATTGTCCCATGTCCAAAGGCAGCGATTGTTCCCACGATTCCTGCGGAGCTTTGAGAAACTCAACGAAAAACCTGAAGGTAAAAACAAGAACAAGGAACAATCCGAACAAATAGCCGTCGTTAAGTTTTGCGCCGTATTTTTTGTAGAGCCAAAAAAGAATTACAAAAATCAAAAGGTACGCCGTTGCTTCGTAAATTTGCGTGGGGTGGCGGGGAATGTCGTCAACACGGACAAACACAAACGCCCATGGCAGGTTTGTCGGCTTGCCGATTATTTCCGAATTAAACAAGTTGCCCGTGCGAATAAAACCTCCTGCAAGCGCGACGGTAATAACAATTCTGTCCATTACCCAAAGGAAAGACTGGTCGGTTTTCTTTTTCGAATAAAGGTAAATTGCAATTAAAATTCCAATTGCAGCACCGTGACTCGCAAGTCCGCCTTTCCAAATAAGTAAAATCTCAATGGGGTGGCTTAAGTAGAATTTCGGATCGTAAAAGAGACAGTGCCCCAGTCTTGCACCTATTACCGTCCCTAAAATCATGTACCAAAGGAGGTCATTTAAATCGCTTTCTTTTTTCCCCTCGGCTTTGTAAATGCGGCGAACTATCTCGTAACCAATAATAAAAGAAGTCGCAAATAATAATCCGTACCACCTAATGTGAAAAGGTCCAATCGTAAACAGTTCGGGATTAACGTTCCATTTAATCATTTAATTTCCGTTAGTCATCATTCTAAACACAAAATTCAAATTTAATTTAAAATTACCATTAGAGCAAACAGACATTTTAATTAAGAATTAAGAATTAAGAATTAAGAATGAAGAATTAAAAATTTTCGGTACAAGTGGGAAAAACAAGAATTAAAATCGATGCCGAAAGTATCGAAAAAAATCATTTCCTTATTAGTGTCGCTCCGCTGGAGCTCTTTTTTGCAACTTTGTTGGGTATTCTAAAAAGATGTCGTCCCGCTGGGACTTAGTCCCGTAGGAACGACACCTTTATAGTAAAAAGTAAAAAAGTTAGAATGAGTTCCGTAGGAACGGCACAACAAACATCGCAGATTGCCACGTCGTTTCACTCCTCGCAATGACAGTTCAAGTGCTTTTTGGACAGCCCCAAATGACAAATCACTTTGCGTCATTCTCTCTATCTTAATTTTCTCTGCTCACTGTTAACTGTTCTCTGCTCTCTGAATAAGGCGTCTTGCTTGTCACGGCGTAGCCCGAGCATAGCGAGGGCGAAGATGGACTTGTCACGCCGAAGTCAAGCAAAGCGCAGACGAAGGCGGACGTCTAACGTCTCGCTTCTCGCGTCTAGCGTAGAGTCCATTTCTTATTTCTCGTTTCTTCTTTCTTATTTTATTTCAATCCAAGTGCTTCAATAATTTCCAACGGTGTAAGGTCATTTTCTTCTGCAATGCTTCTCAGTTTGTCATCGTTTTTGACAATCACACCTTTTGATTTTAAACGTGCAATTCCTTCTTCCCACGTTAAATTGTTTTCGTTTAAGATTTCGGAAAGGAGCTTGCGCCCGAATCCCGAACCTCTCGAATATTTTGATTGCTCGGTTTTACCCTCCGATTTTAACAACAAGTAAATTTTACTTGGTGTGATTTTGTTAGCGCTTGCAATTTTTTCAATCGTTTTGGAAGAGTCTTTTACAGTAATGTTATTTTCTTTTAACATTGCAACAATCTTTCTCAAAGGCATGTTAATGGTTTTGGAAAATTCGGCTAAAGTCTGTAATTCGGCATGAGGAACGGGCGGCTCGTTTGTTTCATTCGCCCAAGAATCGGTTACGTATTCGCCTAAGTCCATCACCGATGAAAAAGGCGGTATCTCAAAATAAGTACCCGCAAAAATCAACACCGTAAAAATCGTAGCGTAGGTAAATTCTTTCCTTAATTTCAAAACCTCCTTTGACTTTCGCCGCATGTAATTTATTAGAGCTTTCCAATTAAGAATAACATGGTAAATTGCAAATCCACTCCAGATGAAAGAAAAGAGTGTGTGCAATGCCTGCCATTCCGTTTTTGTAAAACCAAGAAACTTCCATTTGCTCCAATGGGCAATTCTTCCGGCAGGAGCAATGTAAAGGACTATTCCCGTGATAATCATTATTACCAAAGAATAGCCCATAAAAACACCTGTGAATGAGCGCCAGTTAATCTTTCCTTGTTTCATTTTGTCTCCATTTTTTTAATAATCCCCCTTTTGACATTTTCTTTTTTCATTAGGTTTAAAAAGATTGAAAAATGATTGATGTAACAGTTGACTTATTTTTCCCTTAATATTCTTTTCTACTGCAATAAATGACGTCCCCGCCACGTTGGCGGGGACAAATGACAAATCACTTTAGAAAGTCTTAATTCTCACGTTACGAGTCTTAAGTAAAAGACATTTTTTCTGTTCACTGTTATCTGTTCACTGAATAAGGCGTCTTGCTTGTCACGGCGTAGCCCGAGCATAGCGAGAGCGAAGACGGGCGTCGCGCGAAAAAAAATGCTTATTTTCGTCATTTGTTTTCCCAAACATTATTGTCTGCATTTACGTCCGGCATTTTTAATTTAATCAATTCCACTTTCTCAATTTTCTTTTCAGCAGTTAGGCTAAACGTAAATTGCCTTCTGCCGTTTGCCCAAACTCCGGCTGTTTTGTGAATTAACTTCTGCGAGCTGTCAGCAAAGGTTACTTGGACATCAACGGGAACGGGAATTATTCCGTTATTTACAATTGTGATCTCCGCTTTGCCGTTTTTGATTTTTACGTTTTTAATTGCCGGATCGGGAAAGCCTCGTTCAAAGAACCAAGGTTTCCAGAACCAATCAAGGTTTTGTCCCGTTACATTATTAAAGGTAAAGAAGAAGTCGTAAGGCAAGGGATGCTTTCCGTGCCAACGTTTAATGTATTCGTGAAGAGCTTTTTTAAATTCCTTTTTTCCCAGCAAGTCTTCCAAAACCCAATACGCTATGCCGGGTCTGC
This sequence comes from Melioribacteraceae bacterium, assembly GCA_027013735.1. Taxonomy (GTDB): domain Bacteria; phylum Bacteroidota; class Ignavibacteria; order Ignavibacteriales; family Melioribacteraceae; genus WFQV01. The sequence goes on from JALWGH010000273.1 coordinate 18,550, forward strand.
CGTAGGAGGCATTTCTGTAAGCCCTGCCGAAAAGGAAAACGGAAGGGGTCATCATCGGCATTTCCAATTCGTCGCCTGCAAAATTGGAATAGCCTGCAATGTTTTGCAAAAGCGGGTCGTACTTGCTGTTATTTTTCTGGAACTCAAACGGAAGCATCGTTGCCATTCCCTCGTCCATCCAAGCATATTTACGTTCGTTTATTCCCATATAAAACGGGAAATAAGTGTGCGTGATTTCATGGGAGGTTACGAACAATTGTCCCGCGTAGGAAGACGAGCTTCCTTCGTTTACCATCATTGGAGATTCCATCCCGCCGCCGCCGTTAAACACGGACAGTTTCGGATAAGGGAAAGGCACGCCGGGCAATTCATGGGACAAGTAATCAATCGATTTAATCGCAATATTACAGACTTTGTAAAATTGCTTGGAGCTTTCTTTGTAAGCGGCATCAACAATTACGCGCCTGCCTTTGGAGTCAACCACCACGCTCCCCATGTCCCACAAGTAATGGTTGCTTGTACCGAAAGTAAAATCGGTTACATTCTGAGCCTTGAAAACCCAAGTGTTGTAATCGTCCTTTATTGTAGGGCTTCCTGCGGTGTAGTCTGCTTTTGTCACTATGTTTATTGCACTATCCGACTGTTGAGCTTTTTGAACCCGCTCAAGGTATTTAGGTTTTAATAATTCGTCGAGATTTTGTATTTCGCCCGTTCCCCAAACCAGAAAACCCTCGGGCACGGAAATTTCAACATTGTAATTGTTAAAGTCGTTGTAAAACTCAACCGTTCCGCCGTAGTTGAATTTGTCCCAGCCGTCAACGTCGTCGTAAACGGCAATTTGCGGATACCAATAAGCAACAAAGAAAGACGTCGAATCGTAAGCGCCCATTCTTTGTTTTGAGTAGTTAGGAATTTTAAAACTCCACGCCGTTTCCACAGTTGCTTCGCCTCCTGCCGGAATAGGATTTTGCAAACTCACCATTGCGTTTGTTCCTCTTCTCATAAAAAAGCCGTTCTTAGGATTCATGTCAACTGTGTCGCCGTTAATAATCAGGTAATCCAATTTCATTCCGTCCGTAACAGCACGTGGGTCAATTTGGTCGTCGCGAGGAGCACCCTTTTTGTAATAGTCGGGATAAAGACGGAAAATCATTCTGCGTAACTCGTCAGGACTGTTGTTTTTGTAAATTATTTCTTCCCTTCCTCTCACCGTCAATGTTTTAGGAATTACTTTCGCTGAGATGAAATAATCGGCATGATTCTGCCAATATTTTGCGCCAGGAGTTCCGTCGTAATTCCGCACTCCCGAATCGTAAGATTTTTTAACATTGCGGGGAATAAAAAGTGAAGACTGCTGTGGAAAGACCGCAGTAGAAAAGAGAATAAAAGCAAACAAAAATGTTGTAAGCTGTTTTTTCATTTTGCACCTCAAACAAATATTTGTTTTAATCCGTAAAATAATAGTCGTTTTGAAAAGCACAAAGTTTCGTTTTGGAGAAATTTTCTTTTAAACAAATTCCACAGTTTGAGACTTGTGGTAGCAAGATGTCGTCCCGCTGGGACTTAGTCGCGTAAAGACGCTACCTTTAGAGCCAAGGACAAAAACGTTAGAATGAGTTCCGTAGGAACGGCACACAAACATCGCAGATTGTTCCGAAGGAACTCTCCAACGGAGTCCTTTGGACCTTACGGAGCAAGCAATCTGCCCTACACTCCCCAAGCCGAAGATATCCGAAGTTGTTAACTGCTCCGAGCTATTTTACCACAATGAATGACGTCCCGCCTGTTGCCGATGGCTGGGACAGTAGCGGGACAAATGACAAATTATTTATGGAGTCTTAAGTAATAAGTAACAAGTCTTAAGTTAAAATCATTTCTTTCTGTTATCTGTTCACAAAATTTTCAATTTTCCATTTTCAACTTTCAATTGAATAAGTCTTGTATCCAATAATGCATTCCTCCAATTATCCAAGAGTCCCCATTGAGATAGTGTACGAGTGCTTTTGGATGATCCACCTTCTCCCGCATTCTGCGGGATTCGGCGCGACAGGTTGGATGATTGGATGACTGGATGGAATTAACACAATTATTGGGCAGCAATCATTTTTCTCTGTTCCCCGTTCTCTGTTATCTATTCTCTGAATAAGGCGTCTTGCTTATTGCGCCGTAGCCCGAGCAAAGCGAGGGCGAAGATGGACTTGTCGCGCCGTAGTTCCCACAAATACGGGACAAGCAAGCGTAGCGCAGACGAAGGCGGACGTCTAACGTCTCGCGTCTAGCGTCTAGCGTCTAACGAAAAGAATTTCTTATTTCTCGTTTCTTCTTTCTCATTTGAATTGTCGAAAATCACAGGGAGGTGAAAAACTTTTTCAATTATTTGATTTAAGTGTTAAAATTTCAGATATTAAAAAGTTAAATTAATCAGGAGTCAAAATGAAGCGCTACATTGCTTTTTTGTTTTTATTTACATTTTCAATTTCCGTTGTCAAATCACAAGTGGTTTTGAAATACGGTAAAGATTACATCCTCGGCGATAGAATTGTTGTTGAGTTCAACAACACAAGTCTAGCCAAGTCTGCCTTGAGTAACAACGCGATTACACAAGCGTTCAAGTCTTTTGGAATAACCTCGATTGAACCAACGTTCAAATTTCACAGAAGTTTAAGTAAAACTGCGGACGATAGACTCTCCCGCATAATGACATTAAAATACACTTCGCCTGTGAATCCCGTTTACTTGGCAAAAAAGATTTCGCAATTACAGGGAATCAAGTGGGCTGAGCCTTACTTCCTCGGTCAACTAATGTACACTCCGAACGATCCACAATATTCTTCACAATGGCCCTTAAGATTGATTAAAGCAAGCCAAGCTTGGGACGTAACAAAGGGAGACACAAGCGTTGTTCTTGCAATTAACGATACGGGCGTAGATTGGGATCACCCCGACCTTGCGGCAAACATCTGGACAAACCCCGGTGAAATTCCAAACAACGGGATTGACGACGATGGCAACGGCTACGTTGACGACGTGCACGGCTGGGACTTTGGAGGCACAACCGGCACACCGGACAATAATCCAATGGAAGACCGCCCCGACCACGGCACGCATGTTGCAGGAATTGCCAGCGCCGTTACAGATAATAATATCGGCATTGCTTCAATAGGATTTAAATGTAAAATAATGCCTGTCAAAACCGCACAAGACAACATTCGTGATTCCAACGGAAACCCGCTTATTGTTTACGGATACCAAGGCATAATTTACGCAGCCGATAACGGTGCAAAAGTAATGAATGCAAGCTGGGGAAGCTACAGCTATTCGAATGTAGGGCAAGAGGTAGTTGATTACGCTATTTCAAAAGGAATGTTAATCGTTGGAGCGGCAGGAAACGAGACTCAGGGAGAAAGCATTTACCCGGGAGCTTACAAAGGTGCTTTATCAGTCGGCGCTGTCGATTCGTCGGATGTAATTGCCTATTTCTCAAATTACGGTAAAAGAGTGGATGTTTTTGCGCCCGGAGTTTTAATTAACAGCACTTGGCAGAACGATACTTACATTAGTATCAGCGGTACTTCAATGGCATCTCCGTTTGTAACGGGATTGGCAGGACTGGTCTTTAGTCATTTCCCCAACTATTCTCCCGAACAGGTCGCACAGCAAATACGTGTTACGGCAGACAATATCTACGACAAAAACGCTTCAAAATACGATAAGCTCCTCGGACACGGCAGAATTAACGCTTACGCCGCGGTATCCACGACCGATGCCAAATCGGTTAGAATTGTTGCTAAGGAATTTGAAGACCTTAGCGACAAAGACGGCATATTCAAACCGGGCGAAGACATTGGAATAAAAATCAAATTTAAAAATATTTTGAATGCTACCAATTCGCTTACCATCCAGCTTACCTCCCCAAGCCAATATGTAACAATCAAAAACGGAACATTTGACGTAGGCACTGTTGCGGAAGGAGCGGAATTCGACAATTACTCGCAGGAATTTGTCATTACTCTTTCGGAAAGCATTCCCGAAAACTACACTGTGCCTCTTTTAATAAAATACACCGATGGTAATTACGGCGATTTCGAATGGCTCGAAGTAATGGCAAACCCGACTTACCTAACGCAAAACATTAATAACATTGCTTTAACCTTTACCAGCAAGGGCACAATGGCATTCAATGACTACCCAACTAATTTACAAGGAGACGGCTTTAAGTACAAAGGCGGTCCGAATCTTTTATTTGAAGGCGCTCTCATTTACGGAACAGGCCCAAAGAAAGTTGACAATGCGGCAAGGAATGATACCGGTGAAAAACAAGACGCCGATTTTACTTCGGTTACTCCTTTTCACCTAAACGTACCCGGCTCAATTGCCGACGAAGAAGGCGAATCCGTTTTCAATGATTTCCGCGCATTCAGTACACATTTGCAAATTGTTACCACAATGAAAACTTATTCCTTTAGCGATGAAGGAAAAAATAATTTCATCATTGTTAAATACAACTTTGCCAACAACTCCACAGCCACAATCAGTGGTTTCAGAGCCGGACTTTTCTTTGATTGGGATATGGACGGAGACACCTACGATGATAACGTTGTTGCGTTCGACGACGCAGGAGGTTTTGGTTACGCTTACAGCTCTTCAAAAAAGAATACCGACGCTTACGTAACTTGTGCACTCATTTCAAACGGAGATTACAGCTTTTACGCCATTCGGAACGACGGCACTGATGGTGGAATAAATATTTACGACGGATTCAGCGACGACGAAAAATGGACTACCCTTTCGAACGGCACGGTTAAAAATACCGCAGGTCCTCAAGACATTTCCTTCGTTGCAGGAGGTGGAGAATACTCAATCCCTGCGGGAGGTTCCGTTGAAGTTGCTTTTGCAATTGCTGCTGCGGAATCGCTCGATAGCTTACGCAGTGCCGTTGCAACTGCAAAAAACATTTACGAATCATCACTGACCGGGGTTGAAAAAGGAAACGGAAACACTCAGCCTTCTGTTTTTTCTTTGTCGCAGAATTACCCGAACCCGTTTAATCCGACAACAACAATAAAATATTCAATCCCCGCTGTAGGGGACGCCCCCGTATCTTGCGGGGTTGCCTCCCCTACAGCTACCACAAACGTACGTTTAACTATTTACGATGTTTTAGGTCGCGTGGTAGCAACGCTGGTTAACCAAAAACAAAAGCCCGGAAATTACTCGGTCGTTTTTGACGCTTCCAAACTTGCCAGCGGGGTTTACTTCTACAAATTGAGAGCGGGTAACACAATAGCCGTCAAGAAAATGATTCTACTCCGGTAAAAAAATACCCGTACTAAATTTTAAAGAGACGCATTTCGATATTAAATTTCGACTTGCGTCTTTTTCTTTTAAATTTGACAGAGGATTCCAATGTTAGCCGATAGAATAAACAGGATTGAAACTTCACAAACAATGCAAGTTGCCGCAAAAGCAAAGCAGCTTTCGGCAAAGGGTTTTAAAGTTGTGGATTTAAGCGTTGGCGAACCGGATTTCCCCACACCGGAAAACGTAAAAGCAGCGGGAATAAAAGCAATTGAAAACAACTTTACCAAATACACTGTAAACACGGGACTTCCTCAATTAAGAGAAGCAATTGCCAATAAATTAAGTAAGGAAAATTCCCTTAAATATTCAACTAACGAAATTATTGTTTCCAACGGTGCAAAGCAAAGTTTGTTTAACGCTGTTTTGTCTTTGGTTAATCCTAACGACGAAGTTTTAATTCCCGCGCCGTATTGGGTCTCTTACCCGAATATGATTGCACTTGCAGGCGGAAAAAGTATTTTCCTCAACACCAATGAAAATGACGATTTTAAAATCACCGAAAAAACTTTACGGGGAAGCATCACGGAGAAAACCAAACTTCTGATTTTGTGCAATCCCTCGAACCCTACGGGAGCAGTCTATTCCGACGACGAGCTCTCCCGGATAGCTGATATTATTGAGGAATACGGACTTTTCGTAATTGCAGACGAGATTTACGAAAAATTAGTTTACGACAACTTTCGATTTACAAGTTTCGCCTCATTAAAACCTTCTCTCAAAGAAAGAACCGTTGTTGTTAACGGAGTTTCCAAGGCTTTCTCGATGACCGGCTGGAGGCTGGGTTACGCAGCCGGACCGAAGGAAATAATTTCGGCAATGGCAAAAATTCAAAGTCACAGCACATCCAACGCATCAAGCATTTCGCAAATGGCTGCGCT
>JALWGH010000274.1 GCA_027013735.1 Melioribacteraceae bacterium
ATTCTTGCCCCCGATTTTAGTTCCGTTACTTTTTAGATTTCCCGAGAATTTTGTTATTTTAATGATTAAATTTTCATTTCATTGGGAATAAGATTGACAAGACAGGAAGAAATACTCTTTCTATTAAGGACATACGGCATCCGCCAAAGCTGGCTTGCCAACAAACTCGGACTAAAAAAAACAACACTCTCCTACCTGCTTAAAGAAAGCCCCGTCCTTGACGACGACATTTACAAAAAGATTAAGGAACTAATTGACAACTACCAAATGGAGCTTGATCTTTTCCGTGATGAAGAAGATGAATTAGACCTTTTTTCCGAGGAAAATCTCCGTTTGGGGGTAGGCGAAAGAATTAGAATTTTTGCCAAAAGAAAATACAACACACTGCGCGCTTTAGCCGATGCGATGGGAATAAAGCCACAACAATTGCAACAATACGTTAGCGGTAAAAGAGAACCGGGAACTAAAATTTTACGCAAACTCTTGAACCTTGGCTGCGACATAAATTGGCTGCTCGGCGGAGCAGAATCCTTGGAAAGCTACCGCGTTTTTAAACTCGAACAAGAACTTAAGCGCACCGAAATGGCACTTGACCAAATTAAAAGTGCATTGAAAAAATTGGAAGGGTGAAAAAGTCTTTAATTTTCATTTTCCCTAAAAAGACAATTCGTAAATTGAAACAAATTCTGATATTGATTTGTAGAAATAAAAAATGTATTTTTGAAATATAAAATTTTTGGATTGGGGTGTCCCCGGTCGGTAAGAAGCCAAGAGAAACTCTTGGCTTTTTACTTTTTAAGGAAATATTTTCAAACCATAACGTTTGTTGTTTCTTAAATACCTTGTGGAGCTAAGGGGGCTCGAACCCCTGACCTTCTGAATGCCATTCAGACGCTCTCCCAACTGAGCTATAGCCCCATAATTTTAAGAACCGAATTGCAAATTTAGAGAAGTTCCATTTATTTGTCAATTTAATTAAATTCCCGATTGGAAAATTATTTTTAAGGAATAAATATGCACAAGTTCAATATTTTACTTTTAACTGCATTTGCAATTTTTATTTTCGCCGTTGCATTCGGTTGCGACGACACCGTCTCCAACAACGGCAAAGACATCCCGGATTCCAACGTTAGCTATTCAAGGCACATTCAGCCGATATTTAATTTGAAATGTGCCACATCCGGTTGCCACGACGACCAAACACGTACCGGAAATTTAAGTCTAACAAGCTACGGCAATGCAACGGCGGACAATCTGATAATTGTGCCTTACCATCCTGAAAACAGCATTCTGGTTTGGGCAATCACGGGTGAATCCGGTTACGGACCAATGCCTCCTTTAGGCGCGCCGGTTCCGCCTCTTTCGGACAAAGAAATTCAAGGAATAAAAACTTGGATTAAAGAAGGTGCAAAACCGAATTGAAATAAACCGCGGCGTTTACATTCTTGAGATTTTTGTTGAATACGGTTTCACGCTTAAAACAAAGACTTTCGGCAAGGTAAGGCTTGAGAAAGGCTATTATTATTACGTCGGAAGCGCACAGAAAAATTTACGCAGCAGAATTCAACGGCATCTTAAAAAAGAGAAAACAATTCACTGGCACATCGATTTAATTACTACGGCTGAAGAGGCAAAAATCACAAAGATTTGCATTCTGCCTTTTGCGCCGAAAAATGAAGAGTGCGAAACCGTTCAAAAAATGTTAAGATTAAAACTTGCCGTTAATTCAATTCCCAATTTCGGAAATTCTGATTGTAAAATTTGCGTTACGCACTTGCTCTATTCCCCCAAGAGAATTTCTCAGAGCCACTTCTCTCTTTTGTACCAGTCGATTGTTTGTTTGATTCCTTCTTCGAGTGATATTTCCTGAACAAATCCGAAATCTCTTTTTGCTTTTTCGGGACTGCAAATCCAATACCTCTGAACAAAGTCCCTCGCCTTTTCAATATTGAACGTAGCGGCTTTGCTCGAGAACAAAGAAAAAAACTCGGCGATTACCGCAACGCCGTAAACAAGAAAATGTGGCAAGCTGATTTTCAATGCCTTTTTTCCGAACGCTTTTGCCGTTACATCCCCTATTTGGTCCCAGTCGTAAAATTCCTTTGAAGTAATAAAGTAAATTTCCCCTTCGGCTTTCGGAGAGGTTGCCGCCATGAAAATTCCTCTTACCAAATCTTTTACGTTAATTATGCTAACCAGCTTTTTGTCGAAACCGACCTTTGTCATTAGCCCTTGTTTGTAGGTCTTAAAGAATAAGTAAATTTCCGTGTCCCTTTCGCCGTAAACAGCCGGAGGGCGGACTATTGTAATCGGCAATTTTTCCTTAAAAGAAAGGACTAATTTTTCCTCTTCCAATTTACTCTTTCCGTATCGCGTAATCGGTTTAGGCTCCATTTCTTCGGTAACAGGCTTTCCGTCTTTTGCAGGTCCGCTTACCGTTTGACTGCTAACCACAATCACTCTTTTTATTTGAGGATTAACTTCAATAAGAACTTCGAGTAAATTTTTTGCAGGCGTAACATTACCGTTGTAATAATCTTCCCACTTCTTTGCTTTCACCACGCCCGCTACGTGGAAAAGGTAATCGGTATCCTTAAGTACTTCCTTTAACTTTTCTTTGTCGTACAAACCGGAATCGATTATCTCCACAGGCTTGCCTTCGAGCCAGCGTAAATTGCTCGTCTTTCGCACAATACATTTTACCGTATGAGCTTTTTCAAGCAATAAATCCACAAGATGACTACCGACAAACCCGGTTCCGCCTGTTACTACAGAAACCATATTAGCTCCCGACTAAGTTGATTTTATTTCGATTTAATAATAACTTTCAAAATTCGATATTCGCAAAAATTGAATTTTAAGTTACAAATATAACAATTGGAGGAACAACTTGGATTTATTTCAAAAGTGTTACGAATTTACTCGCGCAGACGATGTTCGCTCAAGGGGCGTTTATCCTTATTTTAGGCCCATTGAAGAAAATGAAGGGCCCGTAGTTTCAATTGAAGGTAAAAAAATAATAATGGCAGGGTCAAACAACTACTTGGGACTTACTAATCACCCGAAAGTTAAAGAAGCATCCATTAACGCAATTAAAAAATACGGAACCGGCTGCTCGGGCTCTCGTTACCTTACCGGCACGCTCGATTTGCACATTGAGTTAGAAGAAAAATTAGCAAAATTTTTAAATAAAGAAGCCGTGCTTTTGTTCAGCACCGGTTACCAAACGGCACAGGGCGTAATTCTTGCGCTTGTGCAACGTGGCGAGTACGTTATTTCCGACAAAGACAATCACGCCAGTATTGTTGCAGGGCAATTGCAAGCCCGCGGAGCTTCGGCTAATTTGGTGCGTTACAAACACAATGATATGAACGACCTCGAACGTGTAATTTCCAAGATTCCTATTGACGCCGGCAAATTGATTGTTACCGATGGCGTTTTTAGCACGGGCGGAGAAATAGTTGACCTGCCCCGATTGATTGAAATTGCAAAGAAATACAAAGCACGCGTTTACGTTGACGACGCCCACTCAATCGGCGTAATCGGCAAAGGCGGGCGTGGCACTCCAAGTGAATTCGATTTGATTGACGAAGTTGACTTACAAATGGGAACGTTCAGCAAAACATTTGCTTCTCTCGGCGGCTTTGTCGCCGGAGATGCTAAAGTAATCGACTACATTAAACACTTTGGTCCCGCCCTTATTTTTAGCGCTTCTCCCACACCTGCTTCGGTTGCGGCGGCAATGGCTGCGCTCGAAATTTTGGAACAAGAACCGGAAAGAGTTGACAGATTAATTTCTAATACTAATCTTGTCCGCCAAGGTTTGAAAGATGCAGGCTTTAACATCATCGACGGAAGAACTGCAATTGTTCCCGTTATTATTGGCGACGACGAACGCGCCTTTGCTTTTTGGAGAATGCTTTACGACGCAGGAGTTTTCGTTAACGTATTTATTTCCCCGGGTGTGCCCCAAGGCAGACAAATGTTACGCACAAGCTACATGGCAACCCACGAGGAATCTCACCTTCAGGCAATAGTGGATACATTCATAAAAGTTGGTAAAAAATTAGGAGTTATTTAAGCCTTCTTCATTTTTTAAGGAGATAAAAAATGGGAAATATTGAAATCAAAAAATTGACTAACAGCAAAGCTGATCGCAAGAAGTTTATTAAATTTGCCTGGGAAATTTACGAAGGAGATCCTTACTGGGTTCCGCCTTTAATAATTGACAAATTAAAAATCCTCGACAAAAATAAAAATCCGTTTTTCAAACGCGCCGAAATGGATATGTTTATGGCTTACAAAAACGGCGAACCTGTTGGCAGAATTGCAGCAATTAAAAACGATGCTCACAATCAATACCACAACGAAAATATCGGGTTCTTCGGTTTCTTTGAAAGCATTAACGACCAGGAAGTTGCCAACAAACTTCTCGACACTGCGCGCGAGTGGATTAAGGACAAAGGTCTTACGGATATGCGCGGTCCGGCTAATCCTTCCAGTAATGACGAATACGGACTTTTAATAGACGGCTTTGACGACCCGCCGCGTTTAATGATGACTTACAATCCCCGCTATTACCTCGACTTAATGGACAATTACGGTTTGAAAAAAATCAAAGACCTGTACGCTTACAAAATTGATTACGACAAAGTTACCAAAGAAGACAAAATCCGCCGCGTAGCCGAAATCTCGAAAAAGCGTTACAACGTTACCGTGCGCCCGATTAATATGAAAGATTTTAAGAATGAACTTGAGCGCGTTAAATATGTTTACAACAAAGCTTGGGCACCCAACTGGGGATTTATTCCGATGACAGACGAAGAAATTGACTTGCTGGCAAAGGATTTAAAACCTATAGTCGAACCGTCCTTAGTGCTTTTCGCCGAAGTAGGTGATGAAACTGTTGGCTTTTCACTCGTGATGCCGGATTACAATGAAATATTCATTAAAATGAACGGCAAACTTTTCCCGTTCGGAATTTTCAAACTCTTTACTCAAAAAAAGAAAATTACTTGGGCGAGAATAATAACGCTTGGAATCATTCCCGAATATCAGAAACGCGGCATAGATGCAATTCTTTACGATACGATAATTAATAACGCCCACAAAATTGGAATTGATAAAGGCGAGGCAAGCTGGGTTTTGGAAGATAACGTAATGATGACACACTCCGCCGAAATGATGCGCGGCGAACTCTACAAAAAATACCGCATTTACCAAATGCCCGTTTAATTTCTTACAAACATTTTCACTCCAAATGCCGGACTACGCTCCGGCATTTTTTTAATATGCCTTTAATTCCAATTCCGCAAAAGTAATTTCACCCGACAAAGATTCGGTACACGTTTAAATTGAGAGGCAAAATAAGAAAGAAGAAACGAGAAATAAGAAATCTTTAACGCTAGACGCGAGACGTAAGACATGCTAATTAAAAATTAAGAATTAAGAACCTGCCTGCCGCCTGCCTGCTGGTAGGCAGGGTAGGCAGGTTAAAAATTTTGATGAACTGAGTCCCAGCGGGACGGCATCTTTGTAGAACAAAAAACAAAAGTCCAGACAAAGAGCTCCGGCGGAGCGACACAAACTTGCACCTCATTTCCTTGCAACAATAATTTGACAACAAACAATATTGTGAGTATTTTTGCAATAATCCTGAGTATTTTTACTCAATACATTGAGTTAATTTACTCAGTACTTTGAGTATTTTAACTAGAAATAATTAAGCAAAATAATAATGGAAATTATTAGAAAAGAATACAAACTATTAGCCAAGAGATTAAAAGAGAAAAGACTTTTCATTCAAGTAATAATTGGCCCCCGACAGGTAGGTAAAACAACTTTGGTTAACCAACTAATGCAAAGGGAACCATTGTTGTTTCACTACGTTTCAGCAGACGAAGAAGTTGCCGTGAACAATGCTTGGATTTCACAGGTCTGGAACTCAGCAAGGCTTAAATTACAAACTTCCGCTAAGAAACAATTGGTTTTAGTCATTGACGAAATTCAGAAAGTTCCTCTGTGGAGTTCTTCGGTTAAAAAAGAATGGGACGAAGATACAAGGCAAAATATTAACATTAAAGTAATTTTGCTCGGTTCGTCTTCTTTATTAATCAATAAAGGACTTAGTGAATCATTAGCCGGTAGATTCGAACTCATTTATTTAAAACATTGGTCTTACAGCGAAGTAAAACAAGCGTTCGGTGTTTCACCGGAACAATTTGTTTGGTTCGGAGGCTACCCTGCTGCTTACAATTTAATCAAAAACGAGAAACGGTGGAAAGAATACATTAGAGCCTCTTTAATTGAAACAACAATTTCAAAAGACATTTTACATCTAAACAGAGTTGACAAACCTGCCTTATTAAGAAATTTATTCGAACTCGGCTGCCTTTACTCTGGACAAATATTGTCTTACACCAAAATGCTCGGGCAATTGCAGGACGCAGGAAATACCGTTACATTAGCTCATTATTTGAAACTACTTAATGAATCTTGGCTATTAACCGGCTTGGAAAAATTCACTTCCCAACGTTTCAGACGCCGCTCGTCAAGTCCGAAATTTCAGGTTTTTAATACGGCACTGCAAAATGCTCTCGGAGACAAATCTTTTAAAGAAATTAAATCCAAGCCGGACGAATGGGGCAGAATAGTTGAATCCGCTATCGGTGCACACTTAATTAACCACAGCAGGGCTTCAGGCATTAAAGTGTACTACTGGAGAAAAATAAATTTTGAAGTTGATTTTGTGCTTCAACGGGGAAATAAAATAATTGCAATAGAAGTTAAAAGCGGAAGGAAGATTATTAAAACCGGAATCGAGCAATTTCAGAAAGAATTTAAACCCGATAAAATTTTACTTGTTGGAACTGACGGTATTCCTTGGCAGGAATTTTTAGAGATTGACCCCATTGAGCTTTTTTGAAACAAAGCCAAGAATTTGTGGCGAGAGACAAGCAAACAATTAAATTTTAAATAGAAAATTCTCCAACACCTTTTGCCCCGCCGCACCGGAACGCTCGGGGAAAAACTGAACACCGAAATAATTTTCATTTTGAATTACAGCCGAAGCCGTCTTACGTTCTTCAATAATAGCAAATGTGTAATCACCGTCCGGCACGCAATAGGCATGGCGGAAATAAAATTTCTCTTCCAGGTCAACGTTCGACAGCAAAGGATTATTTCGCTTTACTAAAATTTTAGAGAAATATTCCACCGGAGTACCCGTAGTGTTTCCTTCAATTTTCTTTACTCTTCCCGGAATGCAACCAAGGCAAAACACATTCCCCTCGTCGGAATATTCGCACAGTATTTCCATTCCCAAACTAATTCCGAGCACCGGCTTTTTAACTATTTTCAACACACCGCCCAAATTAAACAGATTCATTTTTTTAATTGCAGAGTAAGCTTCCCCGCTGCCGGGAATTATTATTTTGTCCGCTTTCAAAAGTTTATTTTCTCTCTTCGTCAAAAACGAATCGACACCCAATTCTTTTAACTCGTACAACAGTTTGGAATAGTCCCCGTTTAAATCCACTATTGCCACGTGCATTAGAATATCTCCCTGTAATCAAGCTTAACGTCTTCCTTAATGCTTTCGAACTCTCTCTTGTCGAAGAAATCAAGCTGAATCATTTTGTCTATTACGTAACCGCTTGCTTTTTCCACCAGTGT
>JALWGH010000275.1 GCA_027013735.1 Melioribacteraceae bacterium
TATTATTTGTAAACAATTTGACCGCAAATAATTGGAAGGAAAAAAATAAAGTTGTCGCATCCGACAGATCGGAATTAGATTACTTCGGACAAAGCGTAGCAATTGACGGGAATTACGCGATTGTCGGGGCTTATGGCGACGACAATTATTCCGGTTCCGCTTATATTTTTAAGAAGGGCGAATCGGGAGAGTGGGTTCAAGTTGCAAAATTAACAGCTTCGGACAGAAGCGAGAACGACTATTTCGGCTTCAGCGTGGCAATTAGCGGAAACTTTGCTATCGTCGGCGCTTACCAGGAGGATGAAGACGCATTAGGCAAAAATACTTTAAACGATGCGGGCAGCGTTTATTTTTTCAAAAACGACGGTAATGATAATTGGACTCAAGTACAGAAAAAAGTCGCTTCAAACAGAGGTCCCGGAGATTACTTCGGTTACAGCGTAGCAATTAGCAGTGAATACGCGGTTGTTGGAGCCGTAAGATACAATACCTACATGGGAATAGCTTACGTTTTAAAAAAGGGTCCTGATGACGCTTGGAGTAAAATACAAATAATCAGTGCATCGGACTATGCAATCGGTAGTTCTTTTGGTTCAAGTGTTTCCATCAATAAACTTTCATCGGTTATAGTTGTCGGGGCTGAAGACGAAGGCAACTCTAACGTAGGAAACGCCGGATGTGCGTATATTTTTAATAGCGACGGGAATGATCATTTTATTCAAACGCAAAAAATAGTTGCCTCTACACGTAAACGCTTTGCGGAATTCGGACATAGCATAGCAATGTACGGCAATTATTTGATTGTTGGAGCAAATGGAGAACCAAATACTGATAAAAGTTGCATATATGCCGGAGCCGCTTATATTTTTGAAAAGGAAGGCACGGGTAATTGGACAGAGAAGAGTAGAATAAGCGTGGGAGACGACGCTGATGAATATGATTACTTTGGTATAAGTGTTTCAATCGACAGCAATTTCGCAATAGTCGGGGCTTGTGGAGAATGCACCGACGCTTCGGGAGGCAACTGCAAAAGTTTAGCAGGAGCGGTTTACATTTATCAAAATGACAGCTCCGGAAATTGGACATTGAAAAACAAAATTGTAGCTTCGGATAGAACGGGAAACGATGATTTCGGTTATAGCGTTGCCCTTGACGGCGGTTGGATGATTATCGGGGCATATGAAGATGCTGATGACGTTTACAGTAATAATACAAAAGGACAGGCGGGAAGCGCGTATTTTTTCACGAACGAGACAATAACCGAATATTATGTTTCAACAAGCGGGAGAGATGCCGCTGGCAACGGCTCTTCCACATCACCTTGGGCTACTATTCAAAAAGCGGTTTCTTCTTTCTCCGACTCGAGCGTTGCAAATACGGTTCATATTGAAAGCGGAGTCTTTATTGAAACCGTTTCAATTGACAGAAGTTTTGCGAACCTTACAATTTCCGGCACAGGAGCTAAAAAGACAATAATTCAAGCCGCCGAATCCGTGAACGACGCACGTGCTTCCGTTTTTACTGTTGCTGATGGTAATTCGGTTCGCTTTGAAAATATGACAATTCGAAATGGAAACGCCACAGGAAACGGAGGTGGAATTTGCAACGGAACAGGCACAATAAATGTTTTCAATTGCACTTTACAAAACAATCATTCCTTGAGTATGGGCGGCGGGATTTACAATAAGGGAATTTGCGTTGTCCGAAATTCGACTTTTTCAGGCAATAAAGCAAACTCTTGCGGAGGCGCATACGCAGGGAATGCTTCGGTAAAAGATGAAATCACTAATTCTACCTTTTTTAATAACAGCGGTTTCAGCGGTGCCAACGGCGGAGCGATATTTTTTGCCTCTATTGATTCATCTAATTTTTACGTTACGAATTGTACAATCGCTAATAATTCCACCGGTGCGTTAGGAGGCGAGGGCGGCGGAATTTTTATTATGGGAGGAACGCTTTCAATAAAGAACACCATTCTTGCTAATAATCAAAAAGCAGGAAGCGATAATGATTTCTTCCAAGATATGGCAACAATAAACGATAACGGTTACAACATCGTTGAAGTAAGCAGCGGTTACACATTTTCGGGCACGGGCGATTTAACAGGCACGGATTTAACTTTAAATCTTTCACCAGCATTGGGAGACAACAGCACAAACAATGGAACGCAAACGCTTAAATTAACATCGGGCAGTGTTGCAATTAATGCCGGCGACGCATCTCTAAACGGAGAGGTAGCAGTGCCGACAAAAGACCAGCGAGGCTTTAATAGAAACGGGCGAACGGACATCGGAGCGTATGAATACCAAGGCGCCACGGAAATTGCGGAAAGGGGTACCGATACGCCGTCAAAATTTGAGCTGTATCAAAATTATCCGAATCCGTTCAATCCAACAACGACAATAAAATACACAATACCAAACGTAGAGACAAGGCATGCCTTGTCTCTACAATTAATTATTTACGATGCTCTTGGA
>JALWGH010000276.1 GCA_027013735.1 Melioribacteraceae bacterium
TAACAAGTGTTAATAACCCGAAAGTTATCAACAAAAATAAAATCTTTTATTAACAACTTATCAACAATAATTTAAAAAAATTCTTAATCCCCGGGCACAGCCCGAAGATTAAGAATAAGAATTAAATGTTAATTAAAATTAAATTTTAAGAAGTTTTTTTGCCTCTTCCGCAACTTCAGGTGAAACAAGAATTCTTCCGCAGGACTCGCAAGTGTAAACCCTTTTCATTTGCTTTATTTCAATTTGCCTTTGCGGCGGAACAACGTTGTGGCAACCGCTGCAAGCCGAACGCACGATTGTTGCAACCGCTTTACCTCTGCTTGCCTTTCTGATTCTCATATAGGTGTTGTAATCGGGCTTTCTGATTTTAGCAACAATGTCCTCGCGAACTCCACGGAGTTTTTCTTCTTCCCTTTCGTTTGCTTTGATGATTTTTTTAAGTTCTTCTTCTTTTTCCTCAAGCTCTGTTTTTAATTTAATAATTTCCGGCTCAAGTTCTTGAATTTCAACTTTTAATTTTTCTACCGTGTCCTCAAGCTCAATATTTTCGGTTTCGAGAGACTCAATAAGTTTTTCGGTGTGGTCTATTTCTTTCGTTAAAGCGTCGTATTCTTTGTTGTTTCTTACCGAATACAATTGTGCTTTGAATTTTTTAAGACTCTCTTTGAGCTTCACAATTTCTTCGTCGTTTAAATTTCTCTTTTCAATGGATTCTTTTTTAAGAGTTTCCCGTTCTTCAATTCTGCTTGCAATACTGTCAATTCTTGATTTTAACTCGTTTACGGTAATAGGCAAATCACCGCGTAATTCTTCCAACTCGTCAAGTTGATCGTCAATTAATTGAAGTTGGTAGAGTGTAACTAATCGATTTAACAATTTGGTTTCTCCTTATATTTTTAAAAAACTTACCGGGTTGGTGTTACCCTTAAACTTTATTAGTTCAATTTTTGAATTATTCTGTTTTAGGAACTTTTTAATTTTCCTTTCGACAGCGTCTATTCCGTGTATTTCGGTTTCGTAATGTCCTGCATCAATGAGTAAAATATCTCCGAGGGCTTCTTCGAACGTGTGGTAGCCTACGTCTGCGGTAACGAAAGCGTCAGCGCCTTCTTTAATTGCCACCGGGTATTTTTCGGAACAAGAACCGCCGCAAACAGCAACGCGTTTGATTAAATCATTCTTACCCTTGCAATATCGAATGTTTTTTGATTTTATTGATTTTGAAACGTGTTCGAGAAAAACTTTTGTTTTCATAGGAGTTTGTAATTCTCCTATTGCTCCGATTCCGTAATTTACGTTTTTATTCTTAAGCGGATAAACATCGTAAGCGGGTTCTTCGTACGGATGGGCGCTAATCAAAGCATTAATTACGTTGTTTAATTTCCACGCGTTAACCAAAACCTCCAAGCGAACTTCTTCCACTTTTTCCAAATTTAATTTTTTACCAACTTTGGGATTTGTAAACTCATTTCCCAAGAATGTTCCCGTTCCTTCGGAAGAGAAGCTGCAATTTGAATAATCACCGATTATCCCCGCCCCTGCTTTGAAAAGAGCGTCGGATAGGGCGGAAAGATTATCTTTCGGCACAAAAGTAACAACCTTGAACTGATTTTTTTCTTCGTATTCAAGAAATCGAATGTTGGTTAGTTTTAATTTTTTTGCCAGTTCAAAACTCACACCGTCCTTTGTAAAATCGAGGTTTGTGTGAGCGGAATAAAGAACGATGTCGTTTTTAATTAACTCGGCAATAAGTTGTTTCTTTTTATTGTTGGTAAAGTTTAGATTTTTAAGAGGTCTGAAAATTAAAGGGTGGTGTGTGAAAATGAAGTTGCAGTTTTGTTTTAGGGCTTCATCAAGGGTTTTTCGGTTTAGTTCGAGACAGAGGAAAATCTTTTTGACCTCCGTTGTTTTTTTACCCACCAGAAGCCCGATGTTGTCTTTGTCCCACGAAGCTCCCGGGGGTGCCCATTCTTCCAGGTATTTAATTAAATCTCCTGCTCTCATAAACATAAAAAAAATGCACTTCTTTGTGAGAAGTGCATTTTACCTTATTCTTGCCTTAAACTTCTTGTCGTTAACTTTGTCTTTCGTAATTCCAAATTATAAACTAACTTTTTCATAATATTGTACTTTGAAAAATAAATAATTTTAATATATTTCTCAATATTTGTAGAAATAAAATTAGGGGTACAGAGAAATGAGAGAAAGAGAAAAAATGAAGAAAGAAGCCGCGGAAAAAGCGGTGGATTTTGTCGAATCGGGAATGGTTGTAGGGCTCGGAAGCGGAAGCACCGCGAAATATGCCGTTATTAAATTGGGTGAAAAGTTAAAAGACGGAAGTTTAAAGAATATTGTCGGTATTCCCACTTCGAATGCTACCAAAAGAATTGCAGAAGCAAGCGGAATACCGTTAACGGATTTAAATAATGTTTCCAAAATAGATTTGACCATTGACGGTGCGGACGAAGTTGACAGAAATTTGAATTTAATTAAAGGCGGAGGCGGAGCGCTTTTGCGGGAAAAAATAGTTGCACAAGCCTCGGAAAAAGAAATTATTGTTGTTGACGAATCAAAACTATCGGAAGTTTTGGGAGAAAAATTTTTCCTCCCCGTCGAAGTTGTTCCGTTCGCGGCTGAAGCGGAAAAACGCTTTTTGGAAAGCCTTGGCGCTAAAGTGGTTTTAAGGAAAAAGAATTCGGGAAAAGTTTTTTTAACGGATGAAAAGAATTACATCTTGGATGCAAAGTTTAAGTCAATTGAAAATCCTTTGGAGTTGGCAGTAAAATTAAATGAAAGAGCAGGCATTGTTGAACACGGGCTTTTTATCGGAATGGCGGATGTGGTTGTTTCGGCGGGAAAATCGGGAGTTAAAATTTTAAAGAAAAATTCGGGGTAAAAAAATACGTCACCCGGCAAAAAGCCGGATGACGTACAAAATCCTTTTTAACAAATGTTAAAAACTGTAAATAATTTTGGTGTAAACCATATCGTTCTTGTTGAACTGTCCGAAAGGACCTTCCGTGCCGGTAAAGATGTTAGCGCCGAATTGTAAATTAATTGCATCGGAAAAGTCGTACAAAATTCTCGGGCGCATTAGCGCATCTTTGTATTCGAAGTCGTAGTAAGAGAAAAACTCCAGTGTTAAAGTTTGACTTTGATTGGAGTAACGCGCAAGGAAGGTCATCATGTTGTTGTATTGTTCCTTAAAGAACGGCGTGGGCACAATAGCTTTGTCGTAATCGATTATTGCACGTTGAATAAATTGTGCGCTAAGTTTTACGTCGTAGAGGGAATAATCTACGCCCAACATGTAGTTAACGTAATCCTTTTGAATTTCCCCGTGATTAACAAGGGGGTTATTTGTGCTGAAATATTTTCCCCAATAATAGGCGCCTTCACCTCTTAACACAAAAGGTCCTAAGGTTGTGCTGAAGCTGCCACCAGCAACAGTTAGTCTTTTGTATTCGGGTTTAATTTCAAGATAATTTGCGCCTGTCGGTGTTGCAAAATGGACATACTTGAAAAGCGTAGGATCGTCGTCCCACATGTAAGCACCCATGATTTCAAAATCAATTGCGCCCGTGTAAGCGGAAAACTTACCGAACACTTCGCTGTTATCGAATGAAGGATTAACATGCATTAGTGAAAAATTTCTTTTAGCTCCCATTGGAATGTTTTGTTTGGGTGCCCAAATAGAATTGGAATTGGGGTAAAGATTTGGAGTAAAGATTGGCAGCCAAACTAACTCGAGAGTGTTGTTGCCGATGTAATAATCGAATTTAGCACCCTCAACTCCACGGCGTATTTCGTCGAACTCGGGAAGTAAAAATTCTTCCATGTTTTTTGGAGAAACGATGTCCGTAATAAACACTCCGTCGGCTTTTCCCCAGATTATTTGCTGTTTACCGATTCTAACGTCGAAATTGCTAAAGTACAAATCGATGTAAGCTTCTCTTAATCTGAACGTCAAGCTGTCGGAATAGTAATGGTAAACCATGGGGTTGAATTTAAAAGCGGAATTTGAAAACCTTTTTTCGAGATTCAGGTTTAATGTGTTTTGCTGGATTGAAAAATTATTGTTTCCATTCCCGAATAACATTCCCGTGTAGTTTCTTACATAGCCGGAAAAGTCGAGATTTTGCGCCGCAATAGGTTGAAAAGCGAAAAGCGCGAACACCAAAATTAAAATTAACTTTTTCATTTTATTTTTCCTTTTTGTTTACAAAATAGTTAATATTCACTAACAAAAATCAAAGTCCACGCATCATCATTCTTTGCGTGAATTTGGAAGAGGGAATTCCCGTATTGATTTTAACATTACTGAGTTCCATTATTGTTTTGTGGTTTTTTTGAATGTTATTCATTTCGACGTGGGTGATAATCCAATACCCCTTAATGTTTTCGTAATTTTTAACGTTCAGTATTTTAAATAATTCTCCGTCTTCATCGTAGAATTCTTTTTTAAGCCCAATCCATTTTCCTTTTATTACCCACGTAATTGTTTTTGAATACATGTAATCGGGGTCTTTTGGGGTGCTTTCAACAACGTAACAGTCCACGCCGTTAACTTTTTCTTCCCGCAACAGTTTGTGATTGTCTGCACTCGGTTTGCGGTCGCCAAGGTCATCGTAGGTAAAATCCGAGCCCATGAAATAATCGCTTTTGTTGTCACTTGAGATGCGTTTGATTTTTTTGAGAGCAGGCAAGTAAATCCACTGGTCATCGTCTTTATTAGGGTCGTCGTAACTCCAGTTCATAAACGAAGTGTTTTTAACATCGGCAGGTGAAACGAAAAACATAATCTTTTTTTCCACCTTGCCGAAGTCGCGAATATATTGTTGAATTTTTCTAACGCGTTTTTGTCCGCTTGAGTTTATTAGCGTCATTGTTAGTTCGGCTGTCATGTCGTTACCAGTAGGACGGTTGTAAACATTTTCCATTATTTGCAAGCCTGTTATTTTCTTTTGTGCGAATGTTCCTGATGCGGTAAGCATCACAAAACCCAATAATAACAGCGTTATTTTGATTGTTTTCATTTTTAATTCTCCTTTTTATTTTTGAAATAAATGTTTGCTTTGTAGAGTAAAATCAGAAGTACGGTTAAAGTGCCGGCAAAACTAATGAACATGTTGAGAGAGACGAGAAATCCGAGTTCCCTGTTGGGTGGGAATACCGAGAACAAAAGAACAAGAAAACCGGCAATAACAATTATTGCATTGTAAAATATTGCTCTCCCGGAATGTGCCATTGCTTTTTGGGCGGTTAAAAGTTTGTTGCCACAAGCGGAGTTAACCCTGTATTGTTCGATAAAGTGCACTGCGTAGTCAATTCCAATTCCTATTGCAATGCTTGAGAGTAAAGCCGTCGTGGAGTTTAGCGGAATGCCGCTCCACCCCATTATTCCGAAAGTAATTACGGCGGTTAGCACAATAGGAACCGAACCGATTAAACCGATTAGTAAATTCTTGAACATCAAAGCCAAAAGAATGATTACTATGAACAACGACATAACAAGACTTAGTATTTGTCCCTGAAGAATTAAATCAGTAAAGACATACGCCTTGTACCCCGAGCCGGCAAAGTTAATTGTAACGCCTAATTTTTTGAAATCGTCTTTAAATGAGTTTATTTCATTTAATGCGGCGTCAATTGCTTTCGAGTTGTCGCTTTTTAATTGGAAAGTAACATTGGCTTTTGAGTAGTTGTAGTCAACCACTTTCCAAAGGTTATCGGGGTAGCCGGACATTTCGTAAAGCAGGAGATATTGCGCAATTAACTCACGTGATTCGGGAATTCTGTCGAACTCGTCTTTGTCAGCGTGCATTACCTTGTTCATTCTTTTCAAATAGTCGGCAAGTGAGAACGAATTACCAACCACTTTTAAATCTCCAACAACGGTTCTTTGCATTTTGTCAACGAGGCGCAAAATTTCGGGATTCTTAAAAGCTCCTTTTTCTTTGCTGTCGAGAATTACATTTAACGTAGATGTTCCGCCGAAATGCTCGTTAATAAATCTGTCCGTTTTAACAATGTCGCTGTCCTTCTCGAACTTGTCCAAGAAACTGGAGTTAATCCAAACCTTTGTAACTCCAATAACGGCAAGAATGACGACTAAAACGGTAATTGAAATCGTGACATTTTTCTTTTCAATTACTTGTTTGGCAAAAGAGTAGGCAAACTTGTCGTTGCTGCCTTTTTCTGCAGTGCGCTTTTTAATTTTTGGTAGTCCGAAAGCAATGATTCCTGCGGGAATGAAGACAAGGGACAGAATCATTGCAACAAAAACACCGAAGGCTGTGAAGACACCAAAGTATTTAATCGGGTAAACCTGCGAAGTAAGCAACGACAAGAACCCGACAATAGTAGTTATTGCCGCCATGCTGACAGGGGAAAACATGCTTTTAAGCATATCTTTAACAGCCTCGGTTTTTTCCGCATTGGGATGTTCCAATTGGTAAAGGTGTAAATGGCTGTAAAGGTGAATTCCGTAAGCCACGCCGATTGAAATCAACATCACAGGAATCATTGTGGAGACTGCGTAAACGGGAATGTTCACAAGCGCCATTAAACCGAAAGCCCAAATTGTACTTAGCAAGACCACAAGCAGAGTGAGAATGGTGCTTTTAACGCTTCTCAGAGTTAGGTAGAGCGCTATTGTAATAACTAAAAGAACAATCGGAACCATTTTCTTCATGTCCGCAGGACCAAGTAAAGCCATTGTGCCTTCAACAATGGGTCTTCCGGCAACGTAAAGTTTGTTCTCCGGTGTTTGGTATTTTTTTGCAAGAGTTAAAATTTTCCGGTAAAGCTCCTGCGAAAAAACCGAATCGATTACCGGAGCAATTACTACGGTAACGGTTTCGTCGGAAGAAACTAACCTGCTGAAAATCATATCGTTGGACTCAACGCGTTTTTTTATTTCTTCCAATTTTTCCTTTGACTTAGGTACGCGTTTGTAAAAAGCTTTTACGTCCAAGCCACCTTCCGAGCCCACGATGTTGTCCGCAGTGTAAAGAGAAGTAACCTCTTCTTTTGAAATCTGCGGAAGCCTTTGAAGTTCCTTGGTTAGTTTTTTTACAATCGTTAGGGTTTTGTAGTTGAATATTCCGTTTTTGTTTTCAACGGCAATTATTATTCCGTCTTTAATATTAAACCATTTTTCCGCTTTGTTACTGTAAATAAAAGCAGGGTGGTTCTGAGGCATGTATTTGTCTAAATTGGTTTCCATCCGGGCGTTTTTCTTTATCGGGAAAATAAAAAGAACGGTGATAATTAAAACAACGCCCAATATTACGTAAGGAATTTTTAATAGCTTGTTTAATAGTTTTTCCATTTTAAATCCGTTATTTGTTTTAAAGTTAGTTAATATTAACTACATTGTTGGTTGTAAAAAAAGGTGCTAAAAACTTTTTTGTTTTTAAATTTTTACAAGTTTTTCGATTTCCGAGAAGAGTTTTTCTCCTTCTCTTACTATGTTTAACTTGTTGTTGTCCATTGCCCACTTTTTAACAAGCAGACGCATAGAGCCTACAATAAGCAAAGCGAGGTATTTTTTGTTAACATCTTGCCGGATTATTCCGTTTTTCTGTGCGCGGGCAATGAGCTTCAATAAGTTTTTTTCAGTAAAATTAAGTGTTTCAAGCATTTTCTCGG
>JALWGH010000277.1 GCA_027013735.1 Melioribacteraceae bacterium
GAATAAGCGATAAAATTTAACCCCCAAAAGTCATTAGATCCTTAAAAATCTAATGACTTTTGGGAGTGTTTGACAAAATTCAAAAAATGGGGAAATAATACTCTAAGGTTGATTTAGGAGAAATTTTTTTGACAACTCACCCCCTTTTTCCCCCTCTCTTTCAAAGAGAGGGGGACTCTGCTTCCCCTGAATTTTCAACTTGGTTTGAAGAGGGGGAGAGTTCTGAGAGGAAAAGAAGAACAATGTTTAAAATAATTGAAGCGTGTATTTTTTGCCACCAAATTTAAACTTGTACCTTACCAATACTTTAACGACCCCGACGGGGTCGAATGTTATTAGAAATAATTGATTGAAAATTAATTAACGATGCCGAAGGTATCGAATAAATTAACTTTTCATTTTCAATTTTCAATTAATTACCTCCTGCGTCCGGGCTTTCGCTTGTCATGGCGTAGCTTGAGCATAGTAAGGGCAAAGGCGGACTTGTCGTACCGTAGCAAAGCGGAGCGCAGGCGAAGGCGTATTTCTTGCTTCTTCTTACATATTTTTTAACTTACATTTAATCAAACCTCATTTTCAAGGCTGTCTTTTAATCTGCCGTTTATTCTTTCGTCGTCGGGTTCAATGTGAATAAGTACGTTGGCAATTTCGGGCAGAGACTGCCGGAGTTTTTTCTTAACCTTGTGTGCAATTTTGTGTCCCTCTCTCACACTTATTTCACCGTTAACAATCACGTCCAAGTCAACGTAATAATCAAATCCGGCTTTCCTTATTTTACATTTGTCCAAACCTTTAACGCCTTCAACTTCAAGCGCAAATGAACGGATTTTGTCTTCAAGTATTCCGCGTGGTGTTGCGTCCATTAACTCCTCTACGGCAGGCTTAAACAATTTTATCGCGTTGTAAACAATGACAATCGCAGCAAAAATTGCAGCGTAATCGTCAGCGTTTTCGTAGCCTTTGCCACCGATTAACGAAATTGAAATACCGATAAAAGCGGCGCCGGAGGTTAACATATCCGCGCGGTGGTGTGCAGCATCGTTACGTACGGCAACGCTATTGATCTTTTCCCCCACCTTAAAAGCGTAACGGGAAAGGAAATATTTAAGCACAACAACCGTAATTAAAACGTAAAGCGTGTAAGGCTCAGGCAGTTCTTTGTAATTTAGCAAGTTGTAAACGGCTTCGGAAAAAATAAACAACGCCGCCAATATTAAAAAAACAGCCACAATACTTGCGGCAATCGGCTCAGCCTTGCCGTGCCCGTAAGGGTGCTTTTTGTCGGGAGGCTCGGCAGCAATTCTTAATCCTTGGTAAACTACAAACGATGAGAAAATATCAGTAGTAGATTCAATCCCGTCGGCAATAAGCGCAAAGGAATTTCCAATAAAACCCGTAACAATCTTTGCAGCGGCAAGCACGGAGTTAATACTCAATCCGATGATTGTAACCCGGAATCCTTTTTTAATGTCTTCCTTTATTTTGGCTCGCTGCATCCCGCTTTCTATTTAATTAAAACAATTTTCCTGACGTTAATTTTTTTGTTCACGGAAGTTTGAAGGAAATAAACTCCGGCAGTCAAATTTTGCGAATTTAATTTAACCGAATGGAATCCGGCAGTCATCCGTTTATTTAACAAGGTTGCAACCAACTGCCCCAGCACGTTGTAAATCTTAACCGTAATCTGCGCCGATCTTGAAATCGTAAAACTAAGAGTTGTATTATTTTTGTGCGACGCCGAGTTCCTGCCAAAAGGATTCGGGTAAGGATTAAATATTTTGAAATCTTCCGGTTGCAAAATATTATTTGCTACGGAGGTATTCCCTTCAAAATAATTTACCGCATCGTTAACAATTTCGTAAAGCACGGAATCGTCCGCCGTTGACTCGGGACCAAAAGCAAAATAAATCACTTTCCCCGTGTCGCTCGAGTTTCCGAAGCTGCCGGTGTAAGAGACTCCGGCGCCCAAGCCGTTATTGTACTTAAGGCAAATACTGCTGCCTCCGTTCGGAGTAATAACATCGGGGTATTCCTCAGTGTAGGTTTGCCCGAAGTTAAAATCCAAGCCTTGGAAGACAGTTCCGTCAGCGCCTTCGGCTCTGTTAGTTAAGGCGTCGTCCGCCGCGTAAACGGCTTTAAAATAATTCTTGTAAAAATCCTTGTCCGCTGCATCCCCTTTGTGGTCAAGGTCCCAGCCAATTTCGCTACCGCTAACAAATAATCTTCCACCCGATTCAAGATAATTTTTAATTAAAGATTGCTCTGTCGAATTAAAAGTTTCGTCAACGGTACTCTCGTCGCCGTCGTACCAAAAAACGCCGTCGTAGTTTTCGAGATTCACGTCGCCAGAAATTACCGCTTGATTTTTTGCGCTTTCGAAACTCACGCCAGCTTTGTCCAGCCCAAAGCCGTAAGCAACTGCAAACGGATTGCCGTCGCCCTGCCAGCTTGCAGAGCCGTAATCACGGTTGAAACCGTCAACCACCAAATACTTTTTAGCTCCGTTTATTCCCACACCCATTGGATTCGACCAATTACTTTCGGCGTAATCCCCGCCGCTTGCGGTTACTGCTGAAACTCTAAAGAAAGCCGGGAAATAATCCGAGTGAACGGAAAAGGATTTTTCTTTCACCGAATCTTCCGTCGCAATTAAGACCCAGTTTTTGCCGTCAATCGTTTCGTAAATTCTGTAACCCAGAACTCCGGTAGAGTCGCATGTCCATTTCAAATTTATTTGGTCGCCGGATTTCAAAGCCTCAATCAATCTCAAAGATTTTTCGGAAGATTTGCTCGTCATTCCGATGTAATAACGGGGAGAGTAAGCACCTAAATCTGAAGGTTTGTAAGACCAGTACGAAACGTCCCAATTCCTGCCCGAAGCTTCAACTATTCGCAAACTTCCATCGGAATTGTGTTTTACGAACAAACGCACGTGCCCGACTTTGTGAACCGCATCCCCGGGTTTCAAATCCGCCCAACTGTTGTACTTGTTTGTAATATTCGGCATGTAAGCAGTGGAAGCGTGGTAAGTTAACCCCCAACACCTGCTCACGTAACCGGAACAGTCAACGCCAACGGCGTAACCGCTGACGCCACCCGTGTTAATGTCGCCTGCGTATTCCCCTTGTGCCAAGTCGTGGTCGAAACCCCAAACGGTGTTAAACCCGCCCCACTTGTAAGGAATGCGGGCATTCCAACCGATGCGAAGCCAGGAAGGAGTTTTAACTGCGTCCCCGTCGGGAGCTGTGGCGCCGTTCGGCGCAAGATTCTTGGAAGTACAATAATATTTGTGTTCAACGTATTCTTCTCCCCTTCTCAAAACTTCTGCACGCGTTGTTGAAACCGTTATCCTCGGTACATCGCCCGGCTTTGTAGCAATTTCTTTTTTCGTGGTAAAGTAATCGTAATGAACAAATTTTTGTAAATAGTTCGGATATTGAACTATTTCTTTTCTCCTTTGAGTTAAGCCCGTCCACTTAACCAGCGTAATGCCGTCCGGCTCTGTAATCAAATGAAAAAGCTCCCCCTCGGCGTTGATGCAAATTTCATTGTCGAACGTCAGATATTTAATTGTAGGAACTTTTAACACCGTAAGTATTTTACCTTCGGGATTCAATGTCCAAATTTCCCTTTCAACTTTCAACGGAATTTGCGAAAGGAATTTTTCCACGCTAATAAAGTAGTTACCTTTTTTGTCAATCCCAATTAAACCGGCGTAAGCCAAATTATTGTTAAAATTGAAATCAAATGTTTTGCGCTTTGTTTTGTCTGAAAATTTGATTTCCAAAAGCGAAGGATTTTTAACATTAAAAATGATTTCCACATCCTTGCCGTTGGAATAGGTCCCGCCACTGTAATTTAATTTTTCCGGTTCGGTCAAATAATCGGGAATAAAATTATTCGATTTGGCAATGGAAAGAATCTCTTTATTTTTTGTATTTATTGTTTGCGGATTGCTTTCGAAAGAAATAATTTTACCTTTAAAATTTACTATCTCCAAACCTTTCTCCGTTGAGAGCACAATCCCCTCTTTGTTTACGGCAAAATTTTTAAGTCCGTAAATCCCTGAGTTTGTAATTCGGAGAGAAATGTTCAAAGACTCGTAATCCGAGGAAAATAATTTTGTTAATTGAGGTTGAGCCGATAAAAATGAGTTAATGACAAAAATTAAAGCGAGAAGAACGGTGTGTTTATTCATTAGTATTCCTGATATTGATTTAAGATTTACCTTACGTGGAATTTGTTTATTATTAAGCTAAAATGTTTAAAAATTTATTTGTGCAACTTAAGAATATTTAAATAGAAAGCGAAATTTGCACTCGTACTTCTACAAAAACTCGTAACTTGTAGGGACAGCTTGCGAGCTGTCCCTACAACAAGTACAAACCTACTTTGCAAGTTGAGACCTGTGAAAAAATGTGGCTAAAGCCATTTTTGTCTCTGTACTCTTTGCCTCCGTTTGCTGAAGCAAACGGCAATGTTACTGAATTCAATGTCAATATTTGCTAAAAAATAAACAGTATTCAACAAAAATTAATTAGAGCATTGAAAACACAGCATTGCCGTCGGTTTCAACCGGCGGATTAGAAAAAGCATAAAAATATTGGGCTTTAGCCCCAGCACTAAAACTCCACGAGAAAGTTACGAAAATAAAAAACGATGCCGAAGGTATCGAAGTAAGAATCTCATTTTCAAAAGACAAGGCAAAGTAAGAGAGTTACTCCATTTCATTAAAATGATTTTATTAACGGTCTGCTTCGGATAATCCTGTTTTTTTCTTGACTTTTATTTTAATCAACATTATTTTAACCCTGCTATTTCTATTATTATTATTTTTTTAGCAGGGTTATTATGTACATCAAAAGAAATTTGGAAGAGAAAATAAAAAAATACATTCCCAAAAAGGAAATAATTGCAATAATCGGCCCACGTCAATCCGGCAAAACTACAATGCTAAAACATTTATTGAGTAGTTATTCCAATGTAAATATTATTACATTAGACGACGTTACAACTCTTAATCTCTTTCAAAATGAAATAGATTCTTTCATTGAACTTTACGTAAAAGGTTTTGACTACGTATTTATTGACGAAATTCAATACGCTCAAAATAGCGGTAAACAATTAAAGTGCATCTACGACACCAGTGACGTAAAAATTTTCATTTCCGGTTCATCGGCTTCCGAAATTTCCATTAACAGTTTAAAATTTCTCGTCGGACGCATCTTTATTTTTGAACTTTTGCCTTTGAGCTTCGGGGAATTTTTGTCTTTCAAAGACCCGAAACTTTATTCAATTTACAAGAAAAAAAATTTCGGCGAGGAAATCACAAAAAAAATTCAAGGCTACATAAACGAATTTTTAATTTACGGAGGTTACCCGAGAGTTGTAATTTCCGAAGACGAAGAGGAGAAAATCACAGTTCTGAAAAATATTTACAGCACTTTAATGTTACGTGAAATTAAAGACTTGTTTGAAATTGCAAGCGAAAAAAGTTTGATTGATTTGGTAAAAGCTCTGTCTTTGCAAATTGGGAATTTAATCAATTACTCAGAGCTGTGTGACGTCTCGGGGCTACAACTTCCCAAGTTAAAAAAATATTTAAACATTTTGGAATTACTCTACGTGAGCAGTAGGTGCACCCCATTTAACATTAATCCCAGAACGGAAATTGTCAAAAATCCGAAAATCTATTTTATTGATTTAGGATTAAGAAACATAATTATCAATAATTTTTCTATTGAGAGGTCGGACATCGGAGCAATGTACGAAAACCTAATTTACTCTGAATTTTTGAAGAAAGAAATAAAATTAAATTTCTGGCGCACAAAATCCGGTGCTGAAGTTGATTTCGTTTACAACAACGAACCTATTGAGATTAAAAGCGTTCCGAAAATCGGAAAATCGTTACAAAGTTTTATTAAAAAATTCTCCCCAAAGAACGCGTACGTAATTTCCAAAAGCACAAAAGAAACAACAACTATTAACGGCACTAAAATACAATTTATCCCCTTTGCAAAGTTTATTTAAAAAATGACAATGCCGACAATCTTTAAGGGAAAGGCTCCGGATTGCTATCCAAACCTCACGCAATTGACCTTGCGCAAATTTTGTTTATTTTTAAATCGGTAAATTCTAAGAAATAAAGGAGTTTCAATCAATGAAAAAGCTGGTTTTACTATTTGCATTCCTTTTCGTTTTCGCAGGGAATTACAACGCACAAACAGTTTCGGTAAATTCGTGGAAAAACGGCTTAAAAGAATTAGCCGCCGTGCCGGACAGCATGACTTACAAAGAATTCCTAACACTGCAACGCGAGGTGAATTGGGAAAGAATTTTCGCTTCTGCTTTTATTCCCGGGTACATTCATTTTTACGCCGACCATTCCGACGAAGGCTGGTACATTGTATTCGGGCGAACCGTCGGCGGAGCGTTAATGCTCTACGGACTGCTCGACGAAATTGATTACGCAGGAACTCTTGATTTCCTTTCGGTTGTAACTAAAAAGGACGAAATAGAAGCCCGCTCGCAAAGAAATCTCACGTTGTTCCTTGCAGGAACGGCAATCAACATACTGGGTTTTGCAATTGACTGGGCGCATGGCGATTGGCTCATTTCAAAAGAAAGAAACGAAGTGCTCTACAAATACGGCATTAAACTCCGCGCCAAAGTCAAACCGGAAGTTTCCTTCTTTCAAAACAAACCTGTTTACGGATTAAATTTTAAAATCAATTTTTGAGGAAGACAATGCGTAAATTCATTATTCTTTTGGTATTAGGTTTTACCGCTTCTCTTTTAGCCCAAAACAATTATCCCGCAGATGTCCAAAATGTGTTGAACAAAGCGGGGAAAAACAAAACAGAGTTAGAAAAAGTGCTTCGGCATTACTCTCAAAATCCGGCTGATTCACTAAAACTTAAAGCCGCGTTTTTCCTAATTGGCAATATGGGAGAAAAATACTACGCCCACTACATTATTGCCGATTCGAACGGAACGGATTTACACTTTAACGTTCTCGATTACCCGGATTACAAACACATGGTAACCGCTTGGGATTCCGTAGAAGCAATCAACGGACCGATTAGCAACAAACGGGACAAAAAGATTTACGATTACTCGGTAATTACGGCAAAATATTTGATTAACAACATCGATCTTGCTTTCCGCGCTTGGAAAATTCCTTGGACAAGGCACATTAATTTCCAACAATTTTGCGAATACATTTTACCCTACCGCGGTACAAACGAACCGTTGGAAAATTGGCGTCCCTACTTTTGGAAAAAATACGCTTGGGTGATTGACTCCGTAAAAGACAAAACCGACCCCGTGGAAGCCTGTGCCGTTATTAATACCGATTTGCGCTCGTGGTTCAAATTCGACCCGAGGTTTTACCGTCAATCCACAGACCAAGGACTAACCGAAATGCTGACAAATAAAATGGGCAGGTGCGAAGATATGACCAACCTTGCTATTTACGCAATGCGTTCAATGGGAGTGCCGGTTGCAAGCGATTTCACGCCGTACTGGGCAAAAACCGGCAACAACCACGCGTGGAACACAGTAATCGACAAAAACGGCAAGCCGATTATTTTCATGG
>JALWGH010000278.1:0-4495 GCA_027013735.1 Melioribacteraceae bacterium
CTTAAAAACCTTTTATTCCCTGCCAAATATTAAAAGTTGCCACGTCGTTTCACTCCTCGCAATGACAGCTCAAATGCTTTTTGGACAGTCCCTTAATTAAACATTTTCTTTCCGTACTTTTTCCAAAGTTAAAAACAAAACTCTTGCTTAGTTTTATTTCTCTTGGCTTTTCTCTAACGTCTTGCTTGTCGCGCCGTAGTCAAGCGAAGCGCAGACGAAGGCAGGACGTCTTGCGTCTAACGTTCAGTCACGCGTAATATTGCGTCCGATTACAATTCGTTGAATTTCGGAAGTGCCTTCGCCGATAGTTAAAAGTTTTGCGTCCCGGTAAAATTTTTCGACCGGGTAATCTTTTACGTAACCGTAGCCACCGAAAATTTGAACCGCTTCGTTTGAAGCACGGACTGCAAGCTCGCTTGCGTAAAGTTTAGCCATTGCCGCTGCCTTTGCGTCGTACTTTCCCGCATCCATTAAAGTAGCAGCTTTGAATGTCAAGAGTTTTGCAGCTTCAATTTGCGTTGCAATGTCTGCAAGTTTAAATTGAATTGCCTGAAATTCCGCAAGGGTTTTACCAAATTGTTTTCTTTCCTTTGCGTAATTTCTTGCTGCGCTGTAAGCGCCTTCGGCAAGTCCGAGACTCAAGGCTGCAATTGAAATTCTTCCTCCTTCGAGAATTTTTAATGCTTGTTTGAATCCTTCTCCTTCGTTGCCCAAAAGATTTTCTTCCGGCACAACGCAGTCTTCCAAAATTAATTGTGTTGTTTCGCTGATTCTCATCCCGAGTTTCTTTTCTTTTTTTCCTGCGGAAAATCCCGGCGTTCCTTTTTCAATTACAAAAGCTGAAATTCCGTGCCTCCGGTCTTCTTTATTCGTAACAGCCATTACAACCGCCGTGCCGCTAACTTTACCGTGCGTAATAAAATTTTTTGTTCCGTTTAGTTTGTAACCGTCGTTTTCCTTAACTGCCACAGTACTCATTGCGGCTGCATCGCTGCCGGAGCCAGGCTCGGTTAAGCCCCAAGCTCCAAGCTTCTTTCCGCTTGCAAGGTCGGGTAAGTATTTTTCTTTTTGTGCTTTGTTGCCGAAAAGATTAATGTGATTTGTACACAAGCCGTTGTGAGCTGCTACGGACAGTGCTATTCCCGGCTCGACTTTTGCCAGCTCCTCTACTATTAGAGCATATTCAACGTAACCTAAGTTTGAACCGCCGAATTCTTCGGGGACAAGAATACCCAAGAATCCCAATTCGCCAAGCTCTTTGAAAATCTCAATTGGGAAATATTCCGCTTCGTCCCATTCCTCGATGTGCGGTTTGATTTTTTCGTTGGCAAATTCTTTTACCGTGTCTCTAATTACCTTTTGTTCTTCCGTTAGTTCAATGTAATGCTTTCCGAGTTCTTCCATATTTACACCGTTAGTAATTGTTTGTAATTTGAGAGAATTTTATTTGCTATTGTGTAAGGGGACTCTTCGCCCTTTAATGCTTTGTTCAATTCATTGTCCAGTAATGCTTCGCGTTCATTGTTCCAAACTTCTTTGGCAAGCAATAAGGCAACAATCTCTTTAATTCTTGTTTTTAATTTTTCTTTTCTTTTTTCTTCGAATAAATTTTGGGATTTAAGAAACTCGCGATGTTCGTCTATTTTGGAAATTAAATTTTCAATCCCTTCGCCAGTGTTGGCAACGGTTTGAACAATCGGGGTTTCCCAATCCGTTGACTTCTTTTCTTTCATTGTGAGAATTGTTTTAAGGGACATTACAGCGGCATCGGCGCCGGGTCTGTCGCTTTTGTTCATTACGAAAATATCGCCGATTTCCATTAAGCCTGCTTTCATTGCTTGAACCGAATCTCCCGATTCCGGCACGAGTGTAACGAGTGTAGTGTCTGCCGCGTTGGCAATGTCAAGCTCGGATTGCCCCACACCCACGGTTTCAAAAATAATAATGTCGAAATTTGCTGCGTCAAGCAGGTCGGCTGCGTCAACGGTTTTGTTACTCAAACCGCCGAGGCTCCCACGCGTTGCCATACTGCGAATAAATACTCCGTCGTCGTTTGACACTTGGTTCATTCTTACTCTGTCGCCAAGCAGCGCTCCGCCTGTAAAAGGGCTTGTCGGGTCAACGGCAATAATACCAACCTTTAATCCCTGCTCTCTGTAAAATTTCGTCATCTGGTTTGTCAATGTGGATTTGCCTGCGCCGGGAGGTCCCGTAACCCCTATTCTGTAAGCTTTCCCGATGTTTGAATACAAACTGTTTAACAGTTTTTCCGAAACGGAATTGCCGTTCTCTATTATTGAAATTGCGCGGGAAACAGCCCGTTTATCCGAATTGAGTATTCTTTCCTTTAAAAGTTCAAGTTCTTCCATTTAGCGATAAAGTCCTTTTTCCAAAATGTAATTTTTAACGGCAGGCGGAACAAGAAAATCAATCGGTAAATTTTTGTTAACACGATTGCGAATTTCGGTCGAAGAAATATCGATGCGCGGGGTTTTGACGAATTCCGCGAAAGAGAAATATTTGTTTTTGTGCTCTTCGATGTCGGTCGTTCTCCCCAACACAATTAACTTAGCAAGCTTAACAATTTCATCCGGCTCTTTCCACTTTTCAAATTTAAGAAGATTGTCGTACCCGATGATCAATTCGAGTTCATCGTATTTTTCTCGTAAGTATTTCAGCGTGTTAATTGTGTAGGAAACTCCGGGATTTTTCAATTCGTAATCGCTAATTAAAAAGTGCGGAATGCCATCGATGGCAAGCTTAAGCATATTAAGCCGGTCTTCACCCGAGGTGCATTTCATCCCTATTTTGAAGGGGGAAACATTACAAGGGATAAATAAAATTCCGTCAAGATTTCTTAATTCAAAAACATATTGCGCCGTAATCAAATGTCCTAAATGAATCGGGTCGAATGTTCCGCCGTAAATACCGATAGTTTTAGCCATAAAATAAATTTACCTTGTAAAATGTTCTTTGCAAAATTAAACAAATTTAGCTCCAATTTAAATCTACTTTTAACTTGATTTTTACGTGCAAATTCAGTTACGGGAATAAAGAAAAAGGCTGACGGTTAAGCCAGCCTTTTTTGTTTCGGTGTAAATTAAAATTATTCAACGGGGGTAATCCAACCGTAGCGGTCGGGAATCCGTCCGTATTGAATGCCTGTAATTTCCTCGTAAAGTTTACCAGCAAGTTCACCCGGTTCTTCCTTGGAAAATTCGAGAACCGTGTCGTGATACTTGAGTTTGCTTACAGCTGCAATAACTGCTGCCGTTCCCGCACCGAATACTTCGAGCAAGGATTTGTCATTGTAACGGTCAATAACTTCCTGCATTGCTATTTTTCTTTCGGCAACTTTGTAACCCCAATCTTTGAGAACCGTGATTACGGATTTCCGTGTAATGCCGGGAAGAATTGAACCTTCGAGCGCTGGAGTTGCAACCTCATCTTCAAAGCGGACAAAGATATTCATTGTCCCTACTTCTTCGATGTACTTTAATTCAATAGCATCAAGCCAAAGGACTTGTGTGTAACCTTCTGCAATGGCTTCTCTTTGTGCCAAAAGACTGCCTGCATAATTACCTGCTGCTTTTGAGGCTCCCATTCCTTTCCTTACGGCACGTACGTACTTGTCGGTTGCCATAATCGGTACGGGTTTGAAGCCTTCGGGATAATAAGGCCCGACGGGACTTAAAATAATTAAGAACTTGTAATTGTCTGCCGGTCTTACGCCTAAAACAGGATCGGTGGCAATCATTAATGGTCTGACGTAGAGAGCGTGCCCCGGTTTTGTAGGAATCCAGTCTTTGTCAATGGCAATCAGCTTTTTCATTGCTTCGAGCACGAACCCTTCGTCAAATTCCGGCATGCAAAGTCTTCTTGCCGAAGCGTTCATTCTTTTCATATTCTCTTCGGGGCGGAATAAAACAACTTTTCCGTCAACCTGTTTGTACGCTTTTAATCCTTCGAATATTGCTTGACCGTAATGCAGAACCATCGCAGCAGGGGAGAGTTTTAAGTCTTCGAATTTTTTAATTCTCGGGTTGTGCCAGCCGCCAAGAGCTTCGTCGTAATCCATCTCAAACATGTGGGGTGTAAACATTCTGCCGAAAACAAGATTTTCAGGTAGTTCGACTTTTTTCACTTCTTCGTTAATCTCAATAATAATGTCTTGCATAATTTCACCTTTCCTTTTTATTTCAATAAAAAAAGCCCAGCATAATAATACTGGGCTTTTAAGCAAAAAAGCTTTTAACAATTAGTTGTATGTTGATGATGTTTAAATTCATTTTTTCTTTGTTTGTTTAACAATTGGATTGCAAGATATAAAATTATTTAAATAATTTCTAAAAATTTTTTTTACGTCTAAGTTTTTTAACTTTAAATTTTAATTTAAATCTTTTTACGACCGTCTCCAAAAAAGGTTGTAAGCAAGGAAAAATCGGGATGAAAAATCTCAGGGAAATTTTTGAATGAAAAGTGCGCTTGCTCTAAT
>JALWGH010000278.1:4505-7592 GCA_027013735.1 Melioribacteraceae bacterium
ATGAACTTCCTGCAGGAGTTCGGGCAGGTTTCCATTTTGTTTGCCGAAATCGTTGGCTTCTTTCCTAAAATTTACAAAAACCGTAAATTGATTTTACAGCAAATGGAACACATTGGTGTGAACTCACTTCCTTTGGTTACGGTTATTGCAGTCTTTACCGGAGCAGTTGCAGCTTGGCAGGCGGCTTATCAGTTAAAAGGCATCGCACCGTTAAGTTTTTTGGGAACAGCCACAAGCCGTGCGATAATTACCGAACTTGGTCCTGTGCTTACGGCGATTGTTATTGCCGGAAGAGTAGGAGCTTCCATTGCGGCAGAGCTTGGCACGATGAACGTTACCGAACAAATAGATGCGCTTGAAGTAATGGGAATTGACCCCGTCCGGTTTTTGGCAATGCCGAGAGTTTTAGCAGCTTCGATAATGATGCCCGTGCTAATAATTTTTGCTGACGTAATTGCAGTGTTGGGAGCTTACTTTATTTCGAATTATTTTTTGAATGTCTCGTTTACCGTTTTCTTTGATTCCGTGAAAAGATTTTTTTCCGTTTGGGATTTTACTTTCGGAATGGTGAAGGGATTGGTTTTCGGAGCGGTAACATCTTTACTTGGTTGTCACATTGGTTTTAAAACAAGCGGCGGCGCAGAGGGTGTGGGATTTTCTACAATTCGTTCATTCGTTCTTACTTCCGCTTCAATTTTGATTCTGGATTACCTGCTTTGGATGCTTGCTTTTTGAAAGAATTTTCCGGGATAAAAATTTTCTGAAAATTAAATTTTTTCCTTGCGTGGAAACGCCGAACAACATATTTTGGAAGTACTGAAAATAATAATTTAAAAATTGAAGCTGAGGCAATGTCTCGGTGAAAAGGAAAGGAAACAATATTATTTTAGATAAATTTTTTACATTGCGAGGGCGTCATTTTGTTGTTCATTCAGGAATGAATTCCCTCCTTTATGATTTTTCCTACAACGGAAATGTTCGATTAAATAACGATGTATCACAAATCAGAATGGAGTTATTATGTCTGAATTCGTAGAAAACTTAATGAAGGAAGTTAAAGCGAAGAATCCGGAACAACCGGAGTTTCATCAGGCGGTTTACGAAGTAGTAACATCGCTTGAATTGGTACTTGAAAAACATCCTGAATACCGTCAGGCTAAGATTGTTGAGAGAATTGTTGAGCCCGAAAGAGTAATTATGTTTAGAGTTCCTTGGGTAGATGACAATGGTGAAATTCAAGTTAACCGTGGTTACAGAATTGAAATGAACTCCGCAATTGGTCCTTACAAAGGCGGTCTTCGTTTCCACCCATCCGTTAACTTGGGCATTTTAAAATTCTTAGCTTTCGAGCAGGTATTCAAGAACAGCTTAACCACGCTCCCGATGGGCGGCGGCAAAGGCGGTTCGGATTTCGATCCTAAAGGCAAGAGCGATGCGGAAGTAATGAGATTCTGCCAGTCTTTCATGACAGAATTGTTCCGCCACATTGGTCCTAACACTGACGTTCCCGCAGGCGACATCGGCGTTGGCGGAAGGGAAATCGGTTTCTTATTTGGTCAATACAAGAGACTGCGCAACGAATTTACCGGCGTTCTTACCGGCAAAGGCTTAGGCTGGGGCGGTTCTTTAATCAGACCCGAAGCAACCGGTTACGGTTCGGTTTACTTTGCAAGCGAAATGCTCGCAACACGCGGTGAAACCTTGGAAGGAAAAACTTGCTTGGTTTCCGGTAGCGGTAACGTTGCTCAATACACGGTTGAAAAAATCAACCAATTGGGTGGAAAGGTTGTTACACTTTCCGATTCCAGCGGCTACATTTACGACGAAGAAGGAATTGACGCTGAAAAATTGGCATTCGTCATGGAGCTTAAGAATGTTAAGAGAGGAAGAATCAAAGAATACGCAGAGAAATATCCCAACGCTGTTTACACACCGAGGGATCCTAACCTGGATTACAATCCTCTCTGGAATCACAAAGCTGACTGCGCATTCCCGAGCGCAACTCAAAACGAAATCAACGAAAAAGACGCACAACACCTTTTGGACAACGGCGTGTTCTGTGTTTCCGAAGGCGCAAACATGCCTACTACGATTGAAGGCGTTAATTTGTTCTTGGATGCGGGAATTCTTTACGGTCCCGGTAAAGCTGCTAACGCAGGCGGTGTAGCTGTTTCGGGACTCGAAATGAGCCAGAACAGCTTGAGACTTTCCTGGACAAGAGAAGAAGTGGATCAAAAACTTCACAATATTATGAAGAGTATTCACAAAACTTGCGTTGACGCATCCGAAGCTTACGGAACCCCGGGTAACTACGTTAACGGCGCTAACATCGGCGGTTTCTTGAAAGTAGCAAACGCAATGATGGATCAGGGTATTGTTTAAGCAAACCCTTTCATTGTAAAATAAAAGCATTAAAAAAGGCTGGCAGTTTTGTCAGCCTTTTTTTTGTGGATTTTTTGGTACGGGTTGAAAATCTGATTGCCGTCAGCTTTAACTGACGGAAAGCAGAAAACAAAAATAATACGGCTTTAGCCACATTCTGTTTTTCTTCAAAGTACAAATAATGAGGCTAAAGCCCATTAAGTTTATTTGTTCTCTTCACGCCGTCGGTTGAAACCGACGGCAATTTTGTGCTTTATTATTTTAAATAATTCAGTCAAAATTGCCGTTTGCTTTTGCAACTCTATCCGTTAGGTCATCCGAGGGCACTTATGACGAAAAAGTCAATTAAAACTGACATTGAGTGCGTTCCTGCAGAATACGGGGGAAGTAATCTGTGAGATTCTACTGTCATTGCGAGCTGAACGAAGTGAAGCGAAGCAATCTATCCGCCTAATAAACAAAAGTTGAATGAACTACAGATTGCTTCAGTCGCTACGCTCCTTCGCAATGACGGGAAAAACAACAGATTGCTTCGTCAGTCTTCCGACTGCCGTCGGAATCCTTCCTCGCAATGACAAATAACCTGTCATTGCGAGCGGAGTGAAACGAAGCGAAGCAATCTATGGGTTAAAAAAGTAAAAGTTGAATGAACTACAGGTTGCTTCCCCCTCCGCGGCGGGGTCGCAATGACGTTGGATTTTGTGC